>JAEXVC010000271.1 GCA_023406715.1 Bacteroidota bacterium | reverse complement strand
CATTTTAGCAAACAGCTTCTAAAGCGACTTGAAATTAAGGGTTTGAACTTTGCCGAAATTACACTTCATGTTGGTTTAGGAAACTTCCGTACTGTTGATGTGGAAGATTTAACCAAGCACAAAATGGACTCTGAGCAAATAAATATTCCTATGGATGCTGTTGACATAGTTAATGCAGCAAAACAAAACAAAAAGAATATTTGCGCTGTAGGAACAACTGTTCTTCGCACTTTAGAGAGTTCTGTTACTACCGATGGTTACCTTAAACCATACAGTGGATGGACAAACAAGTTTATTTTCCCTCCATACGAATTTGCTGTTCCTAATATGCTTATTACAAACTTCCATTTGCCGCTTTCAACCCTCTTGATGATGGTTTCTGCATTTGCTGGGTATGATTTGCTTTTTGAGGCATACAAAGTGGCTGTTAAGGAAAAGTATCGTTTTGGAACCTATGGCGATGCCATGTTAATCATCTAAATAACAAACATATATGCACTTTAAAGCCTTGACATGGTCAAGGCTTTTTTTATGAACTGATATTTATTAAAATAAAATTAATAACTCATTAAAAATATGAATATCAAATAAATAAATAACTTTAATGAATTTATAATAAAAATTAATTTAAATTTTATACTTTTCAATTCAAATAAAATTGATTTTATGCGTCAATTTATGTCGTATAAGTATCATATTATTAAACAATAAGTAATTATTAAATCTATTTTGAAAATGAAAAGAATAATAAAATTATCAGGATTTGTACTTGGCTTACTGATGCCTATGTGCGTATCAGCCCAAATGGATAATTTGGCCAATATGAGTGCAAAATGGATTCGTGCTAATGCGCGTAATGCAGCACTTGATGGTGCGGATATCGTTAATTACAATCCTGCGGGATTAGTAAAACTCAACGATGGCATGTATTTTAGTTTGAATAATCAAACACTTTTTCGGAAGCCACAACATTCGTTTGACTTAGGCCTAGGTGCAGGTAAACAATCTTTTGAGCAGGATGGCGCCGATTTATTTTTACCATCATTTTATGCTGCGTATAAAAAGGATAAATGGGCTGTTTCTTCAGGTATTTATGTTACAGGTGGTGGTGCTTCGGCAGATTACCCAGAGGGTTCAATAAATACAACACTAATGGGTTATCAATTCTTATCCACATTAGCACCAATGGGATACTCCAGCTTTAATAATCAAAGTTTGAAAGCATCATCATACTACTTGGCAATTCCATTAAATTTCTCGTATTTAGTAACAGATAAGTTGTCCTTCTCGGTTGGAGGAAGATATATTATTGCAAATAACCATACAGAGGCAGGAATGGTGTTCCACGGCACTTCGCCAGATTACAGCATGACTGTTGATTATAAAAATGAAGCGAGAGGTTTTGGTGGAATTATTGGTTTAAACTATGCTGTTTCGGAAAAACTAAACCTAGCAATCCATTACGAAACAAAGGTTAAACTAGAATTTGAGGCTAAAGATAATAAGGGTACATATAAAGATTTAGCACCCGATGGTGCAAAATCTGACAGAGATTTACCTGCAGTACTTTACACAGGTATATCCTACAAGTTAAATGAGAAACTAACCACTGCAGTAGATTTTAATTACTACTTCCAAAAGGGTGCAGATTGGGGTAAAAATACAAGCGGCAAAGAAATCTCGGAGATTGCTGGCGATTGCTATCATATCGCTCTAGGTACATACTATCAATTGTTACCTAAACTTCAATTAAGTGCTGGCGCAAAATACATTCACTTTGGGTATTCCAATCAGGAACAATACTATACCCAGCTGGGTGCTTACGAAGCAGTCAAATACGATAATATCAACATCGGAATTGGCGCGGGTTATAGCGTAACAGATAATGTTCAGATTGACCTAGGCATTGGACGTACATTCTGGACAGATAAATCGATTAAAGCAGAGAACTGGCCCTCAAAACCAAGTGTTGATATTACAAACAAAGCCTATGTAATTGCCCTTGGATTGGATATAAGACTATAGAGTTGATAAAAACAAAGCCGCCCTTTTTGTGGGCGGCTATTTTGTTCAAACTATCTCCAAAATTTTCTACTTGTTATACACCGGAGCCTCGATACGCTTAACTTTAAAGTTTCCTTTTATGTGAAATGGAGGAATTTCTTTTTTAGTTGGTTCGTAAAAGTCGCCTTCATAGGTTCCTTCAATATAATCTCCCACAGCGCCAACTTTGGTTACTGTAACATCTGCATCTTGGCTAACAACATAAAAATCGGCAATGTACTTTTTATCAACCATTCCTTCATAGATTGACACATTGCAATACATTGTTGTTGTCCCTGGTTGAGCCGTGTAAATTTCCATCTCGTAGTTTGCATACAAATTATTGCCCAAGTCAATATTCATAATCGGTTCAATAATCATTCCGTTCTCAACTTTTTTGCCGATAAAACTTACGAGATACCCTTCATGGTCGTCGGGATTTCCAAGATTATAGGTTGGATTAGTGTACTGGTTTTCTCCAACTTGGAAAGTACCAGTAATGGTCATAGAGTTAGCCGCGGCTTCATCATCTTTCTCGCACGATACAAATGTTGTTCCTACCAAGGCAAACATCGCAACAAGAGTAAGTAGTTTTTTCATAGTTTATGTTTTAGAATTATAAATAAAAATAATCATTTATTGCATATAAATGTTTGTTAATCTTTCTTTTTGAGAGATTTAAAATTGTTGTTTAATCCAGAATAGCTGACTAAATCGCAGTAAACCGAACCCACAAAAATTTCAAAACGGATGCGAATAGGAATAAAATTCTCATCGTTAGAGAACCAAATGGTCATATCATCCTTCGATTTGAATACCCTACCTGTCAAAACCACTGGCATAAATTTCATACAACGAATCTCCCCAACCTTTGTTTTAACCGTTTCGTAGCCCTTGAATCGAACCATTAATGGATACTTCTCATCGGTAAAATATGAATCCACAACATAAAGCTGGTCTTTTTGTGGAGGAGCCTTAAGAATTAGGTTTCGTAAATAGTAGAACGATGATAAAATATCCTGACAACCCTTTACAACAACAACTTCGCCAGTAATTGTACTGTTTACAATGGAAGAGTCTTCTCGGCTCCAATGGTCAAAAACTTGGGTGCTGTAATGTTTATAGCTACCCTCGTGGATGTCTCTGATGGAGTAATATGGCCAATCGGTATCGGGATTAGTAAAACTTTGGTAGGTATCATTTACATTGTAAAGCGTATTAGCAAGCCCAGTTGTTCGTCCATTCAGATAAAGATGATTGGCTTCTTTTCCTTCGTAATCACCTTTCCTGACCTCCAAAACCGCTTCTCCTGCATTTATAAAACCGTAATAGATTTTATACTTTAACTTTTCGCCATGAGCAAACGCTTTTTGTACTTGAGCGAAGGAATTGGTTGTTGCAAAAAGTATAAAAATTAGGGTCGAAGCAAGGGAAAGACCTATGCACCTATTGTTTGTTTGGCAAAACCTTGTTCTTGGCCTTAATGGCAACAAAATCCTTAAGGTAGAACGGTTCAAAGTATGCAATATCCTCAAATTTCTCATCTTTATAAGCGTTTAAAGCAAGTGGTAGCATAAAGCGTGCCGACGGTTCAAAATTATCGATAAAGATAGCATTTTGGTTTGAAATAACAGATTTACATTTAGATGCACCATTACCAAAGAAAACAATTTTTTTTGATTGTAACTGTTCATTAAACGTTTCTGCTTCTACAATAATTGCACTTACATCGGTTATCCTATTCTTTTCATTGTTGAAAAGAACAGAGTAAACCTCCATTCTGCGAGCGTCAATCATTGGGCAAAAAATGTGAGAACTATCAAGTTTTTGTTGGGTAACTAAATCGTCAACCCCATAAACCATAGAATCCAAACTTCCGATTGCGATTAATGGCTTATTGAGGGCAAAACAAACTCCTTTGGCTAGCGAAACGCCAATGCGTAAACCCGTGTATGAGCCGGGACCTTTGCTAACGGCAATTGCATCAATATCTTTTATGTTGAACGAAAGTTCTTTTAACAAGTCTTGAATGAACACTGAGAGCTCCGATGCGTGCGATTTTGAATCGGCCACTTCTTTGTAACCCAACACACCATTTTCGTTACCCAATGCTACCGAGCAAACGGTTGTTCCTGTTTCAATACAAAGAATATGTGTCATACGCTACGTTGTTTAGTGCTTGAGTTCCTTTAACTCCAGTAATGATTTGCAAATATAGTATTGTTAAAAACAAAAAACCAGAACGATTAACTAATCGCTCTGGTTTAGTTCTATTTATAGTTTAATACTACTTTTTGCTATCTTCTTTGAATAATTCTTCTTTTGTTTTAGCCTTTTTAATCAGCATTTTATCTTTAAGTTTGCGCGAAATTGCACTATAGGGCGCAGTTACTACTTCTTCGTCGCCAGTTAGACCTTCGGTAATTTCAATAAACTGGTTATCCTGAATCCCTGTTTTAACCTCAACAATTTTTGCTGAATCTCCTTTTGTGATAAATACTATTTCTTTGGGTTTATCGTTTTTAGCAACTGTTGCAGTATTTTCTACTTTTTGTTCCCCCTCTTTTTGGAAACCAGTTTTGGCATTCATGGACGAGTCAACCCTAACCGTTACGGCTTGAATTGGAATGGTAAGTACATTTGCACGGGTTTGAGTTAAAATATCAACAGTAGTTGACATTCCAGGACGAAATGGGCTTTGGAGTTTATCTGAAATTAGATCTTTATACGAATTCTCTAATATGAAAGCACGAACCTCAAAACTGGTAACTTGGTCAGTTGTTACTCCTGTAACGTTAGCTGAGTTAGCAATTTGGGTTACAATACCCTTGAACTTTCTATCAAGGTATGCATCAATTTCAATCAAAGCCGTATCGCCAATTTTAACCTTAACAATATCGTTTTCGTTAACACTAACACGAGCCTCCATTCTATTAAGGTTTGCAATACGCATAATTTCTGTACCAGCAAATTGAATTGTACCAAGCACCCTTTCGCCAAGCTCTACGTTCAGTTTCGATACAGTTCCGGATATGGGTGAGAAAATAGATGTTTTGCGAAGGTTCTCCTCTGCTTCTTTAAGCGATGCTTGTGCACTCTCAACATTAAAACTGGCGGCCTTAAGTTCTGATTGAGCTACCTCGAAGTTGGTTTTAGCGGCTTCAAAATCCGACTCCGAAATGGCCTTCTGGTCATAAAGTTGTTTGCTACGCTTGAATGCTAATTCACTTTGATTCATTTGTGCTTGAGCCTGAGTGAGTCTTGCATTGGCCGAGTTAACAGAAGCAATTGCTCTTTCCTTGTACGAAATATAGGTATCGGGCTTAATTCTAACCAACAGTTGTCCTTTTTCCACCCAGTTTCCTTCCTTCACGGGTAGTTCAATAATCTCGCCCGAAACTTCGGAACTGAGTTTAATTTCAACCTCAGGCTGAATTTTACCATTGGCAGTTATGGCCTCGGTAATAGTTCTTTTTTCAGGCTTTTCAACAAAAACCGATATTGTTTGAGGTTTGCCAAACCAACCTTTCTTTTTTCCTACTACAGCTATAATTATTAGCACCACTAAAGCGCCAATTAAATATTTTAATAATCCCTTTTTCATCAGTATAGTATTTAATTTGATTACGAAATTGTTTTGATTGTTTATTAAAGTTTGAGGGGAACTCCCTTGTAAAAATCTAGGATTTTCAATTTGAAAAGAAACTCATACTTGGCTTGTAGCAAATCGGTTTCGGCTTTTGAGTATTTATTGCGAGCAGTTGTATAGTCAAAAGCAGTAATTAATCCCACGTTGAACTTATTCTCCGAGTACCTTAACGATTCCTCATTGGCAACTTTATTCTTATAAGCAGCTTTTTGGCGTTTTTGTGATGCCATGGCATCGGCAGTTGCTTGTTGAATATCCTTGTAGAGGGTATTTTTTTCGGTTTCAAGGTTTAAACGGGCTCTATCCAATGATATTTTAGCAGAGGTTACCCTGCTCTTATTTAAACCACCATTAAAAATTGGAATACTTAGACTTAATCCTACCGATGCATTTGCATTGTTTTTTATTTGTGTAGCAAAAGGGTCGGCTGTTAGAAGTGGATTATCTGTTAACATTTTTGATGCGTTTGAGCCTAAACTTGCATTTAGGGATAGTTGTGGTAGGTATAATCCTTTCGCAATTTTCAATCCAACCTCTGCACTATTTACCCCAAATTGAGAACCAAGAATTTGAGGCATTCTAGTTTCTGCATTGGAGTATATTTCTCTTGCATTCAAAACCAATGAAGTGCTATCAACATCTGGTAAAACTGGTTTTTGAATACCAAATCCCTCAGGATTCTTTATCTCCAATAGTTGGGTTAAGCCAAGGTATGCAATGTCTAGTTGGTTAAGCGCATTTACCAGTTGCAATTCATCCGATGCTTGCAAAGCCTCAACCTCCAGAAGGGTTCCTTCTGGGATACTACCTGCTTCGTAAAGTTTTTTAGTTCTGTCAACTTGCATTTGAGTCAAACTAAGTTGTTTTTTAGAAACCTCAACAAGTTCAAGTTGATAAAGAATTTGTAGGTATGATGATGCTACCGCAAGAGCAATGTCGTTTTTGATTTTTTCAATATTAGCGTATGATGCTTTTAAATCGTAGCTGTTTTGCTTTATAGTATTTACATTTTGAAGCCCATCAAAAAGGGTTACACTAGAACTCAAAGAAAAGGATGTACTTTGAACCCACATACTTGTATCAGCATTAAGATACTTACTGTAAGAGTGATTCCCAGATAAATTGAGAGTAGGGAAGAGACTTTCTTTTGAGCGTCTAAGTTCACTTTCGCTAGACCTTACGTTGAGTTCCTGCTGTTTCACCTGTAAGTTGTTTTGCAGGGCATACTCAACACACTGCTCAAGCGACCATGGCTCCTGTGCCCAAACAAACGATGGTATAACTATTAATGCTGCAATAATTGCTTTTTTCATTGTATGGAATTTTACATTATAAGATGTTGGTGACAAACTAATGGTTTAAACAGTGTCGAAGTTAAATCTATTTTCAATTCGCAAAACTTAAACAAAGCTAAATTGTTTTATAATTCAACGAGTTGGTATTAAAATACTATAAAGATAAATTTTAAAAGACGAATCATTTTCTGTTTTGCTGCGTTTACATTAGAATAATGTTTTGATTTTGGGTTGGTACGCGTTGTTTATCCGTAGTTTTTAGTTATATTGGGTTTGCTCGGATTTTTTATTGATAGATTTCGTAATTTGCACGATTAAAATTTACGATAATATGCTAAAAAGATTTTTTACAATTTTTCTATTCTCATTGGCGGTGTTGAGTCTTAAAGCCCAGATGGGAGAGATTCGTTTAAAAACAAAGCAGAATATAAAGCCTGCCCGATTAGAGAAAACAGTATCATCGGATAGATTTCATTTATCCCTAAATTTCGATAAGTTAAACTGGAAGCAAAGCAAGCAGAAAGATGGAGAGGACTATGCCTTAATTTGGTTCGATAAGAGCAATTCATCTGGCGAAGTGGGTACACCTCAATTGCCCGTTTACAAGAAGCTCATACTACTTCCTTTGGGTGCAAAGGTGAATGCCCGAATTGCTAACTCATCTGAAGTTGAACTTTCACTTAAAGATTTCGGAGTTACAAAACCCATTATACCTGTTCAACCATCAGTTAGGAAAGACGAAGATTCATTACTGATACCCTTTGTTCGAAAAAAGGAGATTTATGCAAAGCAAACCTACATTAACAACTCTAATGTAAGCGTTGAGATTTTAGGTAATATGCGTTCCTATACCATTGCTAGGTTGGTGGTTAGCCCTGTGGATTACAATCCTGCCGAAGGAAAAATTAAGGTTTATAACGAGATAGATATAGAAGTTGATGTTATTGGTGGTGCAAAAACTACAAATGAAACTCCCGTTTTGTCAAGTCCATACTTTGATATGCTAAGCAAGTCATTGTTCAACACAACATCAACCATTTACGATAGCAACCCAGATAAAACCAAGTATCCTGTTAAAATGCTAATTATTAGCAATAGGATGTTCGAATCTTCTTTGGTGCCATTTATTCAGTGGAAAACACAAAAGGGCTTTAAGGTTATAACTGCTTATACCGATGTTATAGGAACCTCATCGGCTCAAATAAAATCGTACATTCAACAACAGTATAATTCGGCAACGGCAGATGATCCTGTTCCAACTTTTTTAATTTTTGTAGGCGATGTGGCTCAAGTCCCCTCTTCGCAGATTGGCGCTCAATCGGAAAAAGAAACCGACCTTTATTACGCCAGTGTTGATGGCGATATGTTCCCAGAGATGTACTATGGACGGCTATCGGCCACAACAACCCAACAGCTTGATAATATTGTTAACAAAATTCTATACTACGAAAAATACCAATTTGCAAGTCCGGAGTATTTAAACAAAGTAACGCTTATTGCTGGCGACGATGGAACATGGAATCCCCGTGTTGGGCAGCCAACCATTAAGTATGGAACAGCCAACTACTTTAATTCCAGCAATGGTTTTAGTGTTGTTAATGAGTACGGCGTAGCATCGGATCCAAACAATCCATTGGCCCAATCGGGTTATACTAACTGTTATAATCCCGAAAAAATTGCTGTTGGGTTTGTTAATTACACAGCGCATTGTAGCGAAGTTAGTTGGCAGGGCCCAGAACTTTCAATTCCAGAAGTTAATGCATTCTCTAACGCAAACAACTATCCTTTTACTGTGGCAAACTGCTGCCTATCAGGTGATTTTGGAACCGATGAGTGTATTGGCGAGGCTTGGCTTAGAGGTGCCAATAAAGGTGCAGTAACCTATATTGGTTCATCGCCAAGCAGTTACTGGCTCGAGGATATGTACTGGGCTGTTGGTGCATTTCCAATGGTTGGTAATAATAATGGATATGTGCCTACTTTTGCTGAAACTACAATTGGAGGCTATGATGCACCTTTTGTTAGCAATTACAAAACTGCAGGAGCAATGGTTTTTGCTGGGAACCTTGCGGTTACAGAGGTTGAACTGAATGATTACTCTCGTCAAAAAAATGCACAATACTACTGGGAGGCCTATAATATTTTAGGAGACCCTTCCTTGATGCCATATTTTACAGAGGCTGACCCAAATGAAGTTTCTTACGACCAAACAATTATTGTTGGTAGTAGTTCTTTTAACGTTAGTGCACTTGAAGGAACTTACGTTGCCATTACTAAAGGTTCAGAAATAATAGGCACTCAGTATTTTGACCAAACCGGAGAGAAGTCTGTTTCACTTACTGGATTAGAAACTCCTAGTACTTTAACAATAACCGCTACCCGGGCACAATCAATTCCTCATGTTGGAACCGTTAATGCCGTTGTGGCCTCTGGACCTTATGTTACTTTAAATGCTATTATTGTTAATGATGAACTAGGAAATAGTAATCAAAAGATAGATTTTGGTGAAACCGTAATGGTTAACCTTGCAGTTAAAAACCTAGGTATTGCAAAATCAACCAATACCAGAGTTTTGATTGAGAATAAAACAGGGTTTGCCACACTTTCCAGCCCAGACTCCGTTTTTATTGGCGATGTAAATTTTGAAAAAGATAATAATATTGTTGTGGTAAACGATGCTTTTAAGTTCAACATAGCATCGAATGTTCCTGACAAGACTACTGAGAAGTTTACCCTAACCTTTAAGAGTAATGAGGGTCAATGGACTTCTAGCTTAAACCTCCGAATTAATGCCCCTGCCATTACTTTTGGTGATTTTAAAATTGACGACTCAAAAACTGGCAACAATAACAGTGCAGCAAATTTTGGCGAAACATTCTATGGCATTGTTGCAATCAAGAACACAGGAAACTCAATTTTAAATGATCTATCCGTGGTTTTCTCTATTCCTGATTCCGTTTCAGATCAGATAATTTTATCTACAGAGCCACTGAACAATTTTTCAGTTGATCCAGGAGAATCCGTTAATGTTCAAGTAAAAATTAGCGTTAAGCCAAATAGTAAATATACTTACACTTATCCTCTAGTGGTTAATGTGTCTTCGGTATCATATGTCTTACTCAATCAGGAAAAGGTTGAGTTGATGGAAGTCACCTCGGATAATGTAATATTGATGAAGAACCAAAGTGTTAGCTCTTGTTCTTCGGTATTTTTCGATTCAGGAGGCGCTATTGGCGGCTATGCTAATAACGAAAGTTTTGTTACTTCAATTACAAGTTTAATTGATTACGGAAAAGTAAAGGTTTCTTTTTCAGAGTTTTCCACGGAATCTGGGTATGATTTTCTATATATTTACGACGGTTCAAGTACTACTTCAAAACAGGTTGCCGGAAGTCCTTTCTCAGGAACAAACCTACCCGCCAATATTATTTCCTCTGGTAATTCACTAACTTTTAAGTTTACCTCCGATGGAAGTAATACTAGTACAGGCTGGAGAGCTGCAATTGAGTGTGTTGAGCCAAGTGCAATACCCGTGTGCGTTACCAATCCTTACCCTGCTAACAATAGCACAAACTTGTTCCCAAGTAAACTTTCATGGACAGTATCAGACAATGCTCAGTTCTACGATGTTTATCTAGGAAATACTCTCGATAATTTAGCCCTTTTAGGCAGGGTTGTTGAGCCATTTAAAGATGTTGTATTGGAGCGTAATAAGGATTACTACTGGAAGGTTACTCCAGGTAATTATTTGGGAATCTGCAGCGAGTCTTGCGATGTCTGGTATTTTAAAACCTCAAACTTGTCTGGAGATGTATTGATGAGCAACAATGAGATTACCGTTGTTGACTCCGTTTGGTTTTACGATTCTGGAGGAAGCGCATCAAACTATCAGAATGGGGAGAATTATACACTAACATTTAAACCACTTAGTAGCGGAGCAAAGATAAAGGTTGAATTCATAAATTTTGATGTAGAAAAAACTGAGAGTAATACTTGTGGTTATGATTATTTAAAAATATTCAATGGTCCTAACATTAATTCAACACTTTTAGGTACTTATTGTAATGCAAATAATCCAGGTGACATTAACCCGTCAACCAGTGAAACAGGGGAACTTACCTTCCAGTTCTATTCTGATGGTGGAGTAACTAACTCAGGTTGGAAAGCAAAAATTACAAGCGTAAATACTCAGACTCTTTATACTCTTTCAGTAAATGTAAGAGACGGAGGATTGCCCGTTAAAGGAGCATCTGTTTCTATTGATGGATTAGTTAAAATAACAGGAACTGATGGTGTTGTTCAGTTTAGTTTACCTCAGGGTACTTTCAGCTATTCAGTTAACTCTGCTGGTTTTAATCCTTTGGATGGCTCAGTAACAAAAACAGCTTCAAGTCAAACCATTAATTTGGATTTGGAAAAAGCATATAAATCAACTATAACTGTTTTGGATAACTTGAGCAATCAACCAATTCTTGGGGCTAAGATTGCCATTAATGGAGGTGAGTATTTCACAACACCCATGGGGGTTGCCAATGTTACAACTAAAATTGGTGAAAATTCATTAACAATTGAAAAGAGTGGATATAATATTTTATCATCCAATGTTACAGTAGCAACCAACGATGAGAATTTTGAATTCAAGATAACCCCACAAGAGTGCACATTATCAGTGTCGGTAAAGGATATCTATGGGGTTGCTGTTTCATCTGCACTGGTAAGTGTTAACAGCATCACCGCATTAACAAATACAGAAGGGTTTGCAACAATTGACGTTCCTAGAGGGGTTAGCCAGTTAGAAATAACTAACACTAAATTTTTAACTCATAAGCAGTGGATAAACATAGAGGGTAATTCTACAATTAATGTTTACATGGATTACCTTCAATCGGAGCAAAGGGATGTGGTGTTTGAAATTTATGGTAAAACACCTGTGGGGGTAATACCAATTAGTTCGGCAAAATTTGCCTTATTCAGGAATGGTGAACCAATTTTGTCCACTTTATCAACTTCTTTAGGTAGAGTAAAAACTAGGCAGATAGAAGGCAATTACGATTACTCGATAGAGAAAGAGGGATACCCATCCAAGGATAAGGTTGGGTTTAGCGTTGGAGCGGAATCGCTTACAATTAAAGATACTTTGATAAATGATACCTTTGAGGTTGTGTTTGCGGTTAAACGTAATGGTAATGCGTTGTCAGGCGCAAATGTAAACATTAATGGATATGGAACACAGGTAACTGATGTAAACGGAATAGCCACATTTGCTACCGTTGGTTATACCAAGGGATTATCGTATAGTGTAAGTAAGGATGGTTATCAGACATATGGTGGTTCTGTTGATGTTACGGCTAACAAAACAATAAACGTAAATTTAATTTTAAATGGCATTGAGGATTTGGATGAGGATAACCTTGTAATGTACCCTAATCCAGCAAATGAGTCAGTGTTTGTTAAGTTAAATAGCCCTGTTAGCTTAATTCAAATTTTTAGTATCACCGGAATATTAACCAAGCAAATTAGGCCAGAAAGCAATTCTGTGTCTGAGATTCCAATTAGTGATTTAACAAGGGGAACTTATATAGTTGTGGTAAAGTTGAATAACGGGAAACTGTTACATACAAAACTTATCAAGATATAAGGTTTTCAATGTTAGTTTGATTTAAGGATGAAGATTGGATTACAAAAAGTATCCAATCTTTTTTCTATGTAAGAAATATTTTTACTTTTGAAGCCGTTAATTTTTTTGTAGATTCTTTTCATTTGTGATTGTAAGCAGACGGAATATCAGGTTTCTTTTACTCGCACTAGCTATTGTTGTGTTGGCTGCATTTGCCTATACACTCTTTTATATCAATTCATCCTATAAGAAACAGATAAGTATTTCCAATGCAAAAAACCTAGAAGTAATCAATAGTAAAATCTCAAGTTATCAGAAAGGAATTGAGGATATTATTTTGAATTCTGTATCGGAAAAGGAATCGAATAACAAAAAAACTATACTTCCTCCTTTCATTCATCTGCTTTCAAGTAGTGCCGATAGTTCAAGAGTTAATTTTGATAATATCTACCTTGTTAACTCCGACTTATTTCCCATTAAAACAGTATTAGCCTCATCTGGTGACCTGTGGATAAAATCTACTATTTCCTACGAATATGGAATGGTTGATTATGCCTACCTACAGGATAGACTCTTGAGCCACTTAAACGATGCAGATGTTACATCGTCATTTATACTTCTAAATAGTAATGGCAACGAAACAATAACTATTGGGCTAAACGATGAAACTATTCAGAAGGCATTACCGAAACAGTTAAGTTCTAAAACCACAATTAAGGTAAAGAATTCTGATTATTGCGTTCATAGGATTGCCGACATTCTTTCATCATCCAATAAAATTGTTGGTCATTACTATGCTTTAAACGACATAACTTTACTCCGTAATGCCTACAAATCAATTTTTGTCTTAACAATATTGGTTGGTATTTTTGCTTTCGTTTCTCTTTTGTTTCTCTATAAATTCTTAACAAAAAGTTTTAACGAAAGGCTCAAAGCCCAAATTACCATAGAGAAATTCAGGAGTAACGATATAATAAACTCACTAGGAAATTATCAAATAAAACAAATTTTCAACGCAACGAAGAATGGCGTTCGCATTATAAATACAAATTTTGACATACTTGCGGTTAACAATGCATTCTGTAAAATATCTGGTTTGGAGAATGAAAAGTTGGAGGGAGAGAAGTGCTACACCGTATTTCACGGAATTTATTGCCATACTGCAAATTGTCCGCTTGAGAGGCTAAAAAATGGTGATGTAAATGTTGAGTCTAACGAGTTTAGGTTTAAGCGCGATGGGAAAAAAGTTCGTTGTATTTACAGCGCAACACCACTATTCGACTCCGATAATAATTTGGTGGGGATAGTTGAGGACTTTAAGGATGTATCGGAAAAATTTGCTGTAGAAGAAACCTTAAAGCAAACCGAAAAACAATTTGAGGTTTTTATGGATAGCCTTCCCGTTGGGGTTTTTATTGAGGATGGAATAACTCACGAGATTCTTTACCAAAACACATACCTCAAAACAATTACTGGGGGAGGAAGCGTAAAATCGTTTTTGCCTGAGGAAAGTAGCGAAAAGTTATCAAAATCGTACCTCGAAAGCGAGGAGGAAAACCAAATTCTTGATGTGGCTGGAAACTGGAGGTATTTTCTTACTCATAAGTTTAAATTTTTGGGAGTAAATAACCAACTGAAGATTGGCGGTATCATGATTGATATTACCAAGAAGAAGGAGGTTGAGCAGTACCGCGATGTTCTTTCAAAAGCAATTGAGAACTCGCCTGTTAGTGTGGCAATTCTATCGCCCGATACGGAGGTTGAATTTATTAACCCTACATTCTCTACCCTCACTGGATATACTATTGATGAAATATACAGTAGAGAAATTCTAAATTTAAATATTGAGTACAATTCCGGTAGTAACCTTGCAAAAGCAGTAGAAAGTATCAAAAATGGACAGATTTGGCAAGGCGAAATCCATTTGAAAAACAGGAATGGCGACCATTTTTGGGTAAGCGCATCCTTTACCCCAATTATTAATGAAGATGGTAAAGTTCAGCACTCAGTGGCCATTATGGAGAATATTACTAAGCGAAAAGAGTTTGAGAAGGAAATACTATTTGCAAAATCTAAGGCGGAGGAATCCGATAAGTTAAAATCTGCATTTCTTTCAAATCTTTCGCACGAAATCCGTACCCCATTAAATGCCATTATTGGCTTTTCATCGTTATTAACCGATAATGATTTAAGTTTCGGGGAGCGACGTAATATCTCCGAAATTATTTACCGAAACTCCAACGATTTGCTCCGCTTAATTGAGAACCTAATTGAAATATCAGAGATTGAAACGGGTCAGTTGATGATTAAGAAGAAGGAGTTCTCGGTTAACGCCATGATGTCCGATTTGTACCGTCAACTTATAGAGGAAGACAAAAAAGCTACCAACGTAAAGCTCAGCTTAAGGAAAGAAATTTATGGTGACGATTTGGTAATATTTAGTGACCAAACTCGGGTTCAGCAAGTTCTATTTCAACTACTAACCAACTCCTGTAAGTTTACGGAGAATGGTTTTATTGAATTTGGATATAGTTTAAAGGACGAATCAACACTAATGTTCTACGTTGTGGATAGCGGTATTGGTATAGAGCCTGAAAAGCAGGCACTAGTCTTTAACCCTTTCCGTCAGGTTGATGATTCAAATACTCGGAGGTATGGCGGAATGGGTCTTGGCTTAGCCATATCAAAACATATAGTTGAAAAACTTGGCGGGAAAATTTGGATAAATAGTACACCAAAATCAGGAACAAGTGTTTATTTTACCATACCATTTATACCCGTTAACTCTAAGTTTGAATTCGATAACCACACCATTATCAAGAAGCATTACGAATGGAATAATAAGACTATTCTTGTTGCCGATGATATTGATGCCAATTTTGTTTACCTAAAAGCAGCCCTCAAAAACACTAATGCCAATGTTATTTGGGCTAAAAATGGCGTTGAGGCCGTTGATTTTGTTAAGCAAGGCTCCGATATAAATCTTATTCTGATGGATTTAGTTATGCCCGAGCTCGATGGCTTTGAGGCTACAAGACTTATTAAGGATATTAATAACCAGATTCCAATTATTGGACAAACAGCGTATCCTAGCCAAAAAAACTACTCCTTTGCAAAAGAGATTGGGTTTGACTCAATGCTCGAAAAACCAATAAAGGTTAATAGAATGCTTATGGAGTTGGACAAATATCTAAGCAATTAAGTCTATCTAAACTTTAAGCGCGTTGTTAATTGATTTTTCAATCTCTGGAAGGTTGAATGGCTTACTGAAATATTGGTTTATAAGTTTATCCTTAATAGCCTGAGCAATTTCAGGAGTAATGTCATAACCGGTTAGTATGTAAAAAATGATATTAGGATAATCTTTTTTTGCCTGAGTAATAAATTCTATACCATTCATCCCGGGCATTTTCATGTCACTTATAACAACCTTTATTTGTGGATTTTGCGCTAATAACGTCATGCCCTCTTCTCCAGAAAGTGCGGTCATTACATCGTACTTCTTTTTAAAGTTAATTTTGAATAAAAGTAAGTTAGTTGGCTCGTCGTCAACGTAAAGTACAGAGGTTAGTTCTTCCATAATTCTATCGATTAAACGGTAAAATAACTTTTACGGTTGTTCCCAAATTAAGTTCCGATTCAAACTGAATACTACCATTATGCTCAGAAATGATATTATATGTAATTGACAATCCAAGTCCAGTTCCCTTTCCTGCTGGTTTGGTGGTAAAAAATGGGTCGGTAATGCGTAGTAAATTTTCCTTGCTAATGCCAGTACCTGTGTCAGAAATTATTACACAAACCTGATTGTTCAATTTTTGTGTAGAGATTTTTATGGAACCCTTATTTTCAATAGAGTGTATTGCATTTACAATAATATTTAGGAATGCCTGGTGTATTTGACCTTCGTTGCATAGAATATTTAAATCGTTGTCATAGTAATCTTTTTCAACGGTAATCCTATTCTTTGTTTGGTTGTTAACCATAACCAAACAACTATCAATAATTGTGTGAATATTGCAAGTGGTTCTTGGGAATTCCTCTTTTCTGCTATATCGGTTAAGGCTTTGAACAATTTCCGCGGAGCGATGAATTCCTTCTTGGATAGCCTTAATTAAAGGTTCTGTTTCAGGAATATGCTCTGGCAACGTTTCTTTAATGTATGAGTCTAATCCACTTATTCCTCCTTGAATAAAGTTCAACGGATTGTTAATTTCATGCGCAATTCCAGCGGCAAGCACACCCAACGATGCCATTTTTTCAGAATGGATTAATTTGTTTTGCGCCTCACGGAGTTCTTGCATTGCAATTTCTAGCTCCTTTGTTCTTTTTTTTACAATTTCTTCCAGATTATTTCGGTGTTGTTCTAATTCTTTCTCAATTAATTTCTTTTCAGTAATATCCCTTGTTATTGTTTGGAGATAGATTTGATTGCTTAATGATAATTTTGATATTATCCCACTAAACCAATGTATATTCCCATTAGTATCAATAAATCTATTTTCAATAATATTAGTTCTTGTTTTGTTGCTATTTAAGAGTGCTTGTATTTCATCTTTTACCAACCTAATATCTTCTGGATGAATATGTGCTTTTCTATTAGGGTTTTTATACTCCTCAGGTTTAACTCCGGTTATTTTCTCAAAAGTATCATTGGCAAAAATTATATTACCTTTTAGGTCCGAAATCATAATAATGTCTGGGAATGCCTCAATAATTGTTCTGTAGCGTTCTTCGCTTTCTTTAAGTTCCTGTTGGGCTTTCTTCGATTCGGTTATGTCTATTGATATTCCTCGTATTCCAATGGGTTTATCGTTTTCGAATATTGGACTTGTGAATATTTGTACAGGGTAAGTTGTTCCGTCTTTACGTAGAGCAGTATATTCTTCTCCCTGACTTCTTTCGTTACTATACCGTTGGGTTATATTTTTAATTGCACGAGCCCTATCCTCCGGAATAATTAAATTTAGCATATATATTCCTTTGTCAAAATCTTCCTGTGTATAACCTAAGTATTTAAAGCCATTATTATTGGTGAACGTTATTTTTCCATTAATATCGGCCTCCCATATAGTTTGAGGTAAAAGGTTCGCCATTTCACGGAATTTTTTCTCGCTTTTTTCAATTTCTTCTTGGGCCTTTTTTATCTCGGTGATGTTCGTTATTGTCCCTATGTATCCTTTAAGTTCCCCATCAACAATTTCGGGTAGGGCATTGCCTAAAACCCAAACAAAACTACCATCGTCTTTTACAAATCGGTACTCTGCAATAGATTTTTCAGCATCTTGAGTTTTTTCCTTCCAGCCATTATATATTTTATCTCTATCCTCGGGATGTACCGCTTTTAGCCAGCCATCGCCAAGCGCCTCAGAGTAGTTTAAGCC
>JAEXVC010000134.1 GCA_023406715.1 Bacteroidota bacterium | reverse complement strand
TGCGAACCTCGACAGGGTCTTTGGATTGCCCAAGCGCCCAACCTAGTTTAATATAGGCCGTTTCAGGAAGCATATTTTCGGCAGGAATAATGCCTTTGGCCATCAAATCGCGACCAGTATCGTAAACGTACATGTGTGCATAGCCCCAAAGCGTTTGAACGGTCATGTAGATATGAACGCCTTTCTTTGTAGCACGCTCAATGGCAGGGTAAAGGGGTTTGTTGATATGCCCCAACCCAGTTCCTGCAATGATAATTCCCTTGTAACCATTATCAACCAACGAGTCAATAATATCGGGCTGCATGTTGGGATAGTAGTATACAATTGTAACCTTCTCCTCAAAGTAAGGCATAATTTTAGCTTTGCGATCCTTCCTGCGATGATTGTAATTCTCTACAATCGGTTTAACTCCATCTTTCCGGCTAACTGTTGCCAAAGGAGTATTGCCAATGGTGCGGAATGTGCTACGATACGATGAGTGCATCTTACGTACACGTGTTCCACGATGCAGAAATCCATACTCGTCCGATGTTGGCCCAAACATACAAACCATAACCTCGGCAATATCTGAGTGTCCGGCAGTGAGGGCAGCGTGCATTAGGTTTAGAGCAGCATCGCTGCTGGGGCGGTCGGAACTACGCTGCGAACCCACCAAAACAATAGGAACAGGAGGGTTTTGCACCATGAAGGTTAGTGCGGCAGCGGTATGGCTCAAGGTATCAGTACCGTGACCAATGATAATCCCATCAATCCCGTTCTCAATCTCCTTGCCAATAGCAATTGCTAGCGCTTTGTACTGTTCGGGCCCCATATTCTCACTGAACACAGCGAAAAGCTTTTCGGTGTTTAGATTGCAAATATCGGCTAATTCTGGAACTGCGCCGTAAAGTTCTCCGGGCGAGAATGCCGGAATAACAGCCCCTGTACGGTAATCGAGCCGCGATGCAATTGTTCCGCCAGTACCAAGCAACTTAACCTTTGGCAAATTGGGTGTGAAAGGGAATTCCTTTTCGGGAATTTTGTAGGTTGCCTTGTAGTAACCAACCTCTTTCATGCTAGTAATTGTGAAAATATCGATACCCACGTTGTAGCCAGTATCAATCTTAATAACGATATGGCAATCGTCATCGTTCTCGGCGCGAGGCAGAACTGTTCCCTTAAACTCGCCACGGCTTGTTTCAACTACAGCCTTGCCCCAAACTCTAACGTTGTATTTTTTTAGCACTTCCAGTGCTCTACCTTTATATCCTTGAAAAATATCTTCCATTGCAATAAGTGTTGATGTAGTTAATTAACTATTTACCCTCTCCTCAATCCGCTTACGGAGTTCCTTTAAATCGGCATTACCCAAGGCTTGACGGTTTAGCTGTCCCATAACCCAATTCACTACAATATTAGGGTTGTTGTCTTTTGTAACGCGAATCTCTTTGAACTTTTCAATCAGATAGTCAACAGGAGCGGTTAGCTCATCAACGGTGCGTTTCTTAAAGTTGATGCTGGTAAGCACTGAGTTGAAGTCCATATTTGGATGCTGGTAAATAACCGGAAGCATCAATTTTGATAGTGATTGATGTAGATTTTGCTTCGAAAGGAAGGCAAACATATCCACAACTCTACGATAACTAAAGTCCTTATGCATTGGAATATGCCCCTCAATGCACTTTAGGTTATGGCCAAGCAATGTTCCCACAAACCTTGCAGAGAATCCCATATTGGAAATCTCCTCGATTATTGGAACTAAGTTGCGGCGCAATATAAAACGGTGGGTATCCTCTGGAATACGCATATTAGCCAACTGCTGGAATCGCTGCCAGATATCAACTGGAAGGTTTCCGCTCAACTTTTTGATATACGAATCTTCCAATGGAATTGGAGCAGAATCGGTATCGGGATACATACGGTCAGCCCCAGGTAGCACTCGCTCAAAAAGAGTAGTTCCATCGGCAAGCGGACGGCGTGTTTCGCGGGGAACTCCTTCGAATGCCATGCGGCAACGCTCATCAATCACATCAAGCGCAGTTGGAATGTCCTCCTTTGGCCCCCATATTAGCACAATTGCATCGTCGGCCGATGCCTTAAGCAACGATGCTAGTTTAACTGTATCCTGCTCCGATAGTGGATTAACCAAATCCTCATCGCTAGTGATATTTGGTTTCTCAACGCAAGCAATAACCTTAAGCCTATCGCTCAGTTCGTTGGTGAAACTCATTCCGGGTTGTGTAAAGTGCGATAGAATGCCGTGGAACGAAGGCAGTGCAATTGCTACAAGTTTATAACCATTATCGGTATATTTTTGTGCCAGTTCGTGCTCAAGGTTGTGGGAGTAAGCATCAATCTCCATATGGCGTAAAGCCCAACTTGCAGGATTAGCAATGCGCTCTAGTAGCATTTTACGGATATTTAGCAAAGCCCACTGGCGGAAACCCTCGTTGTGAGAAAGTTCTGGTAACCATTTGCTGTGCGATACACCCTTAATCTCAACACGTGTACCACCCTCGCAGCTAACGTTCGTATCCTGACGTGCAGCGCCAATTCCTGTGCGAACCTTTCCTGTGCTACGGTTTAGGAATCGGATATAATCGCCAGCCTCGCGAAGTTCATCGGGAGTAAGACACTCTGGATGAGTAACCGTTTCAATCAGCGGCATACCCAAACGGTCGGTTTTGTATATACGTTGATGCCCAATATCCGATATCTCGCGGCAGGCATCCTCCTCAATACTCAGCTGTATAAGGTTTATCTTTTTTTTCTTGAGTTGAAGTTCGCCCCCAACACCAAGAATTGCAGTACGCTGGAAACCTGTAGGGATTGAACCATCCAAGTACTGTTTGCGGGTGATATGCACCTCGCCTACGATGCTCATTTTGCAAAGCAGCGATATCTCCAAGGCAATCTCTAATGCCTCACGATTAACGGGGAATGGCGGAGTATCATCAATCTCGTAGGTACAGGTTGTTTTATTGTTTATGCGGTAAATAACCTCTTTTTTAGTTTTAAACTCCATCAAAGCGGTACCATCGTACTCGCCCATCTCACTCAGAGTTGGACGCATATGTCGAATAATTTCTGCGTGAAAATCTTCGTTTTCGTGGAAAATGCCCGCAGGGCAACGGCAGAATAGTTTTTTCTGTGTTTTAAGCTGCTGGTGCACTTCAAGCCCTGATTTGAATCCAATCCGACGATAATCCTCAGGAGTGGCTTTGCTAGGGCAAACATAGCCTATAGCCTTCATTGTAGCCAAATAATTTTTCTGAGGGTCGAATTGCTTAGGAGTGGTTGTTTTCTTGGCCATTTTTAGAAAATCGGAAAAGGGTTAATGGGTTTTAAAGTTAGTTTTGTTTTCCGTTTTTCCAAATGATTTTCAGGATAAAAAAGCACCCCGAGTCAAAACTCGGGGCTATTGATATTCATTCTATTTGGTAATTCAAACTACTCAACCACAATCTCATCGGCAAAAAGCCACGAGGGTGAGCCTGCGGCTGGGTGCCATTCGGGACAGTTACCTATGCTGTGAGCAACCATCTTAATGTAACGACAAGTTACTCCGCTTACTTCGGCTTTAAAGTCGTGACGAAACATTCCTTCGTTCTCGGGTTTCACCTGCGAATCAATTGTTGCGATAACATTATAGCTGTTTCCATCTGTAGAGGCTAGGAACTCAACCTGACGTGGTACAAATATCCACGATGGATTGGACTGAAAGAATCCAACAGAAACTGAGTTAATTGCTTGGGCTTCGCCCAAATCAACCACAGAGGTCATATCGCTACCTTGAACTGCCTGCCAAATGCCATCGTTGTATGAACCCGTTCCTTTACGCCCATCAACCAAGGCCTGTATTCCACCTCCCATATACTTTTGTGCGGGAGTGAATCCAAGTTCAATCTTTTTTCCTGTCGATTTCGATAGCACAAGTTCTCTTTTGAAAACTTCTCCAACTCTGCTATCGCCAATAAATGCTGCAGCTTTAATGGATTTTGATTCAGTAACCGTTAATGGCTTTGTATATTTGGTTGATTTTGTTGTGGGTTCAGTTCCATCGGTGGTATAGTAAATTTCCAGATTTTCCTGTCCTCGCTCAATGCTTACTGTGATTGATTTAAAATCCTCGGATAACTGGCTATTAATTGTTACGGCACTTTGCTCAAAACCATAATTTACGCCCAAACTAGTTAATCGGCCATAATGAGTGCGGACACGCTTTAGGAATTGCTCGTAGTTGCGCTCTACTGGGCTTGTCCAGAGTACTTCGCTAATAGCCAAAATACGTGGGAATAACTTGGAGTCGATGGTTTCCTGTGGTGCACGTTCGCTCCACATATTACATTCACCGCCAATAATCAAAACTTGTTGCTCTGCAGCAATGCCATCAGGGATTGGATTGAACGAGTAAACCTTCTTCAAATCAATGACTTCAACAGGGTAATCGAAATAGCAATGGCTAGTTGGCGATACAATTACAGGCGCTCCCGCAGCAACAGATGCTTCGGCTCTATCAATTCCTCGCCAGGCCTGAACTGTGGCATTGTGTGGACGACCACCATCCAGAATCTCATCCCAACCAATAATTTTTCTATTCTTTGTTTCCAAAAACTGGGCTATTCTGCTTATAAAATATCGCTGTAACTGTTCATAATCGTGCAGTTTTTGTTTTTTTAGTTGATGCTGACATTTTGGGCAATTCTCCCAACGGTACTTTGGCGCCTCATCGCCACCAATATGGATGTATGGGAATGGGAACAACTCAACAACCTCAGTTAACACATCCTGCAAAAAAATATAGGTTGAATCGTTTCCAGCACAGTAAATATCTTTGAATACGCCCCAGCTGGTTTCAACTTTTAATGGCTCTCCTGTACAAGAAAATTGAGGGTAAGCAGCAAGCGCGGCAACCGAGTGTCCGGGCATCTCAATTTCGGGAACAACATTAACGTAACGCTCCGCAGCATATGCAACTACCTCGCGAATATCATCCTGTGTGTAGTAACCACCATAGTTTGTACCATCAGATAACTGTCGCCAAGCACCAACCTCTGTTAACTTTGGATATTTCTTAATTTCTATACGCCATCCTTGGTCTTCGGTCAAGTGCCAATGTAGAATATTCATTTTATGGTAAGCCAATAAATCGATATAGCGCTTAATAAAATCCTTTGTCATAAAATGACGGCAGCAATCTAGATTTAGTCCGCGCCATGCAAACTTGGGTTTATCGACAATCTGCAAATTTGGAATTGATATTTTGCTGTACTTTGATTCGGTATTCTCAAAATCGGAGGGCATTAGTTGACGCAATGTTTGAATTGCATAGAAGTAGCCAGAGCCAGAGTTTGCTTTAATTACAATACCATTTTTAGATACGGATAACTCATAACCCTCGCTACCTAAAGAATCGTTAACGCCAATCATCGTAAAATAAATATTTCTATTGGTTGCAGGTGAATTCACAACATCAGATAACACCAACTCCATTCCTTTGACTTTAAGCATCACCTGAAAATACTTGGCAACTTTGAGTGCAGTGTTATCGTCTTTATCAACAATAATCTTTGTAGATTTATTAAGAGTAAAGTTTCCCTCTTCCTGTACTAAACGAATAGGCGCAGGAATAATATTAATTTCTTGCTGCTTGCAGGATAATAGAGATATACCGAGCAAAATTGGAAGGACTATGTGTTTCATCGGGTTTTGTTTAGTTTGTTTAGATATGATGGGCTTGCAACCCTAAAAGTAGTAAATGTTTACAAGATTTCTATTTTGAAAATTTTCTCAAGAACAAATCATCTTAAAAACTGTTTTTTTGATGTTTTAATTGATATAAAAATATTTTAGATATGACAAAAGAAGAAATTATATCGGCATTCCAGTTTCGTCACGCCTGCAAGGAGTTCGATAGTACAAAGAAAATCTCCGATGACGATTTTGAGTTTATACTCGAAACTGCAAGGCTTTCGCCCAGTTCATTTGGCTATGAGCCTTGGCATTTTATTGTGGTTCAGAACCCAGAGTTACGAGAGAAAATGAAGGAAGGTGCTTGGGGTGCACCTTTAAAGTTTGATACTGCCAGCCATGTTGTGGTTTGCCTAGCAATGAAATCGGAACTGATACGTTACGATAGTCCCTATATCAAACAGTTCACTAAAGAAGTTCAGAAACTATCCGACGAGTATATTGCCCGCCGAGAAAAATTTTACGAGAATTTTCAGAAGAGCGATTTCGACCTAACCGATGACCGCAAACTCTTCGATTGGGCCACCAAGCAAACCTATATTGCCATGGGCAATATGATGACAGCTGCTGCAATGATTGGCATTGATTCTTGCCCCATTGAAGGTTTCAGTCAAAAACTTACTGATACAATTTTAGCCAAAGATTTTGGTGTTGATACAAACAAATACGGCGTTGCATATATGCTGGCATTTGGTTATAGGAAAAACCCACAAGGAGTTAAAACTCGCAGAGCATTGGAACAAATAGTTACCTGGATGTAAATGAATAACGAATTAAAAATAATACTACCTTTAACATCAAATCTCTAAATCTAATATCTATGAAAAAATTAATTCTACTAGTTGTTATTGCTTTTGTTGGCGTTACATTAAATGCACAGGATTTATTCTTCCCAACTAAAGAGGGAACAGTGCTTGTTTATAAGCATTTCGATAAAAAAGATAAAGTAACCAGCATTGTGAAGTACACAATAAAAAGCATAAAAAAGTTGGGTGATGATATGGATATTACCTACCTATGCGAGGTAAACGATGCAAAGGACAAAGCCGTTTACAACGAGGAAATTACAATCAAAAAACGTGGCGATAAGATGTTCTTTGATATGACCAACTACATGAGCAAGGCTGCTTTTCAACAAAATGGACAAGTTCCTGCAGAACTTCAAGTTACAGGAAATAGCCTCGAAATGCCCAATAACCCAACTCCTGGCCAAACACTTCCGGATGCATCACTTGAAATGGCAATAAAAATGGGCTTTGTTGCAATGAAAACCACTGTAAATGTTACAAACCGAAAGGTTGAAGTTATAGAAGATGTTACAGTTGGCGCAGGTACATTTAAGGCATATAAATTCTCAGCAAATGTATTGGTAGTTACTATGGGCATTAAGGTAAATACTGCTTCCACCGATTGGTATGCTAAGGGTGTTGGAATAGTAAAATCTATTGGATTAGATTCAAAAGGGAAACAAGTTTCGTCAATGGAACTTGTTGAGATGCGATAATTCTGAGTTTTTAGTCATAAGAAAAGACGCAGACTAAGTCTGCGTCTTTTTCAATTCATAACAATTCTAAACAAATTACTAACCCGATTAAATCCAAAACTATTTTCTTATTTTTTTAAATCCATCTTCAATTTCCATCCAGTAAATATCTGAGTTTCCATTTCCTGGCAATATCCTTCTTTTTGCGATGGAACTTAGGCTCCAACTTGACTGTAAATCGCTAAATTTTATTGTTTTTGCAGTTGAAGCAAAGAAAAGCACTTTTCCATCGAGCGAAGTGGAGATACTGATGGCATTAGGACAGGGCAGATTCAACTCCTTAACCAAATCTATTCCTTCAGTCCAGGTATCATCGGTATTATGAAAAAAGAGCATATAGGTTACTCGTTTCATATTGCTAGAATCTCGTTCCGATACACAGCCAATTAAATAACTATCGTCAGGAGCAATGCAAGCATTGAAGATAGTCCCCTTAGCGTTTATAGGTGCTGGAAGCACAATTGGGTCTTGGTAGACACCATTAATCAGTTTCGAGCGAAGGATTTGCGAAACCTTTGTTTTTGCATCGGTACGGCAGAAATAGAGAGTGCCATCCTTTGTTAAAGAGGGGTAAAACTCTTCCTGTGCATTTATATTTTCGGGTAAGGGCATTGCTTCACCCCAAGTTCCATCGGCATTTCTACTTGCAAACCAAATATTTTGGTTATTCCATCCGGGTTTTCTGGTTTCTCCATTGCGCGGCTTGGTGGAGAGGAAAAATATTTTATTGCCATCAACTGACAGTGCTGGCTCTGCAAAGAAAAACATTGTATCCCTTGCGAAAGGAGCAACAATTGGCTCCTGCCATACGCCATCAAATTTCTTGGTCATCATTATTGTGTTCCAATCGCCTTGGAAAAGCGAGTAGTAAATTTCGTTTCCATCCATTGTCATGGCTAAATCGCGCTCGTACATTCCGGTTGAAATGAAACCGGGTGCAAACACTTTTGGAGTTAATTCTGGCTGATTTATTTTATTTTCAGATTGTCCATAAACTGTTGTTGAGTTGGTTACAGCCAAAATTGGAATAATGAAATGAAGGAATATTAAATGTTTCATGTGCTTATTTTTTAAATTATTGATTACAAATATTTTATATTGCAAAATCTTTATCAAAACAAACGAAACACCCATGATATGAAATAACTCAACACATGGGTGCTTCTAAAGGTTAAAGGGTTTAGAATAACGCTATTCCATAAATAAGATACGTTAGGTGGTTTTTACCCTATGGGAATATTAAAAAAGTCGGATTAAAAACCCGACTTAATAGTGATATTCTCAGAATGTCTCATTAATCTTGGTTTCAATCCTACCCTTAACCGTTTCAATTAATGAGTCCAACTCGTAGTCGGCGGGATTTATTGGCGGTAAAAAACTAACCCGTATAGGCGTCCCTGGACGAGGAATTTTAGAACCTCTTGGAAATGCTTTAAAAGCACCCGATATAGCAACAGGAACAACGGGAACATTCAACTCACGGCTCAGTATGGCAAATGTCTTCTTGAAATCGCCAAGTTCGCCTGTATATGTACGCGTACCTTCGGGGAATAGAATAATCTTTTTGCCACTTCTCAGCACTTCTGCAAGTTTTTGAATAGACTCCTTCAAGTCTTTATCAATATCCATTACAATAACATTGTTCTTGCTAGCCATAAACCTCGTAATCCAGTTGTTTACGTGTTTCTTTTTAGCATAGAAATAGGTTGAGCGGAATGTTTTACGTTTTATAAAAGATGCCACAAGCAATCCATCTAAATAACTTTGATGGTTTGGTGCTATAATACAAGGACCCTCGGGAATATTTTCAGTTCCTTCGCTTTTGAATTTAAAGTATATTTTAAAGAAACCCTTCGAGATATTTTTGATGAAGTTCTGTGTTGGCCAAGTTTTGGGAAGTTTAACTTGAACCTTCTCTTTTAAAAGCTCTGTCCAGTTTGTTCCTTCTTCCTTGTTGAATAGTTTGTGCTCCCTGATATGGTCAACCATTGCCTTTACAGAAGGGAAACGAACCAATTTTTCGTTATCGAACTTAAGCCCAAACTTGGTTTCAATAAAATCGATAAGCGATAATCGACCTAAGGAATCCAGAGCAATATCGAACTCCAAATGGTCGTCGGGCGATATCTCCATATCAACCTGACTCTCAATAAACGACTTTACTGCACGGTACTCCTCATTATCGGGATGTTCCACTTTCCCATTTTTCTTTTTGGGGGCTTCGGCAAGTTCTTCCAACTTGAAACGCTGAAGTTTTCCTAATCTTGTTCGGGGTAACTCAACGTTTACAAGTGCAAAATGCATTATACGCTTGTAGGAACTTAGGTTTTTATTGAACTCGGGCATAAGAGTTTCCCTAAAATACTGTTCAGGATTTTTTATGCCCAAATCAGATAGACTCTTGTAGTCGGGGTGAATTACAGCATGTAGCGCATCGTTAAATAAGAAAACTCCAGCCTCCTTAACACAGGGCGATGCTTTTTCTAACTTTACTTCCAGTTCAATAGGGTTGATATTTTTTCCGTTCGACAGAACAATAATCTCCTTTTTCCTGCCTGTAATAAATAGATACCCTTTTTTATCGATACGACCCAAGTCGCCTGTATATAACCAGCCATCCTTCAAAACTTCGGCTGTTTCCTCAGGTCTATTATAGTATCCTTGCATAATATTTGGGCCTTTGGCCAAAATCTCACCATCGCGAATTTCAACGGTAAGTCCAGGTAGAGGATGCCCCGGAGAGCCAATTAGTACCTTTCCAGGACGGGTAAATGTTATCATTGGAGCTGCTTCTGTCATACCAAATCCCTCCAAAACATCAAAGCCTAGGGTTTGATAGAATCCTCCAACCTCCTTGCTCAAAGCAGCACCTCCCGACACTAAATATTCCAAATGCCCTCCGAATCCACGATGTACTTTCCCAAATATTTTCTTGCCTAAAGCTTTACTCTTAGTGAGTTTTACCATGCGAAATAGTAATCGGCCAATAAAACTTGCATCAATTTTAGCCATAACACCCTTGTAAATCAGCTCATATAATCGTGGAACTCCAATCATTATCGCAACATGATTATTCTTTAAAGTTTCTAACAAATCAGATGATTGCATTGAAGGACTCATCACTATTGTTCCACCAACCTTAAGTGGAGCCATCATAGAACCTGCCAGTGGGAATATATGATGCATTGGAAGTAGCATCAAAACTTGTCGTTGCGGAGTAAAAATCACCACATCCTCAGAAACTGCCTTGATGTTAGCCAACAAGTTTTTGTACGATAGCATTACACCCTTTGGGCTTCCAGTTGTTCCCGACGTATAAATAATAACCGCGGTGTTCTCAACATCCGTGGGTGTAATTGGCTCAACGGCTGCCTCAATGGCTGGTAGTTGTAACTCGCCGAAAACAAAAATCTCAGCTGAGTGACTAAG
>JAEXVC010000079.1 GCA_023406715.1 Bacteroidota bacterium | reverse complement strand
GTTTAGAGGTTCCTAATGTACCTCAAACTTTCTTAGTTGCTGACTCTACATACACTCCCAAAAACTCGTCTCCGTCAAAATATGATGGCAAAATGGTTACGTTAAAATGGGGACTAGCAAACTCTGTAAACTATATATCTGCTTGGGTTCTGAAACAGTTTACCCCAGAAGCGGTAGTTGATATGATTAAACAATTAGGTATTCATAGCAAGGTAGAACCTGTGTATTCAATATTCCTTGGACCATTCGATTTTAGTTTATACGAAATGGTTGGTGCTTATGGAACCTTTGTTAATAAAGGCGTACATGTTGAACCTATTTTTGTTACCCGTATTGAGGATAGAAATGGTAACGTTTTGGCGCAATTCAACACAACTAAAACCGAAGCAATTAGCGACCAAACCGCTTTTTTAATGGTTAATCTGCTAGAAGGGGTGGTTAACCAAGGTACTGGAGTTCGATTACGCTACAAGTATCAACTTCCGGGTAAAATTGGTGGCAAAACCGGTACAACCCAAAACCATTCCGATGGTTGGTTTATGGGAATTACTCCGAACCTAGTTGCAGGTGTTTGGACTGGCGCAGAGGATAGGGCTGTGCATTTTGATAATCTTAAAATGGGACAAGGAGCAAGCATGGCTTTACCTGTTTTTGCAAATTTCCTTCAAAAGGTTTATGCTGACCCTTCGTTGGGAATTACTCCAGAAGACGATTGGGATAGACCCGTTCTTCAGAAGTACATCAACTTGAACTGCGATAGTAAAATGGATGATGAGATTAACGAGATAGAATTCTTCTAATCCTTTAATCCAGGAACAGAATCAATCAAATTCTTAGTATAATCGCTTTGGGGCCTGTCGAATATTTCATTCACAGGCCCTAATTCTATAATGTTTCCGTGCTGGAGAACAATAACCCTGTCGCTGATGTGGCGCACAACGCCCAAGTCATGCGAAATGAATAGGTAAGTTAGGTTAAAATCCCTTTTCAACTCATCGAGCAAATCTAGAATCTGCGCTTGTATGGCAACATCGAGAGCCGAGATAATTTCATCACAGATAAGCACCTTGGGCTGAAGTGTTAGTGCTCTAGCAATTACTATACGTTGACGCTGGCCGCCTGAAAACTCGTGGGGATACCTATAAAAACTGTTTTCGGATAACTTTACCTTATCAAGAAGATTTAAAACTATTTGCTTTGCCTCGTCTGTTTTCTTAACCAATCCGTGGTATAGCATCGGTTCCATAAGAGCCTGACCAACTGTTAACCGAGGATTAAGCGATGAATAGGGGTCTTGAAAAATCAACTGAACTTCACGCCTAAAATTTAACATCTCTTCATTAGTAAAACTCTCTATAGTCCTGCCATTATAGGTGATGTTCCCCGAACTTTTTTTAATCAACCTGAGTATTGAACGTCCTATTGTACTTTTGCCAGAACCCGATTCGCCTACCAATCCAAGTGTTTCCCCTTCTATCAAATCGAAACTTACCTTGTTTACTGCAACAAACCTATTTGACAATCGCTTAAAAAACTTGTTCTGTTTTCCATACAGAACCTCAAGGTTGGTTACGCTGAATATATTTTTGTTGCTTAAATTATTTATTGTTGAATTATTGGGTGAGTTTAACGATTTTCTAAAATTGATTAATGCTTGAGTATAAGAATGCACTGGCGATTTAAAAACTTCCTTGGCGTTTCCACTCTCGACAATTTCGCCAAGTTTCATTACAATTACCTTATCGGCAACCTCCTCAATTACGCTCAAATCGTGCGATATAAATACTATTCCCATTTGGTAGCGGTTCCTAATATCGTTCAAAAGGGCAAGAATACTTTTTTGAACTGTTACATCAAGCGCCGTGGTTGGTTCATCGGCAATAAGTAGTTTCGGATTGCCTGCAAGGGCAATAGCAATCATCACCCGTTGTTTTTGTCCGCCACTAAGCTGGTGTGGATGGCTTCTATAAATCTTTTTAGGGTCAGGTAGTTGCATCTCTGTAAGCAAAGCCATACATCTATCTTCAGCAGACTTTCCTTTCAGCCCAGAATTCAATTCCACGGCTTCCAACAGTTGCTTTCCACATCGCATCGATGGATTCAGCGAGGTATGTGGCTCCTGAAAAATCATCGCAATATCATTTCCTCTTAGCTGTCGATGTTCCTCATTGGAGATTTTTATCAAATCAACCTTGTTAGATTTGTCTTTTGTAAAAAGAATTGAGCCTGATTTAACCACCGCACTGTTTGGTAGCAGACCCATTATACAGAGCGATGAAATGGATTTTCCGGAGCCCGATTCACCAACAATTCCAAGTATTTCACCAGAGTTGAGATGAAAACTGATTCCCTTTACCACCTCATTGTTCCCAAAGGCAACGGTTAAATTCTCAACGCTCAGCATTAAAGCGATGTGTTTGAAAATTGATTATTCAGAATTGCTTCGCCCATAAGGTATCCGTGAGCAGTGGCGTAAATAATTGAGCGTGTTGCTCCAGAACAATCGCCAACAAACTTGAGCTTTGGATTGGTTATGTTGTTCAACCTATTGGAGTAGAACTTAATTTCTGGGGCATAAACCAAATTATCGTTGATGGCAATACCAGGAATAACGGTATCAAGGTTTTCTACAAAATCAATGATGCTTTCAATTATTCGCCTTGGAAAGGCAAGGTTTATATCACCCAGAATGTATTTATCATGTTCAAGCGTTGGTAACACTCGGTATAGGTTTTTTGTACGTTTCGATTCCTTAAAGTGGCTGTAGGTTTGGAGTATAACTTTTCCTTCGCCAGCCAACAAATTCGATAGTTTTGCTATATATGAGCCATAGCCAATTGGGTCCTTAAATGGCTCGGTTAGCACTAGCGATGCAAGTATTGCAAAGTTAGTATTGGTGCTCTTTTCGCGCATCTTAGCGTGGCCGTTCACGGTTGTAAAATCGCCATAATTCTCAGTTACCACAAATCCTGATGGATTGTTACAGAATGTACGAACCATATAACCTGTGCGGCTCTTGTACTTCACCTTGAACTCGTACATCTCCTTGTTGAGTTCCTCAACAATATGGTTCGGAACCTCGTATCGAATACCCAAATCGACCTTGGTATTATTCTGCACCAAAGTTGGATTCTCGCCAATAAGCTTATTGATAAGTTTATGCCCACTTCGCCCAACTGCTACAACTGCAGTATCAAAATAATCGGAATTGTTGATTATTATACCACCATTATTCGGCTCAACGCTGGTTATCTCGGCATCGAAATGGAAGTGGATGTTCGACGATTTTCCAAACATCGCATAGATATTGAAAAGCACCTCTTTGAGTTGGTCGGTGCCAATATGGAAAAACTCCGATGATATCGGCATAAAACCTTTCTCATAAAACTGCTTGTAGTAAGTTTGTGAGCTGAACGATTTGCCTGTTTCAACATGCTTGCGTTCAGTAAAGTTGATGTAGAAATCGACCAGTTTGCGTTGCAGTATTGGGTCGATAAAAATATCGCCACCCATCTCGGACGAGACAAACAACTTTCCATCGGCTCTTATCCCCGAAATGCTAGACGAATAGATATCCGGGCTTTTCTCGAACACGTGGATTTCGTGTTCGGTATCCTTCATTCTCTCCAGCAGTCCAATTGCTGCTGCACCAAAACCTATAACTGCTATTTTCATAACTTAAGACGCTAGATATTAGACACAAGACATCAGAAAGCAACGTTCAGTAAAATCAAAACAGAACTAGCAGTAATATTAAAACTTTTAATGCAGAAAAAGTAATGGTGTTGATAACTATTGCACCGATGAATGTTTGGCTTCTTTCCTTGCAAGTATTTCAACCCTAAGCATCAGTAACATTAGAACTGCAACGCAAATAATTGCCCTTACAGAGTAAACGGTAGCTAGAGTTCCTTTACTCGAGAGAAGTGAAATTGCTGGGTTAAGCATCATTATAAACCAAACAGAAAAGGGCTCCGTGTTTTCTCTGGATTCTAAAAGACGTTTAACTACGGGAAAGTATGAAATAACCATTATACCTTGAATGCAGAAATTTGTAATAATATGGTCCTGCGTAATAATCCAGAAAAGGACAATTAATAGCACCGCTACTAAACAGCCTGTGTCAAACTTTGTGAACTTAGAACTCTTATCGCCCCATATAAGAATTGCAATTGTAACAGTAACAACATAAACAATATCGGCTGTGTTAAGGATATTATCCAAAAATCCGTGATTGCCCTCGGCCATATAGGTTACTAAACTCATTATTACAGCAATCGAAAAAAACAGCCACATTGCTAGGGCTGGCTTAATTTCTTTTTTGTAGAGCAACCAACAGTATCGAACTAAAATAAATATATTAAGAGCAACAACTGTGTAGATTGAAAAATCGCGCATAAAAAGAAAACTCGTTAAATGTTAATAGTTAAACGATTTTCGATTCACGACCAACGTTTAACGCTGTACCAAATCTCTAATTCTTTCCAAACAATAACTTTACCAACTCCTCAATCCTTCCAATTGGGATAACCTTTATACCACCATTCAAATCTATCCCTTTAATGTTATACTTGGAGACAAATATTCTATCCATACCCAACTTTTTGGCTTCAGCAATTCGCTGGTCGAGTCTGTTTACTGGACGAATTTCGCCAGAAAGACCAACCTCTGCAGCAAAGCAAGTTGTACCCTGAATTGGAGTATCGAAGGTTGATGAAAGAATTGCCGAGATTACGGCAAGGTCAATGGCTGGGTCGCTTACCTTTATTCCACCCGCGATGTTCAAGAAAACATCCTTCTGCGAAAGTCTAAAGCCAGCCCTGCGCTCCAAAACTGCCAGTAGCATATTCAACCTACGAGCATCAAATCCAGTTGTGGCTCGCTGGGGTGTTCCGTAAACGGCGGAGCTAACCAACGATTGTGTCTCAATTAGGAATGGCCTAGCACCATCAATTGTAGCGGCAACGCAAACACCACTCAGCATCTCGTCGCGATGCGATAGTAATATCTCCGAAGGATTAGTCACTTCTACTAAGCCTGAATTCTGCATCTCAAAAATACCAATCTCCGATGTGGAGCCAAACCTGTTCTTGCCAGAGCGGAGAATTCGGTATAGGTAATTCTGGTCACCCTCGAACTGTAACACCACATCAACAATATGCTCCAAAACCTTAGGACCAGCAATGCTTCCATCCTTTGTGATATGTCCAATCAGAATAATCGGAGTTCCAATTGTTTTGGCATAGCGCAAAAGTGCCGCGGCGGTTTCCCTCACCTGCGAAACACTTCCGGGCGATGATTCAATAGAATCGGAATATAGCGTTTGAATTGAGTCTATTACAATCAAATCTGGAGTAATATTTTCGGCCTGAGTAAGAATATTCTCCAAAAGGGTTTCGTTCAGAATTAGGCAGGATTGATTCTTCGGGTTTATCCTATCGGCACGAATTTTAACTTGTCGAGCACTTTCCTCGCCCGAGATGTAAAGTACCTTCAGGTTATCTAAACCCAGTGCAACCTGCAACGCCAAGGGGGATTTTCCAATTCCGGGTT
>JAEXVC010000074.1 GCA_023406715.1 Bacteroidota bacterium | reverse complement strand
CCTTGAAGGACACACTAAGTTAGCCGATTTGTTACTTGAACGCGAGGTTATATTTAGTGAGGATTTGGAGCAAATCTTTGGACCTCGAAAAACTTTAAGTCGCGAGCAGGAATTAGTTAAAGAGTTGGATGAGGAGTCGCATAAAAACGAAAACTAAATCAACCTAAAGTTATGGACGATAATTGGTCAGTTGCCTTTTCAACAAGCAAACAATGGCAAGCCGAAATAGCTAAGCAAGTTTTGGAGGATAATGGAATTGCCGCAGTTATCATAAATAAGCAAGATTCTAGCTATCTATTTGGCGAGGCCGAAGTTTATGTAGATATTTGCAATTTGGAAAAAGCAAAAGAACTCACTAAAAATATCGATAATTGAGCGAATTTCTTAAAAGGACCATAAGTGGAGTCCTGTTTGTCGTAACTGTTGTTGGGGCTATTCTAATTAGCCACATAACCTTTTTTATTGTTTTTCTTGGATTGATGATTGCAAGCCTTTACGAGTTCTATATACTAGGACTTAAAGCAAAAATCCGTCCACAGGCTTTACTGGGTATTTTTCTTGGAGTGGCTCTTTTCGTTTGGTCTTACCTTTACTCGTCGGGCGAAATAGAAAGGATTACTCTGTTTGGTTTTATTCCATTAATTGTTGGTGTTTTTATAGTAGAATTGTACAGGGCGCAACATAAGCCAATTCATAATATAGCCTATACTTTACTTGGGCTAATTTATATTGCATTACCTTTTGCATTGCTTAACTTTATTGTTATAAATGGCTCATCGTTTAAAATGACCTATGAGCCTAAAATTCTGCTAGGTATACTATTTCTTGTTTGGAGCAACGATACAGGAGCATATCTTTTTGGAGTAAGTATGGGTAAGCATAAGATGTTTCCTAGAATTTCGCCCAAGAAGAGTTGGGAGGGTTTTGTTGGCGGAATAGTTGTAACTGCTTTAGTGGCTTGGTTTATTTCGGGCTTCTTTACGGAGATAAATTATAAGCATTGGCTTGTAATTGGTCTAATTTGCTCATTAATGGGTGTATTTGGCGATTTAGTTGAGTCGATGTTTAAACGTAGCATTGGCGTAAAGGACTCGGGTAAATTCCTGCCTGGTCATGGTGGCTTGTTGGACCGATTCGATGCATTAATAATGGTTATCCCAGTAGTTTATTCCTACTTGGAGGTTATGATGATTATATAACAATTAACAACTTTACAGTAAATGAGAGTTCATAAGGAAGGTTATGCCATTTTGTTGGTGAGTTTTTTTGCACTTTTAGCACTTAATGTGTTAACATTTTTATTCAGTCATATAGCATTTTACATTGTATTATCTGCGTCAGTTTTGTTAATGATTTTCCTGCTTCGTTTTTTTAGGGTGCCCAAAAGGACTTTCTGCCCAGATTCCAATGTGGTTCTTGCACCTGCTGATGGTAAGGTTGTAACAATTGAGGAGGTTTACGAGGACGAATACCTTAAAACCAAGTGTATTCAAGTGTCTGTATTTATGTCGGTCTGGAATGTTCATATTAATTGGTTTCCCATAAAAGGGCTAGTTAAATACTACAAATACCACCCCGGCGAATACTTGGTGGCTTGGCATCCAAAATCATCAACCCACAACGAGAGAACCACCGTTGTTCTAGAACGTAACGATGGAGTATCAATCCTACTGCGTCAGATTGCAGGTGCTGTTGCCCGTAGAATTATTTGCTACGCTCAAGAGGGCGTTAGTGTAGAGCAATGCTCCGAAATGGGGTTTATTAGGTTTGGCTCACGGGTTGACATCTTCTTACCTTTGGATTCAAAGGTTGAGGTGAAAATTGGTCAGAAAACTACTGGGAATTGCACCGTAATTGCTACTATACCTCCAAAAGCATAGTTTAATCGTAGTACGATTCAAATTTTATCTTCTTCAACTTTCCTTTTTTTAAGATAAAGGTGAAAGTTCTGTCTTTACCCTGGGTCGATAACTTTATAGTATCGGCCTCAGTTTTTTTTATGCCTTCAATTGCATTGAAGAGTTGTTCTCTACTCATGCCTGTAGTAATGCCATTGATGAGTTTTATTTGTGAATCGGCAATAGAACCGGCCATTAGTATCTCCTTGTTAAAGTTCGATTTATACACAAAAATCTCACTTTGCTTATACATAAACTGGTAAATGGTATCGGTTTTTGAAGGGTAATGCACATTCTTTCTGGCAAGTTTTCGGACTCTGGTTCCACTTGGTAAGGTTTTACTGAACGATGCAATGCTCTCATCATGGTCAAATGGGGAGTCAAGGAATTTTTCGGAAATAACCGGTTTGATGTCTTTTGTTACATTCTTTGTGCTTTTGCAACCTATTGTTACAATCGAAATTAATATAAGTGCTAACAAACCAAATTTTATATTGTTCATGATGAGTATTTGTTGAGTGATTTGTACAAATTTATGTTTTTTAGAAAAATAGGTCTGAAAACTTCTTTAAAATAATAGCAATGTTTTATTTTTTTCTAACTTGGTATAGAAACTTTCTTGATAATTTATGAAACGCATTCTGTCACTTTTTGTTTTATTGTTTTTTGTACTAAGCGCTAATGCGGCTGATAAAAAGCGAATTTTACTCATTAATTCCTACCACACTAACTTAAGTTGGACAGATAGTTTATACTATGGTTTTAATAATGCTTTGAAAGTAGGCGAAATAAAAGCAGAGATTTATATAGAGAACCTCGATTTTAAAAGAATTCGTAATACTAATTATATTGGTAAGTTTACAGAGTTTATAGTTGCCAAGTATGTTCCTCAGGGTGTTGACCTTATTGTAGTTACCGATAATGATGCGTTTAACTATGTAAAGCAGCTTAAGGAGAATTCCTTTATCGATGTTCCCGTTGTTTTTTGCGGAGTAAATAATATTTATTCATTTCCAGAAAATTTTGCGGGTATAATAGAGGAGGTTGATGTAACAAAAAACATCGACTTGATTGCAAGCCTGCATCCTCAATTAAAAACACTATACTGTGTTGTTGACCAAACAACAACAGGGGTGATTTTTGAGAAAACTATTAATGAAATAGTATCGCGAAGAAAATATAGTTTTAACATAAATGTTTTGACCAATCTAACTATATACGAATTAATTGCCAAAATTAGGCAAATAGATGGTAATTCTGTAATACTGTTTCTTCTTTATAACCAGGACAAGGATGGCGTTTATCTAACTTATGAAGACGTACTCGATTCGGTTTCAACGCATTCAAAAGTTCCAATTTATGGTACTTGGGGTTTCTACCTTGAGCATGGAATTGTTGGCGGGAATGTTATATCGGGGCGTGAGCACGGAAGGCAGGCTGGCGAGATGGTTGTTCGGTTGTTCAATGGTGTTTCAATAACTGAATTGGGAACTAAATTGGGGAACTCCAAGTATGTTTTTGATTATACCTATATGAAGAAACATAATATTGGGTTGTCGCAGGTTCCTCGTGGGGCGGTAGTTCTTAATAATCCTTTTCTTTATTTGAAAAAGAATAAAACTGAAATAATTTTCATTCTTACAATATTTGTCATCTTGGTTGTTATTATCTACCTGCTATTAGTCATCAATAAGAGCAGGAACAAGTTAATAGAGATTCATAAATCATTCAACCAGGAGTTAAAGGAGAAAAATCAACAAATTGCAGAGAGTTTGCGAAAGGCAGAGGAGGCTAATAGTCTCAAAAGCGCTTTCCTTGCCAATATGAGCCATGAGATTCGTACCCCAATGAATGCAATTATGGGCTTTTCAAAGTTAATTTTATTGCGTAAGGAACAACCAAAGCAAGAGTTTGAAAACTTTTTGAATATCATTATTGACAACTCACAGAAACTTCTGAACCTTATAAATGATATTATTGATATTTCGAAGATTGAGGTTAATCAGTTGAATTTTAATCTTAGAGAATTCAATTTGGTCGATGTACTTAAAAATTGCTACAATAATGCCGAGGTGGAGCGAATAAGGCTTGAAAATAACGATTTGGAATTAAACTTTACTTTCAATTCGGGTGATTCTCAATTGTTTCTGATTTCGGATCCAGATAGGATTCAGCAGGTTGTTATGAATCTTTTGAATAATGCATTAAAGTTTACCGAAAAGGGCTCAATTACTTTAAGGTACGAACATAATGGCGATTGGGTGGATGTTTATGTACAGGATACTGGAGTAGGGATTGAAACACAAGATATTGATGTGATTTTTGATAGGTTTAGGCAGGTTGAGAATGTTCTAACCAGAAAGTATGGTGGTTCTGGCCTTGGCCTTTCAATTTGTAAGGGTATAATTACTGGATTAGGCGGTGAAATTGGAGTGAATTCTGAGGTGGGTAAAGGTTCTACATTCTGGTTTAGGATTCCTTATAACCAGCCACAGAGCAGGGTCAAGAGTAACTCGGTAAATTCTGAGTTGAAAATTTCACAGCTGCAGAACAAAACAATACTAATTGTTGAGGATAATTTTATTTCGACAAGGCTTCTAGAGGAAACATTGAAGCATACAAAGGCTAAGTTAATTTTAACTGGAAACGCAGAGGAAGCCATTGAAATATGCAAGGGAAATACTAGTATTAACCTTATTTTAATGGATATTCAATTACCAGGTATGAATGGTTACGAGGCTACTCGAATTATTAAACAGATTCGACCAAATCTTCCAATAATTGCTCAAACAGCCAATGCCATGAGCAACGAGAAGGAGAGGGCAATTCAGATGGGATGCGACGATTACGTTTCGAAGCCTTACGACCTCGATTATCTTATGCGAAGCATTGAGCGATTGGTGAATTAGAGGAAGAAGGTTATTACTCCAATCACTGTAATCACAGCGCCAATCATCTCCTTAAAGTTTACCTTCTCTTTAAATATTAGTACCGATGGGGCAATTATAAGGACTGGTACAATGGACATAAGTGCCGATGCTACTCCTGTGGTTGTATATCGAACTGCTAATAGCGAGAACGATACCCCCAAGAATGGCCCAAAGAATGCTCCGACGGATAGTCGTTTCATGGCTTTGCCATTTTTTAAGGCCGAAAATAGCATGTTCCATTTGTTTAGGAATAGAAAGATTAGTGCAAATCCAACTACACCGGTAATAACCCTAATTTGAACCGATGCAACAACATCGTAGGTTTGCATACCAAATTTGCTTAGCACCAAACCTCCCGCTTGTCCTAATGCCCCACCAAAAGCCAAAAGCAAACCTCCTATAGGGTAATTTAACTTTATTTTACGGCCATTTCCGTTTCCATTCTCATCAGGTATTTCGCGCTTAAGAATTACAAGAGCAATTCCAATAAATATCAATACCATGCCAAGCCCCTGTTTCCATGTTAGTGTTTCTCCCATGGTAAACCAGCCAATAGCAGCAGCCATTGGCGGTGCTAACGACATAATTAGCATCGAGATACGTGCGTTAAGCACTACGTACGATTGGAAAAGGAATAAATCGCCAAGCACAAATCCCACCAATCCTGAAATTGAGAGCCAAATCCACTGATGTGTTCCCGCATCGGTGGGGAATGGAACACCGCGTACAGCCCAAGCGTATAGGCTTAAGAAAATAAATGCGGCAAAAAGCCTTATGAGATTAACTGAAAGCGAACCTACTTTACGGCTGGCGGACTCAAATGCTAATGCTGTAATTGTCCAAAATACTGCTGTGAGTAGCGCAGCCAACTCCCCAGGATAATTGCTAATAAAGTTCATCAAATTTCTTTTTGTACGCTGTTTAGAGTTGATGTATTAACCAAAGGTTTAAACCCAAGTTAAAAAGATTTGTTTAATGAACACCGAGGATTTAATTAATTCTATATACGCGCTCTTTGATAATTCCATTAATTGCACTAGGTTTGATAAAATTTTATTGTTATGAATCAACTTGTTCGTTATATTATAATTGGAGTTATTGTAGCCATTGTAGCATTTCTTTTATGGTACTTTTCTGCAATTGTTGCTTATCTTTTAATTTCTGCCGTTCTCAGTTTAATGGGGAAGCCAATAGTAGATGGAATTAGCAGAATAAAAATAAAGAACTGGAGTATTCCTCGTTCTTTGGGAGCAGCCGTAGCGTTAATAACTATTTGGGTTTTGTTTATTGCGTTTTTCAGAATTATGATACCTCTCGTAGTTAACCAATTTAACGAATTGGGGACTGTGGATGTAAATGCTATGGTTGATAGTTTTGCTCAGCCAATTGATCAACTTCAACAATTTATATACAAATACTTACCTGCCAGTGCACAGGGATTTTCGTTAAAAGAGTTTATAACTTCAAAAATAACCACTGTGTTTAGTGTATCAATGGTTGCTCATGTTTTTAGTTCAACCGCCAACCTAATGGTGAATCTTTTTATTGCATTGTTTTCAATCTCATTCATCACTTTTTTCTTTTTAAAGGACGATACGCTATTTTATAAAGGCATTATTATCCTTTTCCCAGAAAAATTTGAGCAGCAATTAGACCATGCACTGTCTAGCATAAACATTTTGTTACGTCGGTATTTTATTGGACTAATGCTCGAAAGCACTGCAATAATGATTCTCGACACAATAGGCTTAACGCTAATTGGCATTAGTTTTCAAACAGCCATTGTAATTGGACTAATAGCAGCCATTCTAAACGTAATTCCATATATAGGTCCGTTGACAGGCGCAATTATTGGTGTTTTAATTGGGCTTACTACCAATTTAAACGTTATGGATAGCAACCAATTGCTACACCTTGCATTTACAATACTTTTTGTATTCCTCGCAGTTAAACTTATTGATGATATAGTTCTTCAACCCTTTATTTATGGGAATAGCATAAAGGCTCACCCACTGGAGATATTTATTGTGTTACTAATTGCCGGAAGCCTTGCTGGAATTTTAGGAATGCTTTTGGCAATTCCAAGTTATACTGTATTAAGAGTTTTTGCGAAAGAATTCTTCAATAAATTTAGAGTTGTTCAAAAATTAACGGAGAAGATTTAAAAGTCTAAATAGCTTTTGTTTATATTTACAATAAAATTGATTTGCAATGAGCAGGACTTTATTTACCAAGATATCTTTTGTTGTATTGTTGATGTTTGTAACAGACATTAACGTTGTTTATTCTCAGGTAAATACATCGGACAACAAAGTTTTCTCTTGGGCATTTGAGAAAAGCATGGATTCTTCGGAAGCATCAATTCGCTTTATTCCTAACGATGAAGTTGAAGTTGTTGAGTGGAGTTTTAGCGATAGTAGGTTATCTAGTGATAAAAGTCCTTTATTGTCATTCAATAAAAAAAATCAAAATAGGGTTGTTGCAACCTTATCCTATTCAAAAAATGGCGAAAGATTTAAAGAAACAAAATCAATTATGCTGCCCTCTGCAATAAAAGCAGAACTTACTGATATTCCAAATGTTTTTTCGCCTAACGGCGATTCTGTAAACGACGAATTTACTTTTACTGCGGCAGGAACTCCTCGTTTTGTTCTTAGGATTATGTCGCGTTCAGGTGCGTTGCTTTATGAACATGAGTCCGATGTAGTTCGCTGGGATGGTAGGAATGAGCAAGGTAACGAATTGGCTGAGGGAATATACTACTACATTATCGAGGATTTAACAAACACCTATGAGCCTGCCACAGGCTTTGTGTATTTGTTCAGGGGCAAAAAGTAATCAGGTTAGTTTCTTCACAAATTTAAGATGTGTGTTCTTATAACCCAAACGGTTATAAAGTTCCTGTGCTCTTTTGCGGAATACTTTTGTGGTTAACTCAATTTCTTCTAATCCTAAATTTTTTGCTATCCTTTCGGCTTCGTGCATTAGTTTAGTTCCTACACCCATTGAACGATACTCGTTAAAAACGTTCAGTTCTTGCAATTCGCAGGTTGGCTTTGAGTGGTGAAGTATGCGCTGAACATGGATACTCAAAAATCCAACCACGGATTTATTATACTCGGCAACCAAATAAACTGCCTCAGTACTGCGGATATTGATATTATATATTGATTTAAAGGACTCAAAATCCAATTTTGTATCTTCCAAATCGCAGATTAATTCGTAAACTACGCTCAGATCCGCCAATTCGGCTGGTCGGATTACAATATCATTCATCACTAACTATTTTTTGCCAGCACCAAATAGGCTAATGGAATTTTACTTTTAATCACTTCAAGTTTGATTATTCTAAAACCCAGAGCACTAATATAATTTTCATAACCTGCCACACTCCACTTATTCTCGGCCTTAAACCCTGATAAACTCATAAAAAATGAAATAAACCTCGACTTAAAGTTCTCGCCATGACAAAATGTTGGAAGAATAATTTTGCCATCATCCTTAAGTACTCTTTTCATCTCCATTAGAGCAACATTTGGCTCCTTAAGCAGATGTAGTAGGTTTGACGCAATTACTCTATCGAACTTTCCATTCGCAAAGGGTAAATTGTTTGCATCGCAAAGGGCAAAATCGATATTCTGTATACCTTTCTGATGTTGAGTTTGCTTTGCAACCTCAATCATCCGTGCCGATAAGTCTACAGCATCAATATGCTTAACAAATTCAGAAATCTCTAATGCAATAAGTCCAGGTCCTGTTGCTACCTCTAAAACAGAGTCAGTTCCATCGACATCTGCTTTAATTTGACTGTATAGTTCAGCATAGGCTTCGGAAAGATTTCGGCTGATAAATCCCCTATAATGCTTTGCGAATTTATCCCATATCCATACCCCTTTATTTGAAACTTCCATACTTTATCAAATATTCTGCTTGTGAAAGATCTTATACAATTCAAACCAGGTTATACTTGCAAAACCTGCAGTTGCACAAATAATTTGTTGCACAAATGTTACCTTCTCGAACTGGAATAAATCTATCAGGAACGGAACGTTCAAAATTAAAATCAAGAAAAGAATAGCGCCACCAACAACCCATCGTACTGCTTTATTGGGCGTAACCATAATTTTAAAAATACTATTTGACCAAGAACGGTTCGACAGAATTACAGCAATATTCGATGCAATCAATGAGATAAATGTAAAAGTACGTACTGCCTTCTCAGAATAACCCAACTTATAGCCAATAAAGTAAACCAGCAATCCAATGATTAAGATTCCAACACCTTGCATACAGCTGAGGAATATCTTTTTAGCCCCAAAGAATGGCTCCTTTATATCTTTCGGTGGGCGAGTCATCACATTCTTCTCCTCAGGCTCAGCCTCAAAAATTATCGAACAGGCAGGGTCGATAATCAACTCCAAGAAAACGATATGCACAGGCCATAAAATCAGTGGAAGGTCAGCAAAAAGTACAGGGATTAATGATAAACCAGCAATTGGCACGTGAATGGCAAAAATGTAGCCAAGAGCTTTTTGAAGGTTATCAAAAATTCTACGCCCCATTTTTACAGCACCCACTATCGATGCAAAATTATCGTCCATAAGCACTAGTGATGAGGCCTCCCGAGCAACATCGGTTCCCTTTTCGCCCATTGCAATTCCAATGTTAGCAGCCTTTAATGCAGGTGCATCGTTAACGCCATCGCCAGTCATAGCAACAATTTCGCCATTGCGCTTAAGCGCATTCACAATTTTAAGCTTCTGCTCGGGAACTACTCTTGCAAAGATATTCACATCCTTAATTCTCTCCGATAGTTCCTCCTCGGTCATCTGCTGCAATTCAGGCCCTGTGATACATTTATCGGTATTATGTAGCCCAATATCTTTACCGATGTTCATTGCAGTTACAGGATAATCGCCAGTAATCATAATTACTCGAATACCTGCTCGGTAACATTCTGCCACAGCCATTGGAACAGTCTCACGAATTGGGTCAGAAAGACCAATTAAACCGACAAACTCAAATTCGAAGTCGTGCTGAATTGGAGGCAAATCAACATTGTCAATAGCAGCTTTGGCAACACCCAATACCCTCAGCCCTTCTGAGGCCATTTGAGCCACTGCTTTTTGATACTGCGAAAGAGTTTCGCCCTTTAAATGGCAAAGGTCGAAAATTGCCTCTGGAGCTCCTTTTGCTGCAATTACTTTTTTGTTAGTTCCCGTATTGGTAAATACCCTCGACATCGCAAGTAAATCTTTCGACAAAGGATACTCCTTCTCCATCACCCAATCTATATGGATATGCTCAGTGTTTAACAAATACTCCTCGCCAATTCTCGTAATGGCGCTTTCCATTGGGTCGAAAGGATTTACCTGACTGGCCAAAATGCCATACTCAATAACCAAGTGAAACGGTTCCGGAAAATCAGTTTTAGATGATATGTCGATGAAACCATTGCCATTGTAGAGTTTGGTAATGGTCATTTTATTCTGAGTTAGTGTACCCGTTTTATCTGTACAAAGCACGGTTGCCGAGCCTAAAGTTTCAATAGCGGCTGGTTTGCGGGTTAATACACTTTTCTTAGATATGCGCCAAGCACCTAAAGCCAGAAATACGGTGAGCACAACAGGGAACTCCTCTGGTAGCATAGCCATTGCAAGTGTTATACCTGCAAGGAACCCTTTAAGCAAATCGCCGCGAGTTAGGGTAAACACAACAATAACCAAAACACACAATGCAATACCAATTATTGCAAGGCGTTTTACCAACACGCCCATCTCTTTCTTAAGCTGAGTAGGCTCTTCCTCAACCGACTCTAACGCTTTACCAATTTTTCCAATCTCGGTATTTATGCCAATATGCTTCACTTTTGCAATACCATTTCCCTGAATAATCATAGACCCTGAGTAAACACAGGGAATATCATCTCCTCCGGGAATAAAGTCCTTATCGCCATCGTACCATTCCCTTTTTCTAACAGGAACAGATTCGCCTGTTAGTAGCGATTCATCAGCCATCAAATTATTGCAATCGAGAACTACTGCGTCGGCAGGAACTCTGTCGCCCTCCTGCAGGATAATTATATCATCAGTAACAACCTCTTTACCTGAAATACGAATTGTTTGTCCATTACGAATTACGAGCGCACGTGGGCTAGCCAAATCTTTAAGAGCATCAAGAGCCTTTTCTGTTTTTTTCTCCTGATAGAACTCTATACCCATTATCACAAACACAAAACCAAGAAGCATAAGACCCTCCTGAATATCACCAAGAATAAGGTATAATGTACCGCAGGCTACAAGTAGCAAAAACATTGGTTCCTTTACAACACCAATGGCAATCTCCAAAACATTTTTTGGTTTGGACGAAGGAAGTTCATTGAATCCTTCGCTGGCTTGCTTGACTGCAACCTCTTGGTCGGTTAAACCAAAATACTTCTCAGTGTGCGATTTTTTTTCCATAATCCGCAAAATATGTTAGAATAATCTAACTAGTTAGACAAAAAATTATTTATTTGACAAAACTCTATTTAAAAGAACCACAAGAATTTCGCGCTCAGTTTTGCTAAGTTTTTTGCTAACAGACTCGGCTATTTGCTTGTGGGCAAAATCGTGCATTTGATTTATCTTCTTACCCTTCTCTGTAAGGTGTAAATGAGAACTTCTCCTATCCTCATCGGATTGAACCTTGTAAACATACTCTCTCTCAATAAGTTTATCAATGGCAACTGTAACGGTTGGCTTAGTCAACTTTAAGGCTGTTGCCAACTCAGTGATGTTTGGATTTTCAAGTTGATTGATGGTTTCCAAATAATTCATTTGTGTGAGGGTAAGTTCAGAAAGACCAAACTGTTCCTTGGCCGATTCCTCAACCTGAGTCATCATGTTCGACAACTTCGATATTATTTTTTCTAGTTCATTCACATTTCAAATATAGTTAGATTATACTAACAAATAAAAAATAACCATAATTTTTTTTAAAAAAATTCAAGCATATACATCTACCCAAGGCTTTTGATTGTTCTTACTAGCAGTTCAATAACGTTATTGGCATTCTTGCTAAAAATAGACAGCACTTCCTCCCAACTAACAGGAGACTCATCCTCTTTCCAGCAGTCGTAATCGGTACTCATTGCAATTGCAGCATAGGGAATTTTCAGTTCATTGGCTAAACTGGACTCTGTTGCTATGGACATATTGATAACATCGGCTCCCCAACTCCTAAACATTCTGGATTCAGCACGAGTTGAGAACCGAGGCCCTTCAATAGTTACCACAGTACCCTTGGAATGAATTTTGATTCCTAATTTTTGGGCGTTTTCGAGGATGATTTTTCGCAGCGATTCATCGAAAGGGTCGGCCATTCCTGGATGAGCAATTCCTGTTACAAAACTGTCAAAGAATGTGTTGGCGCGTTTCTTTGTGAAATCGATAAATTGGTCGAGCAGAACAAAATCGCCACGGCCAATTTCCTGCCTTAAGCTGCCGCAGGCAGTTGTGGCGATAATTGCATCGACATTTTGCTCCTTCATAGCATAGATATTGGCTCGGTAGTTAACCTCGGTTGGACTATACTGGTGGTTATAACCGTGACGTGATAGTAAAACTACCTGACAACTGCCTATATTCCCAATTTTGAGAGTAGATGAAGGATTTCCGTATGGAGTAACAACTTCTATCTCTTTTGAGTTTTGCAGTATCTCAGGTTTATCGAGCCCTGAACCACCAATTATACCGATAGTCTTCATATCGTGCAATTTATTCTATTCCTAATTCAATCATTTTATCGACAATAATCTTTGCGGCCAATTCCAGATTTATACCAAAAGATACCACACCCTCCTCGTGCCCAGCCATAACCAACAATTTCGATTTTGGCAATTCGGTTTTATTATAAAGTCGAACCATTTCCTTCGCCATTTGAGGTGTTCCGTACTCGGCCTTTTTGTCGGTTGTTGGAACTTTGTGCAACAATCTTTTCCAAAACTCTTTGTGATGAATGTGTATGACGGCATTGATATTCGGGTCACATCGGTAAAGAATTGCGTGTGTCATCGATTCCGATGATGCGATAATTGGTCCAACGGCATCAACAGTATTCCTATGAACATTGAAACTTGTAACCAAGGTATAATGCTCGTTGGTTAATTCGGAGTGTTGGCCCGTTCCCGAGCCACTTATAATAAATTGGTTCTGCTGATACCTTCTGCTGATATTACCATAGCCAATTCCTTGTTTATCAAGACCAATTAAGCCTTTTGCATATAGAATTTGACGCCAGTGGTTAAGTTCGGCTACGATTTCTGGAGCAAAAGGCTCTGCCTTTGTCCAATTACAGGTAAATTTTATAACTCCTTCCTGCATAAACTAGAACTTTTCGGGATAAAGTGAACGGATAGACTCGGTTGTTGCTTTGCAAACGCCTCTTTCCGAAATAATCCCAGTGATTAATCGTGCAGGGGTAACGTCGAAACCGTAATTGGCTACTGGTGTGTTCTCTGGACAAATCAACACTTCCTCAACCTTTCCATTTGTTAACCCAGAAATATAACGAACCTCATTCGGGTGACGTTTTTCAATTGGAATTTGCCTAACACCATCGGTCAAGGTC
>JAEXVC010000030.1 GCA_023406715.1 Bacteroidota bacterium | reverse complement strand
CATCACAACAACCTTTTAAACACTCCTCCGTAATAGTTGTTGATAAACGGATAAACAAAGCAATTCGATGGTAAATAGAAGGAAAGATAAACGACAAAAGGAAGACAACAAACAGCCACCCTAGTGGAAAGTATGTAGAGTTTAAGGTTTGCTCAGTATAAAGAAAACCTGTTTGGCGTGAAACGCGAATTAAAATAATAAGCCGATAAACCCGGCACAAACAAAAGAAAATCAGTTTTTAAATTATAAACTTTAAAATTTAACACTATGAGAAAATCGACACTTTTAAACTTGGCTTTAGTTATAATGGCCACTTTTATGTTTGCTAGTGCTAACGCACAAATTTATGTAGACTATAGCCAAGATGAGGCTACAGCTATGTATCAAACTGCTGGACGTACTTTCCGCTTGTACACTCTACCAGACCCAATTTATAGCCCAACCTATGTTGCTGCTACAAACTCAAACTTAGGCGCTAACTCTGAGTGGAGATTCGTATTTGCTGGTTTAACAGCAACCGCTCCAGTAGCAACAAACACATATGTTGCTCAAAACTGGGTTGAGTTTACTAATCCTGCAGTTGGCGTTTATACTGTAGATGTAAACGAGCGTAACACCTTGATTGGATGTTTTGATGCAACTCCTCGCACAACTAATATTAACGTTGTTGCTGCTCCTGTTGCTACAACTCCAACAGCTGATAACACAACATTCTGTGGAGATCAAGGAGCTCAAGCAATTGCTCTTAACATTACTGAAAATGTTCCTAACGCACTTGCTTCTTATGCTTTCTCTGTTTCAGAGGTTGTTGACGAAATTGATGGTTCTGGCGCTCTAATAACTAATGTTTCTACAAACGCAGCTTTTGTTAACTTCCCATTAAACGGAAAAGCTAACCATGGTGATGAGATTGGTGGTACAACTCCAAACTTTACTTACTCAGTTAACTCTTCTGCTTTAGTTGTTAGCAACAATCACCGTACTCGTTATACCTACACTTTCAACGAAGCTACTGGTGCTGCAACTGCAAACAATGGTATTATTTCTGCAATTAGCCACAAATCTGACTACGTTCAAGGATTGGTTTCTTATGCTTTTACCGACAACACTGTTGTGTTTATTGTTAACCCAACTCCTGTTACTGGTCCAGTTTACCACATTCCAAATGCATTCAGATACTAATAGTTTAGTATAACAAAATTTCTAACCCTGACAGGCCTTAACCGCCTGTCAGGGTTTAAATAGATAAAAGATAAATTCATCCAAAAGGTTTGAAAAAATTTACCCAAATATTATTTTTAAAAGTTTTGCTCTTAACCCTTGGAGGTTCAGCAGATCTGTTGGCTCAAGGTTTACCAATGGCCTGCGTTGGAGTTACTGAGCGGTATGGCGTTAAGGGTTTTAACGGTATTTCGGATTTCGATTGGGTTATAACAGATCCTAATGGTAATGTTCTTCCATCATCATCCTATCAGCTTTTGGCTCGAGGCGATTCAATAGATATTACTTGGGGCGAAGGGCTTATAGGCGGTATTTATACCTTAACCGTAACCGAGCATACCGATTATGGCTGTACAGGAACACCCTTATCAGTTAATGTTGTACTTAATACGCCAGAGATATTTTTACCAATATCCAATAACCTAAACGATAATATGGGCGTTTGTTTTGGTAGCATTGCCAATCTTGATCCTGGAAGTGGTTTCATTAATTACTTATGGCAAGATGGTAATACTAATCAGGTTTACTATACTGGCGAAGCAGGCACATATACCGTTAGGTTAGTTAACAACACGTATAATTGTTCTTACGATTCAACTCGTTTGGAAATTTGGGATCTACCAACTGTAGATTTGGGTAACGACACTGTATTGTTTGGTAATCAAACCTTGGAGTTGGATGTGTATAACCCTGATTTTAGTTTCTATAACTGGAGCACAGGCCAAATATCATCAAGTATAACCGTTAGCGGTTCCGATGGAGAGCAACGTATATGGGTGCTTGTTACCGACATTAACGGATGTCAGAATTCCGATACGGTTAACATTATTGCTGCCGATTATGGTAAATTGTTTATTCCTAAGGCATTTACCCCGAATGGTGATGGGTTTAACGATTTATGGGAATTTCCTGCAGCAAAAGATACTGAAGGTAATTATTTTAGTGTAAATGAATTCCTAGAGAATATCGATTTAAAGGTATACAATCGTTGGGGAAAACTTGTTTGGAAATCGAGCGGATTGTATAAGCCTTGGAACGGAAAAGATTTGAGTGGAAAAGAACTTCCAATGGATTCATATCACTATATTATCGTGATAAAAGTGGGCGGAAAGAGTTATGAATATAAGTCGAGTGTTACTATTATTAGGTAAAAGTACGCTGGGTAATTAAAATAACTAAGGTCAATGGATTTTATTCTATGGACTAATAAGGAATGAAATGAAAGTAGTAAGGCAAATAGGATTAATTGGAATAGTTGGTTTGATGTGTATAACTACAAAGGTTATAGCACAGCAGCAACCGCTATATAGCCAGTATATGCTCGATGCGTATTTGGTAAATCCAGCCGTTGCCGGAGCCGAGGGCGTTACGGCTATAAATTTAACTGCAAGGCAGCAGTGGGCCGGCTATGCCGAGTCACCTAAAACATTCGCTCTAAGTGCACAAACGCGTATTCTTAAAACTAGCTTTAGGAATAGAAGCCGATTAATTAAATCAAGAGTTAAGCGACGTCGTCCTAGCGGAAGAGTTGGTTTGGGAGCTTTTGTTTTCAACGATAACAATGGTAGAATCCATAGGACAGGATTCCAAGGAACTTATGCCTACCATATTTACATGAGGGATTATCAGCTTAGTTTTGGAGCATCGCTTTCTGCATTTCAATTTAAGGCTGATGTTACAAGTCAGGATGTTATGAATCCTGATGATCCTATGCTTCAGGGCAAAATATCAAAGTTTGCTCCCGACGCAAATGTTGGAGTTCTTTTGAGCAAAAATAATTTTTACGCAGGGTTATCAGCCACATCACTATTCCAGAGTGCAATACAGTTTGGTGGAGGCAATTCCGAAGTTGCTTATAGGTTATTACGTCAGTATTATATTGTTGGAGGTTATAGAATTCAACCGTATAGGAGCGATTTTGCCATTGAGCCTTCAGTTCTATTTACCACTAATGAGCGATTCCAGTTTGGAACAGATTTCAACATAAAGGGTTATTATAAGAACGATTACTGGGCTGGGGTTTCAATTCGGTCGACAGGTGCTGTTGTAACAATGCTGGGTGTACGTTATCAGCAGTTTTACATTGGCTATGCGTTCGATTATAGTTTTACAGATGTTTCCGCTTTTTCAAAGAATGGCTCACACGAGATAATGCTTGGAATGAAAATTGGCGATAGTGCCCGTAGGTACCGTTGGTTAAATAGATTTTAGGATATTTTTTATTTATAGGTTTAAAGGGAGATGTTTTTGCATCTTCCTTTTTTCATTATAAAAGTATTGAAAATTTAATAAACCTTCGTGTTCCTTTGTGGTAAAATTAATGAGCAAAAAGTCCTTGTGTTTATCTGTTTAATTTGTGTTGTTCCAGCCAGTGGTTAGGCAAGTATGTCCTATTATTTCAAAACATCAACATTCAACTATAATTATTATCTTTACCAATTATCAATAACTAAAGAGATATGTTAGCATATATACACTGGAACGTAAATCCTGAGATATTCAGAGTTGGCCCGTTGGCTGTTCGTTACTATGGATTAATGTGGGCACTTGCCTTTTACCTTGGATATGTTGTTTTTAACAAGTTTGTCAAAAAAGAGGGATTAAAGGAGGGCTTTCTGGATTCACTCACCATGTATATGGTTATTGGTACTGTTTTAGGTGCGAGGTTAGGACATTGTTTGTTTTATGAACCGGAGTACTACTTGTCGCATCCTCTGGAAATTTTAAAAATATGGCAAGGTGGTTTGGCCAGCCATGGTGCAGCAATAGGAATTTTGGTTGCTCTATACCTGTTTGCTCGCAAACAAAAGGTGCCGATGATTTATGTGGTTGATAGGGTTGTTATTACTGTAGCGCTTGGAGGAGCATTTATTCGTTTAGGAAATCTTATGAATTCAGAGATTTATGGGGTTCAAACATCGTTGCCCTGGGGATTTATTTTTGAGCGTAATAATGAACTGTTCCCAAAGCATCCCACACAGCTTTACGAGGCATTATCGTACTTTTTAATATTCTTCCTGCTATATTTTTACTACATTAAACAGGAGGGAAAAACCAAGACTGGATTTATTTTTGGTGTTTTTCTGATTCTGCTTTTTGCTGCTCGATTCTTAATTGAGTACGTAAAAGAACCTCAAGTTGAGTTTGAGAAAGCAATGGCTTTGAATATGGGACAGTGGTTAAGCGTACCGTTTATTCTGGCTGGAGTTTTCTTTGTGGTTTACGCCTATGTAAAGCCAAACATCTTTATTCCGGTTCAGGAAAAGATTAATAAAAAGGGGAAATAATAGGCCACGGATAACACAGATTTGGCAAATATTCACAGATCTGCGTTATCTGTGTTCCAATTCTTTTTGATAAACACCAGCCACAAATTCAACAGTTTCCGAGATAGGAGTAAAGTTAAACCCTATTCTACTTTTAATTTTATCCGACGAGTAGTACGTTTTGCTAAAAGCCGATTTCATATTGGCCTTGGATACTGCGTTTCCTTTACCCGATAGAACTCCAAACAGATAAACAAATGGGTAGGCTACATCAACAACCCAAGGACTGATTTTGAGGCATGGAGATTTTTTACCTAAGTTTTTAGCCATTAAAGTGAATAGTTCTTGGAACGATAGGTTTTGGGAGTTCAAAACAAACCTTTCGCCGTTAATTGAACTGTCCTGCATAAGCTGAACCATTGCCTTGGCAACATCGAGTACATCAACATAACCTGTTACACCATCGGTGTAAAAGGGCATAAACTTTTTTACCTGTTGGAATAGTTGACCGCTACCATTCTCCCAACGACCAGGGCCAAGAATAACCGAAGGGTTAACAATTACCACCCTAATTCCTTGCTCGTGAGCTCGCCAAGCTTCATTTTCACCTAAAAACTTACTCTTTGCATAGGCACTTTGTCCTTTACTTTTTGCCCATTTGCAATCCTCGTCGGTTATGCCTTGAATATTGGCTTCGCCAAGTGATGCCACAGAGCTAACATGACAGAGATTTTTTACACCATTTTGTAAACAAGCATCAACAAGATTTGCAGTACCCGCAACATTTGTTGTCCCAATAGCACTGGCTTGCGATGGATTGAAGGATACAATGGCCCCGGTATGGTAAACCGTTTCCATTTTCGCCGTTGCGTTAACCAGCGATTCGTAGTCGAGTAAATCGGCATCAACCCACTCAATTCTGCCAAAGAGTTCATCTATATTTTGGCTGTAAAGGCCAAATACCCATTTAACAAAATCGGTGGATGAGTTTGCACGTTTTGTGGCGCGTATTTTTTCGCCGTTCTTACAAAGTTCGTAAAGCAAATGTGAACCCAAAAGACCCGTACCGCCTGTTACTAGAATCATGATGTAGAGAATTGGTGGTGAGAATTATTGTTTTGTCATTTCGAACGTTGGTGAGAAATCTCTGGGATTGCAAAATTTGGCTTACTTCTGGAACAAAAGATCCTTGCTCCAAATTATTTTTTTACCGAAGCCCAAGCGGTTATCGGTCATCTTGATGTAGGTTAGGTCCACAACCCAAAGATGTGTTTCCATAAGCATGGCAATAGGGAAACGTTTTAGGTAAGCCTTTCGGGCTTTATCATGAAGTTGATCCTGAGGTTGACTAATGATTCCCTGAAACTGGATGCCCTGTATTTTACCAATAATGCTGGTCTCGAGCACAATGCTCCCGGCCACGTAAATATTATGGCTTGCTTGCTGTATATGCTTTGTATCGAAATTGGAGGTAAAAACAAGGCTGTTTTCCTCCTCTAGGTAAACATAAAAACAGTTGGCACACCAGGGCTCTTCGCTAAAGCTGGTGGCAAGAGTAAGTACGTGATGCTCGTTTATAAAATCAACTACTCGTTTCTCAGGCAAATTGCTCATGGTAATGCGTTATGTGTTACAAAAGTAAGAAAAAAGTTTGATTGAACACGGATAACACAGATCATAAGAATAACCACAGATTTAATATATTTGTAGTATGAGAAAGCAATCGAATGTTGGTTGGATTTTGCTCGTAGCACTTGTTGTAATGTGGATCTTAATGATTCAGGTTGTACCGCGTTTTTTGCCTTTCGATTTTAAAAGAGTAGATGTTGTTGGAGTATCTATCCACTCGGACTACTTAATACATGTGTTACTTTTTTTTACATTAGTATTACTGGTAAAGTTTCTACACTTAAAAATGAAATTAAGTAACTTAATATTTTTAATGTTGTTGGTTGCTATTATTGCAGAGGTAATACAGATTTATATTCCGCAAAGGACATTTAACTATTTTGATTTAATTTCGAATATTTTTGGGGTTTTGCTCGGATTTGTTTTTTGGATCTTAGAAAGAGCTTTAAAGAAGAAAAAGGTTATTAAAGGCTATAATTAATATATCGAAAAAATGAGAATTTTAGTTACCGGTGCCGATGGTTTTATAGGTTCGCATCTTACCGAACTTCTACTTGAAAAGGGGTTCACTGTTAGAGCATTATCGCAGTATAACTCGTTTAATTACTGGGGTTGGCTGGAAGATATAAACCCTTCAACCAAACTCGAGGTTGTTACAGGAGATATTCGCGATCCCTTTTTCTGCGAAACAATTTCCAAGGATGTTGATATTATTTTTCACTTGGCAGCGCTTATTGCAATTCCATTTTCCTATAAAGCTCCGCAGAGTTACGTGGAAACAAACATTACCGGTACCCTAAACATCTGCAATGCCGCATTGAATAACTCCGTAAAAAGGGTACTGGTTACCTCTACTTCGGAGGTATACGGAACAGCGCAGTATGTGCCTATAGATGAAAAACATCCAAAGCAACCACAGTCGCCTTACTCTGCCTCAAAAATTGGAGCCGATGCTATGGCCTTGAGTTTTTATAACTCCTTTAAGCTTCCGGTTACAATTGTTCGACCATTTAACACCTATGGCCCACGACAGTCGGCAAGGGCTATTATTCCTACAATTATCACTCAAATTGCATCGGGGGTTAAGGCGATTAAGCTGGGAGATGTTCGACCAACACGCGATTTCAACTATGTTAAGGATACCTGTTCGGGGTTTTTAGCAATTGCTAACGAACCCAAAGCAATTGGCAAGGAGATTAATATTGCCTCAAACTATGAGATTTCCATGGCAGAAACGCTTAACATCATTAAGGAGATAATGAATAGCGATGTTAATTTTATTACCGATGAACAGCGTATTCGTCCAGAGAACTCTGAGGTTTTCAGGCTTTGGGGCGACAATACGTTGATTCGTGAGTTAACCGGATGGCAGCCAAAGTACAATATTCGAGAGGGACTTAAAGAAACCATTGAGTGGTTTATGTCTGCCGAAAATATTAAAAAGTACAAGGCAAACCTTTACAATTTATAGATAAATAGTACTAAAGTGAATAGCAATTATAGCAATGTGCTCAAATTTATAAGAGAGCTTTACAGCACGCCAACAGATTTTATTCCGCTTCATGCCCCAGTATTTTCTGGTAATGAAAAGGCGTATCTCAATGAATGTATCGACACTACGTTTGTTTCCTCTGTGGGAAAGTTTGTTGATACGTTTGAACTGGAAATGGCGAAGTTT
>JAEXVC010000024.1 GCA_023406715.1 Bacteroidota bacterium | reverse complement strand
CATTTCTTTTTAATGGTAGAATAGCCCTACCGCCAGCGTTAAAGCCAGTTTTTGTAGCCCCGGAGTAAGCATCAACATCGGCGTTGGGAACTACTTTCATATCGGTGTTTTCCGTAATACCACCTTTGTTAGCGCCCACCTGTAGCCTATAGGTTGGTTTCCATTTTGCCTGCTCGGTTGTTTGTTGCGTGGTTGTACAACCCATAAGCGCAACCAACAGTAGAATTGAAATTTTTCTTTGCATAATCTTTAGAATTTTAGATTTCAGACATCAGATTTCAGACAAATTATCTAGCATCTTGAGTCTAATGTCTAGCGTCTGATTTCTGATTTTTACGCAAAGGAATATTAACCCAAAACTAATGGGGTCTCAGTAGAATTTTTTATGGTCTCAACTTTCTGGAAAGGTGAAAAATTAAGGTCTCAACTTTTTGATACGTTCTGGAAATATTCGCTAGGAGTGACTCCTACGTTTTTTTTGAATACCCGGTTAAATGTTGCCTTGGAATTAAAACCGCAATCGTAAGCAAGGCTGATTAAGGTGAAATTTTGATTTTTGGGATTTCTACAAAGTTCTTTGAACTCCTCAATTCGGTGATGATTTATGAAATCGAAGAAGTTCATACTTAAACGCCCATTTAGTATTCCGGAAAGGTATTCGGGTGTAACGCTAAGTTCATCGCTTAGCTTTGCTATTGTGATATCGGGGTTTATGTATGGCTTTTGTTCCTTCATATGGTTAAGGAGCTTATGAACAAACTCTTCCTCATCTTTTTTTAGATTAGTTTCTTGTATAGGAATGCTTGCCGCTTTATCCATATCAAACTTTATGGTTTGCGTGCTAAAAAGGCTTCCTTGGCGTAATCCGAAAAAGCCCAAAACCATAACAAATACTGAAGCAATACTAAACCCAATAAGCTGCAGCAACTCATAGGTGAAAAGTTTTAGCATGGAATCAACAATGTATAACAGGCTTATACTGGCCAGAAATATTAGCGCAGAGAGGAGCAGGAATCTTAACCACGATAAATCCAACTCATCTATATCGGAAAAGTAAGTTTTTATCCTTTTCCTGTACGACTTAATGAGAAACAGTCCCCAAACAGTGTACCCCACATTCGATAGGGCAATCATTGTAACAACCATCGGGAAAACAAAATCCTTTTTAAAAGTTTCGCTTTGGTCCATCTCAATCTTTACGGAGTCGGGCAAGAGAAACATTCTTACAAAAAGAAGAATTACTACTAAAACAAAGGGAATAGCATGTAATAAATGAATTCCTTTAAAACTAAACTTTTGGTTGGTTAACGATTCAATATAAAGCCAAAGCAGTGGTCCAATAAGAAGAATGAATGGCGTTGATGTTCCAATACTCCAGGGGAATATGTATCCGTTTTTACGGCTGTAAATCTCCAAGAAAGCAAACAGAATGATTAAAGCAGAAACTAAAAAATAGAATGAGAGAATTTTATCGGAAACCCTTTTATCCTTTTTGGTTAAAACTAAAACCCAAAGGAAAAACGATAGAAAAAAACCAAATATTAGTATGATAGAAGTAATGGGCATAAACAATCGGTTTATGCCCAAATATATTGATTTTTAATGTAGCGCAACGGCTTTTAAACAAACAATTATTGTTGAAATTCAGTAAAGCTATTTACAGGCCTACGAACACTATTCGATTTAACAGTTTCTTTCACATAACCAATGCGAGCTACAAACTGAATTACTTCTTGAGCATTAAGATATATGTTGGCATCATTTTCAAAAGTCTTTTCCTCAATCATTTGATTCATTGGATGAAAACCTATGCCAAGTCTTGAGCAGGTAATATTTACTCGTTCGTATATGCGCCCTGTATTTATCCAATTTTCAGGGGTATCTTCGGTTTGCGAAATAAGAATCCATCCTGCGCAGTTCTCAACTTGAACTTTTGTTTTTCCTACGCCCTTATCAACAAATGACTGTTTTTTTGAATCGTCAGGTTTAAAAAAGTTTCGAACCATAAAGCCTCCAAAACCTTTAATTTCCATACCTCTGGTTGTTAGTCCGTCGCGGTTATTTTTCACATCGGAGTTGGAGAAACGAATCCATGTTGCCAGTTCGTTCTTTGCATCCTCATTATTTGCTTGCTGTGTGTAGGCTTCAAGTGTTTTGGTTGATATGTATTCCCCGTTATCCGAAACGGCAGGTATAAAAACGATATTCGGAAAATTTCCAGTGATTTGTTTTAAGTCATTTTCGGTGATTGGTTTACTATCAAATGGAACTCTGGTTGTTTTTCGGTTTTCCAAATCAACTAGGTTGAAGTTTGTTTTTTCTGCTTTGCTGAGTTTTATAACTGCGGCAAGAGTATCGGTTGGTTTTTGAACTTTTATCTCAACATCTGCACTGTAACCTAAACTTCCTGCGGCTAGGTTGATGTTCTCTATAAACGCACCAAGCGAAATGAATAATCCTCTACGTGTTGGGTCAACAATTTTTAGATGCCTAAGTGTATCGGCGTAAACTTCGATTGTGTAGTCGTCAATCACCTTAACCTTCCAGGGCTGTGTGTTATGCGAATTCCCTGCTAGCGATGCGTAGTAAAGAATCCTGTAAACATCGTTCTTGTCGTTCAGGTTTTCCTCAAAATCGCTCCTCGACGTTGAGGTGCAAGCACAACCGAATACTGAGAATACCATAGTTGCTAAAATTAAGTAGTTTATTATCCTGTTCATTTTCTATTTTATTTTAAATGAGTAAGTAATCATTAGTAGCAGTGGGTTTTCCCTATAGGTTTCGTAAGCAGAAATATCACCTATTGATGTTTGTGATTCTATGATATACCTGCGCTTCCCGAATTTTACACCAGCATTCAGGCCAATTTCATTTCGGCCAAAGCTATATGAAACACCGCTGTATAGGCCATAGTTAAAAACAGCGTAGCTATAATCGTAAGTTTTAACCCATTTTACACCAGCCATAAGCCCTAACGGGAATCTGAAGTTATTCCTTTGAAACTGGTAATTTGGCCAAACTTCCACCGAAAAATCGTTGTACTTTTTTTCAATAAAGTTTGAAGATATTCCTATTGAAATAGGTAAGTTTACTCTAGTTATCGGCTCAAAGCTATATCCAACTTGAATGCCGCTAATTCCTGCCCGTGTAAATACTGATGAATTCTGAGCAAAAGCCGATGTTACAAGCAATAGTAGAATGCTGATTATTGTTGATATTCTTTTCATCTCATTACTTATTTGCGTTCAACAATTACTTTGTTTACAATATCTTTTGCAGAAGTAATCTTGTCCAGATTTGTATATAGATTACCGTTGGAGCCATCGGGACTTGATTGACCAATTAGTTGGAGTTCCCAGTAATCTTGAGCAGAATTCAAATCTATTCTTGCGCAGTAAACCAATGCTGGTTGTCCGCTCCCTTCGCTTCCGCCAGAATAGTAGGAACTCCCTTGTGGGCTATTCTCCTTGAAGTATGAGTTAAAATCTACGGAATGATTAAACTCCGCAAACATTAGGTAGGTTGAGTTTTGGTTAGGTGTGACTTTTATGAAGTAATCGCCAGTTGGCGTTGCGCCTGTAAGCCCATCGACAAGGGGATTCTCCTTTGTTGGAAGGTATAATCC
>JAEXVC010000174.1 GCA_023406715.1 Bacteroidota bacterium | reverse complement strand
TATAAGCGGTAGCGCATCACCAAAGGATTTTGAAACAATGCTTCAACTTGTTTACTTATACTTTACAGCGCCACGCGAGGATGTTGAGAGTTTCAACACCTATATGGAGCGTATGAAAGCATTTATGGCAAATGCATCGGCCGATCCACGTAAAGCATTTAGCGATAGTATTACCATTGCAATGGCCAACAGAAACCCACGAGTTATGCCTCAGGATTTGGAGTACTTGAATAAAGTTGACTATAAAATGGTGATGGATTTCTACAAGAATCGCTTTGCCGATGCTTCTGATTTTACATTTATTTTCACTGGTAATATGAAAGCCGAAGATGCTAAGCCATTGGTTGAAAAGTATATTGGAGGTTTGCCTACTGTTAAACGTAAGGATGTTGCCAAGGATAATGGCGTTAGAGCTCCAAAAGGTAAAGTATCTAATTTCTTTAATAAACAATTACAAACTCCAAAATCATCTGTATACATTGCATTAACTGGCGATGCTCAGTATAATTTAGAGAATATGGTGTTGGTAAGTTACATCAACTCAATTCTTCAAAATCGTTACCTTGAGGAAATTCGCGAGAAAGAAGGTGGTACCTATGGCGTAAGTGTAGGTATGTCAATTGGTGATTTCCCAACTCAGTCCTATGTGTTGAGAATGATATTTGACACTGACCCAGAAAAACGCGATAAACTGATTGGAATTATCTACTCTGAGATTGAGAAGATTAAGGCTAATGGTCCACTTGAGGAAGATGTAAACAAAGCAAAAGAGTTTATGCTTAAGCAGTATGACCAAAATCAGCGCGAAAACAGGTACTGGTCAGGTGTTATTCGTGAGAAATATGAGTCAGGAATCGACAAGCATACAACTTACTTAGATGTTGTTAAATCTGTTAACGTAGAAAAGGTTAAAGCATTTGCTAACAAGATGTTCAGCCAAGGCAATATTGTTGAGGTTGTTATGTCGCCCGAAGAACAGAAATAATCTACAAGTCATATTTGTAAACGAAGGGTGCCCTAAGGGGCACCCTTTTTGCTTTATTCGGAATGATTGAAAACATTATATTTGTAACATCAATACCAATTGCTATGAGAAATATTTATTTAACTTTTTCATTCCTATTCGCAGGCTTTATTAGTTCTGGTCAGAATAATAATACCCTGAATCTAATTTTTGTGGGCGATGTTATGGGGCATTCGCCACAAATTAACTCTGCTTACGATGATGCAACAAAGAGTTATAATTACGATAGTGTTTTTACCAGAATGAAAGGTGTTTTCTCTTATGCCGATATAACTATTGCAAACCTTGAGGTTACATTGGCTGGCGAACCTTACTCAGGATACCCACAGTTTAGTTCGCCCGATAACTTGGTTGATGGATTGATGAATGCTGGTGTAGATGTTTTGGTTACAGCCAATAACCATTCAGTGGATAGGGGGAAGGATGGTATTATTAGAACAATAGATGTGTTATCGCAAAAGGGAATTCCGCATACGGGAACTTTTAAGGATTCGGCTCATAGAGAAACAATAAACCCGTTGATTATTGATAAGAATGGTTTCAAACTAGGCTTGCTCAACTATACCTACGGAACAAATGGGATTCCTGTTCCAACTCCTGTAATTGTAAATTTAATTGATACTGCTTTAATCCGTAAGGATGTCGAAAAAACAAAGGTGCTTGGGGTTGATGAGGTTATTGTATTCATCCATTGGGGAAACGAGTACGAAACGAATCCATCCAAAACTCAGATTAAACTTGCCGAGTTTATGAAAGGTTTGGGTGTTCGTATCATTATTGGCTCACATCCTCACGTTGTGCAACGTATGGAAGCAACATTTGATACAGATAGTTCAACTGGTCAGGTTGTAGTTTACTCATTGGGGAACTTTGTGTCGAACCAACGTAAACGTTATTGCAATGGCGGTGTGGTTACTTTTGTTCAGTTATCCAAGAATAAAGTAGGTAAAACACAAATTACCAATACTGGTTATATCCCAGTTTGGGTTCATATTCCTTTTAGGGATTTAAAGCGGTTGTATCAGGTTCTGCCTGTTTCGGAGTATGAGTCGGTTAGTAAGCAATACTTTAGCACAGTTGACGATTCCTTGTTTACCGAATTTAAAACCGATACATATAACCTGTTGAATACACAAAACGTAAATTTCCCAGAAATAAAGTATCAGGAAGGAAAGTGGTTATTTCCTGAATCGCAAACAGTATTACCGTTTTTTAAGAATCCGCTAGTAAATCCCTAACCACTACCGATGCAATAAAACACCCAAAAATTGGAGGCATATAGGAGATTGTTCCTACGGTAGTTTTCTTGTTTGGTTCACCCTCGCAAGGGCGAGTTGCATTTTCTGGAACCTCCTCGGGGGAGTAAACCACCTTTATACCTGTCCGAATTCCTAATCTATGTAATCTTTTACGAAGAATGCGCGCAAGAGGGCAGTTGTGCGATTCCGATATATCGGCAATTTCAACTTTTGTGGGGTCGAGTTTTCCGCCACTACCCATTGAACTTACAACTCTAAGGCCATTCTTATAGGCATCGTGAATTAGGAAAATTTTTGGGGAAAGTGTGTCTATTGCGTCAACAACGTAATCATAATGTTGCGAAAGCACTTCCTTCATCCTGTCATCGCGGAGGTATTCCTGAATGATATTTAACTTCAAATTTGGATTGATATCCAGTAATCTTTTTCCAAGGTATTCAGCCTTGGGCAAGCCTACAGTGCTATTAAGTGCAGGGAGTTGCCGATTTATGTTGGTTAGATGAATGGTATCGCCATCTGCTATAGTCATTTGACCAATGCCAGCCCGGCAAATTTGCTCAGCGGCATATGCTCCAACTCCACCAAGGCCCACAATTAAAACATGCTTGCTTTTTAATTTGGCTATTTGTTCTGTTCCCAACAGCAACTCTGTCCGCTCTAACCAGTGCATAGTATTTTTGTAAATTATCGGCAAATATCAGAAAAGATATAAGATTTTAAAAATGTATTAATTGGAGTGCAAGTTACCTTTTGCGTTAAAGTAAGGTGAGAGGTTTCTCTTTTCGTTCAAAATGACAAAATCGGATAATAATTAATAATCTTACCTATTGAAAAACTCAGCAAAGTTTTTCTCGGTTTGTTGGAGTAGTTCTTCAACAGGCATATCTAGGATATCCGAGGCAGCAGAGTAAACTTCGCCTATTGGCATTTCGGAGGCATCAGTCTCGAAGAATAGCCTATTCAACGGAACCATAGTTAACGATTCTGCTAGTTCTGGTGTAGGGTCTACAAGGATTGACCCGAACGATATGTAGTAATCTTGGCTTATTAATTGCTTTGCAATATCGGCTTTTCCTCTGAAACCATGAATTGCTTTCTTAACAGTTTTAAAATCTGGTTTTGAGAGCGCTTTTACCAGCTCGCTCCAAGCCCTAACGCAATGAATAATTATTGGTTTGTTAACACTCTTTGCAATTTCAACTTGTAAAAGCATTATTTGTGTTTGCAAATCAAGGTTACCCCCTCTAAGCCTATCTAATCCAATTTCGCCAATGGCCAGTACATTTGGGCTTTGAGCGAGGAAATCCATTTGCTTAAGCCAATCGTTAACATCAGGGTGTTTGCATTGCCAGGGATGGATACCAATGGTACAGTTTTCGGGGATTTGTTCATCTACAATATCATTCACGTTAAGTGAATATACTCCGTAGCCGTTGTTGCAGGAATCGGGCTTATGACAATGAAAATTGATATAATTCATTGGTTTTAATTATGGTCTAAATATATGAAAAGAGTTAAAATGTTATACTAAAGCCATAAATAATTACTTCTTATACTATTTTTGAATCAAATTGTTTGAATAAATTGAAGAAATATGCCACTAGTTAATATAAGCATAGCAAAAGGAGAAAGTATTGAATTCTTATTTAGGTTAATGAATGTTACAATGAGTTCGGTACAACAAGCGCTTCAATTACCTGATGATGATAGAAATATCAGGGTAATGGAGTATGAGCCCTTTCTATTTACAATGAAGAAACCCTATAAATTGGTTATTGAGATTTCGATGTTTTCAGGTAGAACTGTTGTTACAAAAAAATTATTGTATCAACTTATCGTTACTAATTTATCTGAAAGTTTGGGCATTGCAAAAAACGAAATATTCATTCTAATTAATGAACAACCAAAGGAAAACTGGGGTGTAAGGGGAGGTATTCCTGCAAATGATGTTGAATTAGGTTTTAAGGTTGATATTTAGTTTTTTTAATGTATTCTCATTCCTAGCATAGTTATATCGTCAATCTGTTCGTACTCGTTTTTCATCCACTCATCAACATTCTTCTCAATTTTTAATTTCTGAGATTCCATTGGAAGTTGATTTACTTCAATCATTAAGTTTTTTAGGCGCTTATACATAAATTTACTGCCATTTTCTCCTCCAAATTGGTCAAAAATGCCATCGGTGAACATGTAAAGATTATCACCTTTCATCAGTTGAAACTCATGGTTGTTAAAAGGAATCAACGATTTATGGTAAAGCCCAACGGGATATCTGTCGGCGTGGAGTTCAATGAGCTCATTATTCCTAATAATTATGAGAGAATTGTGCGCTCCGGAGAATTGAATTGACAAGGTTTTTAGGTTTATCTCGCAGAATGCAATATCCATACCATCTCGTGTAACCGCATCCTCGCCAGATTGTTTTAACGATGAGATGATTAAGTCTCTTAATCTATCCAAAACTTCATTAGCTTTTGTTATATCGTTATGTGCAACAATCTCGTTTAGAAAGGCGTTGCCCAGCATACTCATAAATGCACCGGGTACTCCATGTCCTGTACAATCAGCAACAGCAATTAATAAATGGTCGCCCATTTGCTTAAACCAGTAAAAATCGCCGCTTACAATATCCTTTGGTCTGAAAATTAGGAAGTGTTCAATGTTGAATTCGCTCAGAATTGATGTCGATGGCAGAATTGCCGATTGAATTCTACTAGCATACTGAATACTATCCTTAATCTGTTTGTTTTGTTTTGAGATTCGTTCATTCTGATTCGAAAGTAAATCTCTTTGGCTCATAATCTCCTGATTTTGTTCCTCTAGTTCATGGTTTTTCTCAAGAATCTCACTTTTTTGTTTAACTACCTCTTTGGTTCGGTCTTCCACTCTTTCCTCAAGAATCCTTTTTTGTTCCTTGAGCGACCGCTCACGGTATTTAACTACAAGGATTATTGTAGTTATAATTAAAATAACATAAATAATATACGCTAAAGTGCTTCTATACCAAGGTGGTCTGATTCGTATTATTATAAATGTTCCGTTTTCATTCCATACATTGTCATTGTTGCTACCCTTTATCCAAAGTTTATATAATCCAGGAGTCATATTCGAAAAAGTCAGAAACCGCCTATTTCCGTTGTTTATCCAACCCTGATTGTCTCCATCAAATTTATAGGCATACTGGTTTTTATTTGGACTTGTAAATTCCAAAGCTGCAAACTCAACGTAGAATGCAAAATCACTATAGTTGAGCACAACTTTGCTGTTGTTAGTTATATGGAGGCTCTCGCTACCATTTTTATTTTGTTTCTGAAATGCAGTAAACTCCAATGAAGGCACATTCTTGTTGTCCGATAATTCTTTGGGATTAAATGAGTTAAACCCATTCATGCCGCCAAAAAATATCTCTCCATCCCTACTCTTATGGCTTGCGCGAAGGTTGAACTCAAGACCCTGTAATCCATCCTCTTCGCTGTAGGTAATAATTCTTTTCTGGTTTTTCCTGAGTTGCGATAAACCTTTTCCTGTACCAAACCACATATCGCCAAAATCGTCTTGAATAATCTCATAAACAAGATTCGATGCTAAGCCATCAGCTTCTGTATAGTAAGTAAATTTGTTTGTTTTTAGGTTGAGGCGATTAATTCCACTTTTTGTGCCAATCCAAAGCGTTGAGTCCGAAGTGTAGCAAAGCGAAACGCAGTAATTGTCAGTTAATGTGTTTTGAGATTTCTCATCTCTGAGAATATGACTGATTTTGTTGCTTTTTCTATCGTATTTATCGAGTCCGTTTTTAGTGGCAATCCATAGGTTGCTATCGCAATCGAAGGTTAAGGTGTAGACTAGGTTATCGCTTATTCTTCTATCAACGTCGGTATCGATGGTGTAACTTTCGTAACTGTAATTGTTCATATCGATGTAGTAAAGTCCGCCCTGTGTTGCCACCCAAACGTTATTGTTGCGTTCCTTTACTATGCTGAAAACTCTGTTGTTCTCAAAACTAGGTAATTTGTTTGTGTTATAGAATTGGTTTAGAGAGACAAACCTATCCTCCTTAAAAACGTAAATTCCATTTCGTGTTCCTATCCATATTTCGTTATCCTTGTACTCGAAAATAACATGAACGGAGTTGTTGGGGATATAGTTCTTCCCGGAAAGTGTCGATGAGTATTGAGTTACCTTGTTTGTTTCTCTATTGAAAATATTTAAACCAGCAGTCCAGTTTCCAACCCAAATATCACCATTCTTATGCTTGTATATTGATGCCATAACATTGTCGAGCAAATTGACCGAGGAGGTTTCTTTGGATTTTCGGTAGAGTTTAAAGCGAGGGTCTTTTAGGTCAGTTTTGTCGAGTCCATTTAGTGTTCCAATCCAGAGATTATGAGAGCGGTCAATTATTAAGGAGTTAACAGTATTGTGGTTAAGTTGACTAGCATTTTGCTCAACGCCCGATGTGATTTGTGTTTCTACTATAACTTTTTTGTTTGAATCGAAACTTAGCCTAAAAATTCCATTGCCTTGGGTTCCAACCCAGTACTTTCCCTTTAAGTCTTTTGCAATTGTTCTAATACCTACAGGATTGCCATTAATCGAAAGTGAGTAATTATTGAAAATTTCTCTTTCCTTATCGAGAATACAAAAGCCCTGATTGGTACCAACCCATATTTTCCCTTCTAAATCTTCATAAACCGAAAGAATATTATTATCGTTAATAGTGTTTTTATCTGCGGGATTGTGCTGATAATTTGTAAAGTTTCCAGTAATAGGATTAAATTTGGTTAGTCCAAAGGTTGTTGCAGCCCAAATTTCTCCATCTTTATCAAGAATTATAGGGAGTGTTTGTTCCTCTACGTTAGGATTTTCGCCTACGCTATTTTTGAAATGTTTGTACTTGCCCGTTTTGGGATTAAAGGCATTGATTAGTGGAGGAGTATTGGTGTAAATTAATCCATCATTGCCAGCAACGCATCCGTAAACGTTATCGCGATAGGGGTCGTTTTCTTTTTCAGGTGTGTGAATGTATCTGGTGAATTTATTTTTGGCAAAATCAAACTTATTTAAGCCACGGCGTGTTCCTATCCACAGGTTTCCTTCTTTATCTTCGGTGATAGAATATATCCAGCTATCAGATATGGAGTTTGTGTCGTTTGGATTGTGAAGGTATTTCACAAAGGTATAGCCATCAAACCTATTTAATCCATCCTGTGTTCCAATCCAGATAAACCCTCGGCTATCCTGAAATGTAGTGTAAACAACACTTTGCGATAATCCCTGATTTACTGTATAGTGATTGATTCTGTAATTTTGGCCTAAACCAAATACGCTAATCAATGCAAATTGGATAAATAAAATAGTTTTTTTCATTCCTTATTTTTTTGGAGGAATATTAGTAAAAATAAATTTAAGGATTTCTTTATAAATAGATACCTGCAATTTAGAAAACCCTATAGATTATAACACTTTTTAATAAAGATGTTTTTCTGATAGACTTAAAATAGTTGTCAGATGCTGCTTTGGGGACTAAATACAGAAAAAGCCCCTATTTACGGGGCTTTTTGTAAGGTGAGTGCTGATTATTTAGATTCGTAAAGCTCAACAATTTTAAGGATAACCTCGGTTGCCTTAACCATACTTTCAACAGGGACATACTCGTGTTTTCCGTGGAAATTCTCTCCTCCTGCAAAGATATTTGGGCAGGGGAGTCCCATATACGATAAACGTGCACCATCGGTGCCACCACGGATTGGTTTAACGTTTGGTTTAACACCAACTTTCTCCATTGCTTCAATGGCTGTTGAAACAACGTGGTAAACGGGCTCAACTTTTTCGCGCATATTGTAGTACTGGTCCTTCAGTTCAAGAGTTACCACTCCTTGCCCATACTTAGAGTTTAGGTATTCGGCAATACGCTCCATGTATGCTTTACGCGATTCAAACTTTTTACGGTCGTGGTCGCGGATAATGTACTGGAAGGTAGACTTTTCTACCGAGCCATCCATTTTTATAAGGTGATAAAATCCCTCGTAATCAACGGTGTGCTCTGGGCGTTCGTGTGCGGGTAGCAAACTGTTGAATTCCTGCGCAATTAGTATTGCGTTGAGCATCTTGTCCTTTGCGTAGCCGGGGTGAATATTTCTTCCTTGTATGGTGATTTTTGCACCAGCAGCGTTAAAATTCTCGAATTCTAACTCGCCAATTGCTCCACCGTCCAAGGTGTAAGCGTAATCGGCTGCAAAGCGCTTAACGTCGAAATGGTCAACACCACGTCCAACTTCCTCATCGGCAGTAAAGCCTATTCGGATTTTTCCGTGCTTGAAGTTGGGGTTTTTCATTATATACTCAACGGCAGTCATTATCTCGGCTACACCGGCTTTATCATCAGCACCAAGAAGTGTTGTACCGTCTGTTACAATTAATGTTTGCCCAATGTAGTTTTTTAACTCTGGAAATTCTTTAACTGCAAGTACAACATCTTTTTCTTTGTTTAGGACGATGTCTTTTCCATCGTAATTCTCCACAAATCGAGGTTTAACATCTTTCCCGGGCATATCGGGTGCGGTATCCACGTGTGCTAGGAAACCAAGCGTGGGAACATTCTTGGTTGTGTTGGCTGGAATAGTAGCCATCACATAGCCAAATTCATCGATATTAACATCTTCAACACCTAGTTCTTTTAGTTCTTTAACTAGTAGGTTGGAAAGAACCAATTGCTTTTCGGTGCTAGGAAATCTATCGGTTACTGTATCGTCGCTTTGGGTATCTATCTTAACGTACCTTATAAAGCGGTCGACTAAATTATCTCTGTTTATCATACTCTTTAAAGTTAAAAGTTCATAAAGTAGAAAGTTAAAAGTTAGGATAAATGTTTAGAATCTTGTAAACTTTTAACTTTTAACTTTTCACTCGACACTACTCTTCCTCTGGTTTTGCTCTTAAACTTTCCCAAATAATGTATCCTCCAATTACAAGGAACATCACAAATCCAAGTATCTCGGCTGGGTGCGATTCAATCCATTCGGTATTTACAAAGTTAATTCCACCAAATTTCAAAACAGCGCTAATAACGCCCATTAGTGCACCTCCCGCAATAAATCCCGATGCAATGAGTGTTCCGCGTTCCTTTCGAGCTTGGTTAACTTTAGCATCCTTAGAGCGGGTAGAAACAATGTGTGCAATAATACCTCCAAAAAGAAGCGGAGTATTTAATTGTAGAGGAATAAACATACCCAAAGAGAAAGCTAGTGCAGGAACGCCAATCATAGTAAGAATCAACGATAGGAATGCACCCGCACCATAAAGCATCCAAGGAGCAGGTTTTCCGCTCATCATAGGTTCAATTACAGCTGCCATTGCGTTTGCTTGTGGAGCAACAAGGGCATCCTTACCTGTAAATCCATAAGTTTTATTTAATAGAATGATAACACCACCAACAGTTGCTGCAGAGACAAATGTTCCAAGGAACTTCCAGCTCTGCTGCTTAATTGGCGATGAACCTAACCAGTAACCAATCTTTAAGTCGGTTATAAAACCACCCGCCATCGATAGTGCTGTACATACAACGCCACCAATAATAAGCGCAGCAACCATTCCCGATGTTCCAGTTAATCCGACCGATGCCATAACAAGCGATGCGATGATTAGAGTCATCAAAGTCATTCCCGATACTGGGTTCGTACCAACAATTGCAATAGCGTTGGCTGCAACTGTGGTGAATAAGAAAGCAATAACCATTACTATTCCAAGCCCAATTAGAGCGTGAGTTAGATTATGTACTACTCCAAACTGGAAGAAAATGAATACAAGAACGGTGGTAAGAAGAATACCGCCAGCAATAATTGCCATTGGAAGGTCTCTGCGGGTTCTAAGTTCTTCTTTTGGCATAGATTTATGTCCGCCAAATAGTTCCGATGCAGCTAGTCCGAAGGCTTTTTTAATAATTGAGCTGGAGCGGATAATTCCAATAATACCGGCCATTGCAATACCACCAATACCAATAGGACGAACATATGTAGAGAAAATCTGCTCAGCGCTCATATCGCCAACTAGCAGTGTTACGTTACTGCCAACAGTCTCAGTTAATCCGGGTGCAAAGTAGTTGATGATTGGTATAATAACGAACCAGCCAACAAACGAACCAGCTGCAATAATCGCGGTGTATTTTAATCCAATGATATAGCCAATACCCATTACAGCTGCACCAACGTTTAGTTTGAAAACTAATTTCGCTTTTGCAGCAAGTACTTCACCTGCAGGTATTACGCGGGTTGTAACCACCTCGCTCCACCAACCAAAGGTTGCTATGATAAAGTCGTAAATACCTCCAATTAATCCACTAACTACAAGCAATCGGGCTTGTTTTCCACCTTTTTCACCCGATACAAGCACCTCGGTGGTGGCTGTAGCCTCGGGGAATGGGAATTTTCCGTGCATATCGGAAACAAAATATTTACGGAATGGGATTAGGAATAGGATACCCAAAACACCACCAAATAGTGACGATAGGAATACTTGGTAGAATTGTGCCTCAAGATTTAATATGTAAAGAGCTGGGAGTGTAAAAATTGCACCTGCAACAATAACTCCTGAACTTGCTCCAATAGATTGAATAATGACATTCTCGCCAAGCGCTCCCTTGCGTTTTGCAACTGTTGACAATCCAACAGCAATAATTGCAATTGGAATAGCGGCTTCGAATACCTGACCAACTTTTAGTCCTAGGTATGCTGCTGCAGCAGAAAAGATAATTGCCATAACCAAACCCCAAAGAACGCTCCAAGTGTTAACCTCGGGTACCTGTTTATGGGGCGACATTATAGGTTGATACTCTTCGCCTTCCTTTAGCTCTGTGTATGCATTCTCCGGAAGACCTTTGATTTTTTCAACTGGTTCGTGCGACATTTTTAGTTAGGTTTTAAGTTATTTGATTTTCGATTTGGTTTTTAAAATTCTGAAAGCCAAACCTACAAATTTTTGCTTAAAACGAAACTGATTTTTGATAAAATGGATGTTTTGTGAATATTTTGGTTTAGAAATCTATTTGTATTTAAAGTTAGATTAAGAGGAGAAATATTTCCAAATTTCTTAAGAATTATTGAAAGTTCTTAATGAGTTTTAAGTCTTTTAACTTTTAACGTTTCACGATTCACGTATAATAATAAACCCTCCAAACCGCCCTCTATCGCCAGCACGAGCCGAGAAGAACTCGGAGTTATTGCACTTTGTACAAAATTTGGCTGCTTCAATGTTATCGGGCTTTACACCCTGCTCAATTAGCGTACTTACGTTTGCTTCCCATAGGTTGAATACTGGCTTAGTGTATTTAGGGCTTTGAATAAGAAGTTTTTCAGAATTGATAAAAGATGATTTTACTTGTTCTGCCACCTCGTGTCCAACCTCGTAGCAGCAAGGGCCAATGGATGGGCCAATACCTACAATAATATCCTCTGGGTTTGAGTTATATAAACTCTTAAACGATTTTATTGCTTCACCAGCAATCTTTGCCACAGTTCCTTTCCATCCGGCGTGAGCACTAGCAATAACGTTATTTTGGGGATCGTAGAAAAGGATTGGAACACAATCGGCCGCTTGGGCAACAATGCAGATATCTGGGTGATGCGTAATCATTGCATCGGAGTAGGGTAGGGATGAGGCTCTGTTGAAAGCTCCTAATCCCCGCTTCTCAGGACTAATAAACTCTACAATGTTGCCGTGTACTTGCTCTGCAAATACATACGAATCGGGCTTGAAGTTGAATTGTGCAGCAAGAATTTCTCGATTTGCGTTAACACCCGCTTCATCAAGATATTCGTTCATTCCAATGGTGAATCTATCACTTCCGTTATGATTTCGGGTAGAAATGAAATGGGTTATTCTGTCAGAGAATTTGCTTAGGTTCTCGAATTGGTAGTATGGAGTAGGTGCATCAACGTAAATCATCATATATAATTTGAACTGCAAATGAACATCAAACATTCGAAATATCAAAAGGTTTGTTCTGAAATATATAATTTAAAACATTCAGTATATCAGTTATTTAAGTGTTAATTTCATTTAATTTTAAAAATTTATATCAAAATAATTGACATATATAAGAAAATTATATATATTTGTTTCATTGATAAATTGAAAAAAACACCCACTTATGATTCAGAACAGCTTAATTAAAGGAACGTTAAACCCAATCATCCTTAAACTTTTATCGGAGAATAAGCGGATGTATGGGTATGAAATTACGCAAAGAGTAAAGGAGTTGACCAATGGCAAAATTGAGTTAACCTTTGGTGCGCTTTACCCAATTCTTCATAAGTTAGAGCAGGAGGGAGTTGTAAAAACGGAATCGGAGGTGATTAATAACCGAAACAGGATTTACTACTCGCTTACCGAAACTGGTAAAAGCACTGCTAAGGAGAGAATTGAGGAACTGGAAGATTTTGTTAATACCATAAAGGCTTTGCTTCAACCTAATATGGGATTACAGTATGTACACGTTAAGTAAATGTCAGGTTCAGCAAATTGCTGATGATGTAGAGAATGCTCGGATTACCTTTTCGCATCTGGCCGACGATTTAATTGACCATATCTGCTGCGAGGTGGAGAGCGAAATGTACGAAGGCAAGAGTTTTGATGAAGCCTATGAGCTTGTGAAACAACAAGTAGGTATTAAAACTCTGCAGAAAATTCAGGAAAATACTCAGTATTTAATCGATAAAAACTACCGAATTATGAAAATGACCATGAAAATTACAGGCAATGTCTCGCTTGCTTTGCTGGCATTGGCTACCCTGATGAAGATTCTTCATTTACCGGGTGCAAGTATTCTACTTCTGCTGGGATTTGTGATTTTGGGATTAGTTTTTTTTCCTTCAGCTATCTATACAAACTATAGAGATTTGGAGGGGCGAAAATCACTAGCACTTCATCTGTCAATATTTATTGGTGGATTACTCTTTATGTTTGGGGTTTTGTTTAAGGTAATGCATTGGCCTTGGGCAGGAGTGCTCCTTATTTTAGGTTGGGTGTTTATTCTGTTTATTTTTCTGCCATTGCTTCTGATTAAGAAGTATCGCCAATCGGAAACTGCCAAGGATAAATGGATTGTTACTTTGGGTGTTGTTGGCTTGATAATTTTTGAACTCTCTACTATGTTCAAACTGTTCCATTGGCCTGGTGCTGCAGTATTAATGATTCTTGGTTCAATTATACTGGTATCTGTGTTTCTACCTTTATTTACTTACTCAAAATTTAAGCAGATAAAGCAAATAACTGGCGAGTATATTTTTCTGATAATTGGTACAATGTTCTTTATTCTGTTCAGCGTTTTACTCGCTCTGAACGCATCAAAAGATACACTAGGAACGCTGGTGAGCGATGCCAAGAGTTCTGCTGCCATTGTTAACTATCTGGAAACAAAGAATCAAAAGTTTTATGGCAATTTTGACAATGCTTCCGATAGCATCAAGGTTAAATACGGTAAACAGGTTGATATTATTAGAAAGGAAACACAGAGTTTGGTTTTATTAATTGACAGTATAGAGGTTGAAATTATTGCAGTAGCCGAGGGTGTTGATAAAGCCACTGCTAAACAAATGCTCAGTGATGTAACCTATATTGGTAATAAGTCCAGTATGGATGCTGTTGGCAGAGTAATGGCTGGTGATAAGGGTGCTGCTGTTTTGCTCAAAAATCAGATTAACCATTACGGAAAGGCTTTAGTTGATGCGTTTCCGGATGATAAGAATTTAGCCAATAACATTTCCATTCTTCTGAATACAAACTCAATTAACGATGGTTCTGTGGTACTTAGTTGGGAGCAAATCAACTTTGATAATCAGATTACAATTGGCGCATTGGCTGTTCTTTCAGATTTGAAGAAAAGTGTAAGGCTTGTTGAGTCGCAAGCTGTTGGCTTGATTTGCCTTAAAAAGTAGTTTGTAAACTTAAAAAATTAGTCCAATGAAGAAGTTTATCTATATATCAGGAATAGTGAGCGCAAATCTTATGTTGCTTGGCGCTCTCCTAAAGGTATTACATATGCCTGGAGCATCAATAGTGTTAACACTTTCCATTTTTCTTTTCTGCTTTATATTTTTACCATTGGCTTTGTACAATAATTACACAAGCCAAGATGAGAAGAAAAATGTATGGCTTTACATTGTTACATTCATAGTTTTCTTTGTATGTATTCTGGGGGCATTGTTTAAGATTTTACATTGGCCAGGAGCCTCTGTTTTCTTAGTGCTTGGAATTTTATCGCCATTTGTGCTGTTTTTGCCAGTTTATCTTTATCAAACTAGGAAGCCAAAGATTAAATCGATTAGGAATAATTTGGCCGTTATGTTTGGCTTAACTTTCTTGGCTGTATTTAATGTCTTTTTGGCTTTAAATGTGAGTTCCAATGTGCTTAATAGTATATCGATGAGTGGTTACAACCATGAGCAGTTTGTTAAATATTTAGGTGATAATTTCAACGCTCCAAGTTCCAATGAAATAAAACTTAAAGCACAGGATATTTCAGGTTATATTGATGAGTTAAAGCAAGATGTAATTAATGATGCACTTAAGGTTAAAAAGGATATTCCTTTCAGTTACAACTCGCTAACAATTCCAGATAAGGCTACAGCGGTATCGTCAATTTTTGTAATTAAGGAAAATGGAACCACAAGTAGGGTAGGAGAGCTTAAGCTAAAACTCGACGAATTTTACAAATTGATAGATGCTTCAAACTCAACTAGTAAGGAGATTAAAGAGTTGACTAAAAACCTTATTTACTCTAACGATTATCCAGAAGTTTGGGAGATTAAACAGTTTTCCAATAACCAAGCAGTATCGGTTTACAGCACTTTATGCAGAATTCAAAGCAATGTTTTGTTTATAGGTTCGGAGGTGTAAATTAGTTAGGGCTTAATGAAAAAGTCAAATGCTTTGGAGTGAATTGTAAAAGTCATGAGTATTATGATTTAGAATGTAAAAGGCAAGTGGGTGGGATTGGCAAAACTGCGAGCAGGAGAGTGCGTGAATGCTGAAAGTTTTAGAATTTCGCAAAAGGGGCTTGCCTACTTTTGCAGAAATTCTAGACTTACAGCAGGGCGGAAGGAAGCATAGTTTTGCCTAGATTTTTTGCTTACTTTTTCATCATGGAAAAAGTAAGAGATGCAAATGAAAGCCACTTGTTCGTGCGTGCAAACGGTAATTTTACAGCACAAGAAATTTTAACGTTCCAGCCACTCCTTAAACCCCGATACGCGCTCACGGCTTACAATTATATCCTCGTCGGTTTTTACAGTTGGCAAAATTTTAAGGCGACTGTTTGAGTAGGCCACAATATCGCGGATGGAGTTTATTCCAATAATGCAACCGCGGTTAACACGGTAAAATTCCGATGGATTTACAACCAGTTCAAGTTGGTCGAGAGTTTGGTCGATGGCGTAATCGCGACCCTCGGTATTACGGATAAACGTTGATTTTTCCATACTATGGAAAAAGGCGATATCGCTGCAGTTAATCATCTTAAGATGCTCGCCAACCTTTACCAAAAACCTCGACTTATAGCTGTTGTTCAACTGGTTTATTAGTGTTGTAATTTGGCTGGAATCGATAGAAGTTGAATTGCTTCTGGTGTTTTCAAATTTATCAATGGCCGCTTTTAGTTCATTCTCGTTTACTGGTTTAAGCAAATAATCAATACTATTAACCTTGAATGCTTTAAGCGCATACTCGTTGTATGCAGTGGTGAATATTACCGGAAAATCGACCTTAACCTGCTCAAAAATCTCGAAGCTGATACCATCTGCCAGTTGAATATCGAAGAAAGCAAGTTGAGGATGCGGGTTTTGCTTTAGCCATTTAACCGCCGATGATACAGAATCAAAAACGGCGAGGCAATTAAAGTTTGGACGCAGTAACGCAATCATCGTTTTTAATCGCTCTGCGGTCAATCGTTCATCCTCAGCAATAATATAGTTCATAGATATGCTTTTATCGATTTTGTAATGGCAATTTACTCATTTAAGTAAAACTCGCTTGTATAATCACTCATTTTTGCTCCCATGAAAAATACTACAAATGGTTTGAAAAAAATATTTCCGAAGAATCCAAAATCAATTGCCCACCAAGTTTTTCGTACATACTTTTTATTTGTCGTTGCAGTTAATGGCAAAAAGTTATTTGTTATATCATTTTCTAGGTTGCTGTGAATATCAATATAGAGTTGATTTTTGGAATCAAAATTAAATTCCTTAATACTGGTATATTTAATTTTATTGCACAGTACTGTTTTGAAGTACATTTTTTGGTTTGTCAAATCGCAAACAATCTGCCACTGATTATTCCCAAGGTTAAGCGATGACAGCATATCGAAGCTATAATCGACAATTGGTTTCGGTTTACTTTCATTAAAGATTCGTATTAGTTCAGTTGCTCTAACTGTACGCTTGGTGTTTTCCTTATCGTTAATATCAATAATTCTCTCGCCACCATATCCTTTGTATAGTTTAAGCGAATCTAAATCGTTGCTGTATGCAGAGTTGCAGAGTATATTGTGAGGTAAATTTTCGCCTCTATGGATTATAGGCTTGCCTTTAATAAACTCAATTGTAGCAACATCGCCTGTTTTATCGGCTATAAAAAAATGCCAGCGACTATGCCCATCAATACAAACGGTGCTTAGGTTTTCTATCACCTCATTTACACTTGCATAGTTGTCGAGTAGATACTGCATCCAGAAGCAATGGTAAAAGGTTGGCTTCGCTATATCGGTATAGTACTCTGTTTCCATCAATGTCATTTCACCAACATAAAGTCCTGCTTCGTTTATACCACCATCAATAAATTCTCGGCCAAATGTGTTATAGGTTATGGAGCCATACTTCGATGTCCACTGAACGCTTGGTTGATTTTTCTTTTTTCCTTTGCGTAAATCGTACCACGAAATATTCTCTTTTTTGATATTCCTTGGATTTACCACAACCATACCGGGTACAGTAAAATACTCATCCAGATTATGCCCCACAACAACCGTATCGCCTGACGATAATTGAAATGATGAGCAGGAATGTTTGCTTTGAGCATATAATGAATTGCAAAGTATTATTGTCGCAATAAATGTGGTTAATTTTAAGTATCTCATAGTTATGATATTAAAAATTAAATAACCCAAGGAATAAGTTTTTTGGTTTTGTTGCTGTAGTCCAAATATTCATTCCCGAATTCTGAAAGTAAAATTTCCTCTTCAACCTTTATTCTGTAAAGGATAGCCAGAAGCATTGGAATTGTAACAATGATAATAGAGATATAGCTATTCATGCTAACCGAAAAACCAAACATTATAAGCCAGAGCCCTAAGTAGCTGGGGTGACGAACATACTTGTATACCCCATTGGTTTTAAGTTTATGGTTGTTTGCTATAGCAACATTAACTGTAAAAGCACTACTAAGTTGAATGATTGATATCCAACGAATAGTTCCTCCTGAAATAATTATTACACCACCAATAACATAGATTGCATAATTAATAAGGGTCCAGGTTCTGTAGTTGGCGAACATAAAACTAAAAGTAAAGCAAAGGGTTATAACTACCCAAAGCAAAACTAATGAGCCTTTATCGTTTTGTCGTTTCGATTCAATTTTTTTTGAGCGCTTTACAAGCATCAGCAGAAATTCTGAAACGAAGAAAAGGATTGATAGTAGTATTAGATACTTCATTTTTTATGATATTGATTTAATAATTGGAACTTTAACGGTGAAATGATTCTCGTCCTGAACAATTTCCATAGGATGCTGCGATATGTACTCGTACCTTTTGCTGATTGTTTCAAGCCCTATTCCATTGGAATCCTGAATAACCCTGCGTTTTTGTAGGTTGTTCTGGACTACTATAAAATCGTTGTCCCTCCAAAGTTTTACAGTTAGCGGTTTTTCCTCCGATATTATATTATGCTTAAAGCAATTTTCCAAAAGGGTTTGGATTGAGAGAGGAATAATAAAGCCCGAAAAATCCTTAATTTCGATAGAGATTTTCAAACTCTCGCCATGGCGCATTTCATGTAAGTTGATGTACGATTTTACAAACCGAATTTCTTCATCCATGGCAACCAATTCTTTATCCTTTTGGTCGAGCACGTAACGGTAAATGTCCGAGAATTGCTGGATAAACTGCTTTGCTTTTGCTGTATCGGTATCCACCAACGAACTTAGTACGCTTAAGCTATTGAATAAAAAGTGCGGATTCACCTGACTTTTAAGCGCATCGTAGCGGAGCTGAATGGCCTCCTGTTTTAATTTCTCCTCATTTATTGCCGATATTCGCCACCATTTAAAGAAGTAGGCTAGGTAAAAGCTAATGGTAATAACTAATGAAATCAAAAAGGTTATAACCATTTGCGAAATCCAACGTCCTAGATTATCAAAAATATTTATGTTGAACACAAAGTGCAAAAACAGATAGTTAACTGCAATAATGGCTAAAACTGTGTAAATAACTGAAAATATAGAGTTTATTGTAAAAGTAAGTTTAGGATTTTTTTCCCAAGGGAAATACAAATTGCCGAGCCATCCAATAAATTGATTTCCTTTCCAAAGTGAATATCCTATTGAGAAGCCATATAGTAGATTTTTATAGACAGCACTAAAATTTGTAAATAGGTAATTGCCCGCAAATGAATAAGTTATTAATGCACTAAAGAAAAGTGTAATTAAAACATCCTTAAATTCGCGGAGCGATATGCGAAAAATTTCCTTTGAGTTCATCATTAATTTTTTAATGTTTTTCTAAAATCTCCTATTTATTGTTATTCTGAACGAAGTGAAGAATCTATATTTAAATTGTGAATAAAGACTTTTCGCTTCGCTCAAAATATCAATTTAATTATGGGCTTTATAAGTGCTAAATTTAACTATTTTCTTTGTTGCAGGCATCAATCATTCGTTGATTCGATTTTGCACCCCATTTAGGCGCAATGCCAGTCTTTTCGTTTTCACTTTCGAACAATGCCTTTGCCTCTTGAAATTTTGGTAATGCATTTTTGGTTCCTCCGCCAAACATTTTTGGGGTGTAGAAAATATTCTGACCTAGTAGGAATAGTGCTCTTGGATTCTTTGGATTTTCCTTTACTGCATTTTCAAGTATTTCGGATGCTTTTTGAGAGTAGGTCATGCCACGCATTGCGTTAACCTGAATTCTACCCTGATACAAAAATCCTTGCAATGCGTAAAGTTCCGACTTATCTCCATTAACCTCAAGCGCTTTATCAATGCTTTTTTGTGCAATATCCAGTAAGGCATCTTTCTTGTCGCCATCCTTTTCCCTGAAGCTTAGGTTGATGTTGAGGAATGCATGGTAGTAAAGCGGTTCCCATTTAGTAGTTTCCGTGGTTGCAATTCTCTCAAATCTGCTTGCTACGGTTTGCAAGTCGGTTGTTGTCTTTGCGCTATCGTACATTGTGAGTGTTTCAAGCATTGCGTTTTCAAAACTTGGTTGTTGTGCCATTGCAGTTCCTAATGCCATTAGAATTGCTGCTGTTAAAATTGTTCTTTTCATTTTGTTTAGTTATTAAGTTGTTTGATATTGAGTTATTTAATTTGATGACTAACTTAAAGTGTGATAAATATTCCTATGAAGTAAAACCTCTTGCTATCGCTCCTTAAAGGAAAGGCCTCGTAAACTCCATCGGAGTTGGGTTGGCTGTAGTAGCGATAACCGTAAATATTATCGCGACCTAGAAGATTATTCACTGATGCATAAATAATTGTCGATTTTCCAAAGATTGTTCGTAAGTGGCTACAGTTTATGCTGATATCGTGGTAGAAAGGAGCGCGACCATCCATAAATTCAGTGCTATTGGGGTTATTGTAAGGGCGACCAGTTGAGAAAGTAGTCGATAGTCCAAACTGTGTGGTAATGCTTTGTACCCATTTTTTTGCTACAAAACTTGCTGAATGAGTTGGTGCGAACGATGGTGTTACCATTTCGGGGTAGTAGCGATATTTTCGTTTAGAATCTACGTAGGAGTATGAAACCCAGTACTCAATTGTTCTGAATGTTTTCCTATCGCGGAAGAATACGTCAACACCTTGCGAATTTCCTTTTCCTGAGTTTTCGTAATAGTTGCCATTCCAGTACTCCTCAGGATTGTATGTTACCAAGTTTTTGTACTCTTTCTTGTATGCTTCAACTCTGAAAATTCTATCACTTTTCTCCCATTGGAAATTTGCGATGTAATGGTTGGCTTGTTCAAATCCTAAGTTGTGGGTGAACCGGAGTAAGTCCTCCTCCGGAGTTTGGTAAAAGTTACCGTAGGCAAGCGATATTTGCGACGAGTTGGTTATTTTCACCGCGGCAGATAATCGTGCTCCAAGGTTTGATTTGTTCAGCAAACTGCTATGTTCGCCTCTAACTCCTGCTCTAAGGGCTAATTTTGCGATTGGCCGATAATCGCCCTCAGCGTACACAGCCGAGTTGAAATCATCGAAATTGCTATTGTTACTAAAAGTAGTTTCAGTTTCAGTGTAATCCTGATTGAACCTGTTGAATGTCTCCTCGGCACCAAACAGAACCGATGCATTCTCGCTAAAACTCTTCTTTAAAGTGATTTTTGCCTGTAGGTTTTTGTTCGACTCATCAACTAGGAATGATTGTAAATCCAAGTTTTTCCCGTCGATTGTAAAGGCTATACCGCTTTTTAAATACCATCCTCTGCCCAATTTATCTGTATAAGATAGGTTGGTGTAGTTATTGTTGTTTTCGATTGATATGTCGGACATTGAGCCGGGTACTGTTAAGTCGGGATATTTTAGTCCGAACTGAGTTCCGGAGTATGTGCTGAAAAGTTTAAGCATTCCATCTTCCCCAAACTTTTGGCGAGCAACCAATGTTATGCCAACGGATTCGGGGTATTTATTCATTTCGAATCGTCGGGACGATAACTGGAAGTATGGCTGAAGGTTTGTATAGTCAACTCCTAAGGAAATAGACGATTTCTCCCCTTTTATTGTTTGACTTACCCCTGCACCAACTGTCATAATTGAGATATCTGTTTGCGTTTCTTTGGGAAGAGCGTTTGAACTCAATATTAGTGCTGATGACAAGGCCTGTCCGTATTCTGCGGAGTAACCACCGGTACTGAATGTTGTTCCGCTAAAAAGAAATGGCGAAAAGCGACCACGGCTTGGTAAATCGGGAACATTGGAACTGTAAGGTTTTTTCGAAAGTAAACCATCCACAAAAGTTTTGCTCTCGTATCCATCGCCACCACGAACAAACAAGCGGCCATCCTCGCCAATGGTTGCTGTACCAGGTAGCGATGTTAACGCTCCGTAAATATCGCCAGTGGCGCTAGGTGTTGTTACAATATCGAGAGGTTGAAGAGTTACACTACGTTTTCTATCGGCAGTTTCGAAAGTGCCAGCCGATATTACAACACCCTCAATTTGATTTGCGTTCTCCTTAAGTTTAAAGTTGATTTCAGTTTGACCTTTTGTGGAATTTACCGAAGTCTCCTGATTGATGTAACCCATATAGGTTGCAATCAGTGTAGAATTTTCGGTTTTTACTTTTAGATAGTAATTTCCAATTGAATCTGTTACCGTTCCATCGTAAGTTCCTTTAATTATAATGTTGGCGCCAACTAAAGGATTTCCATTTTTATCGGTAACTTTTCCTTTAACAGTAACCTGTGCATTAACACTTATTGAAATGATTATTAATGCTGCTGATAAAATGTTTTTCATTGTTTCCGTCTTTTACATTGTTTCGGAAACAAAATTGCAGCATGCAACTTTCTAATAAAAAAAAATCCCGATGAGTTGTTGAATCATCGGGATGAGTTGTATAAATCCACCAACAAACCGGAGTGCTATCCTTTTGTATGGATAATCACCCTGGCTATCTTTTTATCTCTCATAAACACTGATTGGCTAATATCTAAAGGTAGTTTATAGCCGCTTACGTTGATAGTTTTTCCATCGGCAAACTCAACATCAATACCCTGGTTTTTATTTAAATGATAAACGAATGGGGTGGAACAGTACATTACAGACAACCAAGGTGCAGTTTGATTGTTTGATTTGTGAAATTCCTTTGGGCTGAGTAAAAATGGATTTACCTCTATTTGACCATTGCACACAGTAATCCCCAACTCCAAGAATCTCGAAATAATATCTTCTTTCACCTGCCCAGTCATCCCAGGTTGTTGAACACCTGCCATTATTGGAGTGTGCGAGTATGGGTCGAAAGGGAACGAGCCATATTCCGTAGGCGATTTATGTGCGCCAATTCCTTTCTTTGCCTCGCTGTAGTGTTGCTTCAACTCGTTAATTATTTTACTATCCTCGTTGTTGACAACTGCTTGCTGAATTGATTCGCCAATGGCCAGCAGTAGTTTGGAAACCATATGCCAGTATATACTACCAAGCCCCTCATACTTGTAGAAAGTGCCTGAACGTCCTGTGAAGGATTGGTGGTCGAATATCGTTTCGTAAATATTCAGAACCTTTTGGATATCATCCTTATCAATATTGATAGTTGCCCTCGTTTTATAACTTTCCAGTGCCAATGCTAGGTGTTCGGCATTAATAAAATCGGCATTGAAGTGATATTTTCCGTTTTGACTCTTTACAACTATAGATGTGTCGCCTATATTCACCAATGTTTTAAGAATTTTGCTCGTATTCACTAAGTTTTCAGGAATATTGTTCTTTTCCAAAAAAGTAGGCAACTTCTTGTTTGGATATAGGATATAGCTTTGCTGGTCTGGTCTGTATAGTGCACTATTACGCAATGCATCCAGCAAGTCCACGGTTTCCTTGGCCGATAGAATTCCCGAACCCAAAATTGCAACTTGTCCCTCAAGCATTTCGTTCAAATATCGAATTGAAACTGAATTATTTGAGAAAGTAGCCAGGTTGTATGAGTGATACATTCCATCGGAACGTTTATTGGCATTAATTGATTGGTCAATAAATTCCAGAACGGTTGTTAGAAAATCAATTAACTCCGCTTTTGCAATAGTGTTTTTGCTATTTGAGAATCCAGCATAAACTGCATTCCTATAGTTTTCCCCTGCAATTCCCAGTTGGTCGGTCAAACTTCTTCGTGAAGCATTATCGAAACCAGTATTGATGAGTTTTTTATGCTGATTAAAACCTTTGCTTACTTCATTAAAAAATAGCTGTATCTCATTGGATACAATAAACTTATCGGATTCCGATGAGCGGTATAGTTTACGCATAAACACCACAAACCTATGCATGTTATAAAGCGTAACCATTGATGTGCCATTGCCGACAAGTGCATTGTTGGCATCGTTCCACTCAGGGCGGAGGGTGTTCATCCAAATACCCGCCTCTGGAATAAAGTTGCTTAGCTTTGCCAGAAGCGTTGCCAGTAATTTTTCTGTAAGGGATACAAGTTTTACGTTACCATTGGAATCGAGGATTAGCTTTGCATCGGCTCCATACGTTTCAACTGAATTCTCGATAGATTTATGTAATTCATCATCGAAGGTTACTGTGTTCTTAGGGTTTGCAACAATATCGTTGTAGCCTTTAATTCTGTATGGAACATTTGCGTAAGCAAAAATCTCCTTATTGAGCCAAGAATTAAGGAATCCCGGGAAATGACTATTGGATAGTTCCATCAACCTTAACAGGTAAATAATCTGGTGGTCGCCCCAGTAGCCAATATTCGACCAAGGATTTTCGGGCTCAATCACCTCCCAATCTATTCCGTGCTTTGTTATTCGGTAAGGATTGTAACCATCGGCAGTGCTAGCATTCAGGAATTTTGCGATAATTGAGTTGATAAAACCAGGGTAGGATATTGATAATGCTTCCCAGTTCTGGAATATATCGCGCCAATTTCCTTGGTAGTAAAGGATTCTGTTTCCGTCTTTATCTTTTACGTTGATATTAAAAACATTCCACGGACGGCTCGGGTCGCCGTGTCGGCGGCTAAATGTTAATGGCAAATACTCTAGGAACAATCGGTAAAGGTTCGAATCGTTCTTGGCCTTAATTAGTTCATTTAGTTCTGAATACAGAATTGATTCAGGCAGATTTTCGAGAAACTCATTATAGGTATTACCAATTTTAGCGTTGAAATGCTTAATGTGCTTTATAAAATCGCCCTTGTTGATGAAATAATCGTTGCTGTAAATTCCACCCCGCATAACATTAAAAAGCGTGTTGGCGAAGTGGCGTGCTACAGTATTTTCATCTGCAGTATCCTGAATTCCGTCGGCTTGTGCAATTATGGATTGTAGAGTTTTTGTACCATTGGCAATATCCTGCTCAAGCAATTCATCAATATTCTTGTTGTTTTTTAGAAATAGCAGAAGGTTGTTAACCTGCGTAGAGTCCTGGTTCACATCCGCTGCAAAGTACCATTCTTTAGTATCGTTTGGGCTAAGTAGGACTTGATTTGCCACAAAAAAGGCACCTCTAACACCTTTGGCTTCAGTTTCGTTGGTAATTGCTTTGCCCTGTCTGAAATTCTCAAGTTGCACAGAACTTAAAAGAAATAGGCTATTGGGTAAGCCGTAATTCCAAACTGTGGTAGTTTTTAGTGCCTCGCTAGGCTCTGCCCTGTCGGCCATTATGGATTCCATTCGAAATAATCCAAGGTTGACATCTTGAATCAACTCGCTTTTTTTGTAGGCATCTACAAGGGTTGAGAATTTACTTTGAGTAAATTCGCTAACTCCATAAGGTAGAATATTTTGCAAACCATCAATGAAATAGAGTCCTAGAGATTGATTTGAATTGTTGGTTAACCAACTCTTCTTAATCCAACCAAACCTATCGGAATTCATCCAGCTATAGCAAAACGTGAGTTCCAAGTCGAGATTCTGCTCCTGAAAAATGATTTTGTTTCCAATTACGCTTTTAAGAATTTTTCGCTGCATGGAATAAATTCCCTGATATCGATTTGAGAAAGGTTCCCATAGAAAAACTTTCCCGTTTTTTGATACTTGTATGATTGTTTTACTACCAGTAACCTCCGACGATTCGTGAATTTTATCGTCGGTATAGTATGGAAACAGAGCGTTATCGGAGTTGATACGTCCTGCGGTTAGCCCTCCAGAACTAGAGATGTACATCCAGTGGTTGGAATCGCTGGCAAGGCTTATAAAGAATGGCAACATCGAATCGTACCCATCTATCTCGTAGAATTTCTCATCGCCAACTAGGGTGAATTTTCCAGTTACAGCGTTTTGATTGCTGTTTACCTTGTTATTGCCAATATATAGATTATCCATTTTTACAATGAAATGTTATTATTGTTCTTATTGCTCTTTTTCCCTGATAGCAGCCAAATCCTTCTTCATCATCTCGGTTGTTTTTGAATCAATCTTATAGAATATCATAAAGATTGCACACGACATATAAAGAATTCCAGGAATTACCGAAACTAGCAATTTTATGCCAGTAATGGCAGTATCGGTTTGAACAGTGTTAGGAACGAATTGTGATATTGCCAAAATCCACCCAGCCAATGCAGCACCAATACCCCAACCAGCCTTTTGGGCAAATACTGCCGCCGAAAAGTATAGACCTGTTGAACGTCGGCCAGTTTTCCACTCGCCGTAATCGGCTGAGTCCGCTATCATTGTCCATAATAAAGGAACTGCTGGTGCATAGGCCATTTTGGCCAAAACGTTGAAAATGTATATACTCTCAAGATTGTTTACGCCGGGTATATAAATTAATGCAAAGAATACGCCCGATATCAGCGAACTACCTATGAATACATTGCGGTTGCCAAATCGTTTTGCCAACGGTTTTGATAATGGTAGCGCTACAATTAGGGCTACGGTTCCAATTACGTTGAAAAGTTGAACCTTGTTCTCATCGCCAATGTAGTATTTAAAGTAGTAGGCCACAGCGGCGTTCTGAATGGCAAACATTATAAACGATATAATACCCACAATGGCCAAAATAACCCAAGCTTGGTTTTTAAATAATCCCTTAAAATCGTCTTTCAGTGAGTTTTTTTGCTCTTTCGAAGGTCTTACCCGCTCCTTGGTTGCCTTAAAGGTTATAAAGAAGAATATTAAGCTTAAAATAGCAAATAGCGTAATGGTATGCTGAAATCCTTGCGCTTTATCGCCATGACCAAATTTTTCGGCAAGGGTTAGGGCAAGCCCTGTAACCACAAATTGACCCACAAAACCTGCAATGAACCGGTAGGTATTAAGTCCTGCACGCTCGTAAGTGTCCGATGACATTACTGCCCCAAGAGCAGAATATGGAAGATTTATTGCAGCATACGCTGTCATTAATAGAACGTATGTAGCCCCTGCGTATATTATTTTGCCAACTTCGCCAAAATTAGGCGTTGTAAAAGTAAGAATTGATAGTAGTGCGTATGGAATTGCCCCAAATAGAATGTATGGGCGGAATTTTCCCCAGCGTGTATTGGTTCTGTCGGAAACCAAGCCAATTACGGGGTCGATAGCCATATCCCAGAAACGGGCAATAAGCATAATGGTTCCTGCGGCAGCGGCAGAAATACCGTAAACATCGGTATAGAAAAACATAAGCCAAAAACCCACCATATCCCACACAAAGTGCGATGCGGTATCGCCTAGGCTATAGCCTACTTTTTCCTTAAATGATAGTTTTTGAGGTGTATTCATAATATTTTATTTAAATGCAATTTAGTGTAACGGTTTAATTTTTAACAACTCGTTTAGTTTGAACTCCAAATTTATTTTCAACTTTTATAATGTAAACTCCTGCATTGTATGAACTCATATCGATAGTATCTTCTGCAAGTACAATGCCTTCAAAAACTTTAATCCCTAATAAGTTAAAAATTGTAATACTATTTCGTTCATCGGGTAATCCTAAGTAAAGGTAACTATTTACAGGGTTTGGATATAACTTGATGTTGCCAATGGCTGTATTATCAATACCTGAAGTTCCAGCCTCTTGGGTAACCGTTAGGGTTTGTGTTGCTACATTTGTTCCAGAAACGTTAACATTTGCAGTTCTGGTTGATGTTGTTTCGTTCCTTGCTGCGGTTATTGTAATAGTAGCATTACCATAGCCAGAGTTACTGCTTACTGTTAGCCAAGTTTGGTTGGATTCAACAGTCCAATTAGTATTAGAAGTAATACCAAACGTTTGTGTGCTATTTGTAGCAGCGGCAACAGTTAATGTATTTGTTGAAACTGTTAACATTGCTGCTCCCGAACAGTCACTTCCTACAACGTAGGTGAACTGTTTTGTAACTGACATTCCTCCAGAGTATGCAAACTTGCATGCTAAGGTTAGCGTTGCCCCAAGGGTTTGTCCTGTTAGTGTACTAGTAAATTTTTTTCCGCTAGTATTTGTAAGTGATGATTCGGTAAACCCTGATGAGTAATTCCATAGGTACGCAACAACACCAGTTTTATCGTCGAGTAGTTCAAACGTAACAGTAACATCGGTACCAGCGGTTGCAAAAGAGTAATTGTAACCTGCATTAAATGTTCCTTGCGATGCTTCTGAGGAAGTTCCACTGCAATCGGTATTAACACTTTCCGATGTAGTTGCCGATAGCGTAATTGGGCTATTGGTTGCCATGTTCCCAGCCGCGTCGGAAGCCGAAACAGTAAACAAGTAGTTTGTTCCAGCGGTAAGGCCTGTAACGTTAACACTCTTTTGAACATTCGATGCGGCTGTTGCGGTTTGGCTATTTGTTCCGTATGCAATGCCGTACGAAACAACTCCCGAATTATCAGTAGCTTTTAACAACAGTTCAATGCTAGAGGCTGTTACAGTGCCAATGGATGCAGTAAAGTTTGTAGGAATTTGTGTGTCGGTTGATGAGCTGCCGCAATTATTGCCAATAACATAATTTAAACTTTTTGTGACGGACATACCTCCAGAGTAGGCGAATTTGCAGGCAACATTTATGGTTGAGCCAATTTCGAGTCCCGAAAGTGTTGCCGAAAACTTTTTGCCTTCGGTATTAGTCATCGCCGATTCAGTAAAGCCTGATGTGTAGTTCCATAGGTATGCTACAACTCCAATTTTGTCGTCGAGCAGTTCAAATGTTATGGTTACATTTGTTCCAACGGTCTCGAAAGTTGCTTTATAACCATTAGTAAACGAGCCCTGCGAAGCTTCGGTTGATGTTTCGGAGCACGATAGCACGGGCGAAATAGTTACATTCACGGTTTGCGATGTGCCTATTGCACCACCGTTATCTATAGCTTTTGCAGTAAGGGCATAACTACCTGCTTCGGCAGTCCAAGTAATGCTGTACGGCGCAGAATCGTCGCTAGATATCAATATATTATTTTGATAAAAGTCCACCCGCTGAATAGTTCCGTCGAAATCGCTAGCGGTGGCAGAAATTGTAATGGTTTTTCCCTCGGAGTAGGTTGAGTTATTTGTAGGAGATGTTAGCGAAATGGTTGGAGCCATATTTTCGGAACTGCTAACAATTACCATTACTTCATCATCGTCGGAACGGGAATCGGTATTAGTTACTGTAAGTTTAACTAGGTATATACCTTCAACCAATTCGCTAATGGTTGGTTTATCGGTATTTGTGCTAGAAAACTGTATAACCGAAGGTCCATAGATTTGAGTCCATGCGTAGGATAGTGCTTTTCCAGCCGACTCGGTACTTGCAGAGCCATCGAGTGTGGTGGATGTAAGTGGCAAAATAACCTTCACATTGCTACCTGCATTTGCAGTGGGTACACTGAATGGTAAATCGCCTGTACGCGTAAACGTCATCCTACCCAAGTTAAATTCTCCGTACGAGAATGCTACTCTTAATACATGCTCACCTGCGGTTAGCGGAATATCGTTAACAGTTTTTGTTGCCCAAACATCCCAGCGGGTTGCTGAGGTAGATGGAACAGAGATATCGTTTGAAATGACTTTTTCGTCCAGTTCCAGACGGAATGGACCACCACCATTTACATTGCCTGAGGCGTAACGGAAATTAAAAGAGTACAAACCTTGTTGAGCAACATTTATTGTGTATTCCAGCCACTCACCGGAGGCAATCCATCCTACAGTAGCACCTTCGGTTACATCGTTACCAGCATCAACATACTCATCCATTCTAAAGTCGCCTGAGTTGGCCTGTGTTGCATCTAGGTAGGTTATATTTTGGCCAACTCCGCCCTCAAAGTAATCATATTTGCCCGCTTCAATTGTGCCAGGAATAGACCAAGCAGACCCCTCATAGGGTAATTGATTTCCTACCTGAACCTCAACGCTATTGGTTACATTGAATTTACTGCCATCGTACACCTTAGCGTAAAAATTATGTAAGCCCAGCGTTAAGTTAGTTGCATCAATGCTATATGGCGATTCAGATACAATACCTAACGAGTTTGTTCCGTCCATAAATTCAACTTTGGTAGGATTTCCCTCCGTAACGGTTAGGCTTAGCTCAACGCTTCCGCCAACATATGCCTGATTGAACGAAGAGGTTAGCACTCCGCTTACTTTGCAATCTTTACTGGTGACCATTTTGCGAGCGGGTACTTCCAGTTGATATCCTGTTGAGAATGTTACTGTTATTGTTGAGTTGCTATAGTTTTGAGCAACATAGGTTATTTCTCCATTTAGTTTGAATGCTGCTGCAATTGGGTAATTGGCGGTTATGCTGGCATCTACTCTGCCCAGAGCATTCATGGCATGTAGCCAGTGATAGGTTTGTGCATCGGAAATACCAAACTTTATTGACCGGTTTGGATACGAATTATACAGTTCAATTGCTTTGGCAGGATCGGTAAACGCAAGGTACTCCCACATAACATCGTGCCAAAGGTTAGGGTTGACTTGGTTGCTCATTATCCCAGTGTTTGTTTTTGTCTCGTTCCAAAGCTTTGCGGCATAAACAGTATCATGGCCTAAGTATAATGCTCCACCATGAATAGGGTATAATTCTATTCCATACGAAGCAGCGATATCGGCAGTCCAAAAAGTACCATTATCGATGCTGTTTCCCCAAACCCGCGACACTAAACTGTACTGCTGGGTTGGAGGGAAATTCCGATTGTGCGTGTCCATCCAGTACTCCTCAATGGCAGTTTGCTCGGTGGTATAAAGGTAGATTCCTAAATCGCGAATAGCTTTATTTCCGGATATTTCGCCCCAATGTATTAGCGATGAGTTAAACTGCATGCTCTCCGAGGTAGATTCCTGATTATTTCCTTGTGGAAAGGTTGCAAACCCATCGGCCCAGCAATGCCCTGCGTACGGGCTAAAATTTCGGAGATATGGGAACATTGAGTCGTTCCTGTTATTGCTGGCGGCATCGCGAACCAGCATGTTTACCATATCACCCCACTTGGCAGCCCAGCCGGGCTCGTACTGTTCAAGAAAGGCTGCGGCATGAATAAAATAACCCCAATGAAAGTGATGATCGTTTAAACTTCCATCCTGACCGTATCCTCCGGGGTAGCCAATTAGTGTTGACCACGTGGAATTGTAATAGAAAAGAAAAGCAACCTCGCCGCTTTCGGCCTTTAGCCAATCTTCGAGTCGCTCTTTTACGGTTGCAAGCATTTTGTTGAGAGCTGCAGTATTTCCCATTTCATCTGCAATACGAGCTGTTTGGATTAGGCGATTCATTACTTGTCCCTCGTTGTACGAGTCGGTCCAAGAGTTTAGTCCATCATTTTGAATGGCGGCAATTTTTTGAGTTAGCGTTGTTGGTGCGAACCCTGCACTGTAGTTATCAACATATGGTAAGGTGGGAAGAATCCCGTAAAATTTATTTTCTACACTAAAACTATTACCCTCCAAGGTTTTTATTTCGCCTCGGATACTGGCGTAGCTGTACTTGTTTGGAATAGGAGAGTCGGATGCCAAATGTGCCCACTGATGAGGTAACAGGCCAATTAGCATGGATGTTTCACTGCCCTCTTTTACCTCTGTTGCTACGTTGAAATCGGTACGTAGAACCGATGTACTTTCGTTATAGGTATAATTTGCGGTTGTATTTGTTGGGAAAACATAGGCATACTTCTTATACTCGTTAGCCACGGCTGTAACATTTGTTGCGGTTAGAGGAATAAAGGCCAGCGACCAGTAGTTTTTTCCATTTAATGTAGAGGTATATACCCCTGCATTTTGGGTCCAAGTGCTTCCTGTGGGTGCATAAATGGCAAAGTCGGCGCCATTCTTAGCATTTGTAATAACAAGCATTTCGTTGGAAACAGTAACTGTTCCGTATGTTACAGTTACTTGAGCAACATCGCTCTGACTTTTAGTAAAGTACAGAAAAGGCATCGCAATTCCTGCTGTAGCCTCAAAATTGTGAGAGCCGTCGTTCCAGTTCATGGTGACAGTCCAATCGGAAAAGTCCGATACGGTTGCCTTTGTTGTGGCCATGCCTGAAACTCCTACAGTTATTGGTAGTAAATCGTCGATAACGCCGCTTGGAATGTAACTAACAACCAACCCGGCATTTATAGTTTTTAGCGTAAATGGATATGTGAATAGGTTCGATGCGTGGTTTTCCTTAACCACTGCCGTCCACCAATCGTTGGTAGGAACTGGCTTGCCCAGAGCATTACCGCTTAGTTGGGGTGAACCAGATGGGTAGGCATTTCGGCCAGCAGCATCAACGCCTGGAAAAGTAGTGGTGTAGCCACCGTTTCCCACAGTAACAAATTGTGCAGAGGATGTTAGTACAAGCGAAATGTTCAGTAAGAGTGCTGTAACGATAAGTTTGCTTTGCTTTTTCATTAGCTGTGAAATGAGATGGTTACTTTAAGAATGGAAAAAGTCCGCAGAATATTATTCTGCGGACTTTTCTTGGTTTAAAGTTTTACAATTTTACGAGTTGAGATAGTTCCGTTTTCCATACGGAAAGTAACAATGTAATTTCCTGTTTGTAGATTGTTTAGATTGATTGAATCCTCAGTTCCGTTTATCTTAACAGTTTTTACTAATTGTCCTAGTAAATTATGAATTTCAACAGTGCTAATTTTAGAATTAGATAAAATATTTAGTGAGTTTATTACAGGGTTCGGATAACAATTAACACTTGCGCTGGACGATACGTTTGGTACTGCGTTGTTGGTGTCATTGTATAGGTAAACGTTGTCGATATAGATAATCTTACCACCTGAGCCCACTAGTTTAAACTGATACAAATCCGACATCGATACGCCAGTGAACGACGATAATGGAATATCGAAACTGTTCCAAGTTTCCAATGTTAGCGGGGTAAGCGCTACTAGTAGTTCTTTTCCAGGACTAATTGGGCTTACCTGTAACGAAGTTTCATTAGGTGTCCAAATATCAATATGCAACTTATTCCTTGTAGATGCATCTACTGTTGAAAACTCAAAGCCTTGATAGTTAAAGTTCTCCAACTTTATAGAGGCATTCCCTGAAATATCGAAAGTTGAGAATATTGTACTTTGTCCCCAGTTAGGGTTGTAGTTTGCATCCGACACGTTAGTGTAGGTATCGCTATAGATAGATATTACTGTTGATGCGTTTGCTGTTGGAACTGGAGCTGCTACTGATGGTGATGCTGGAGCCGCCACGGTTGATGCAGTAACTATTAGAGGACTGTTGGCGGATTGGTTTCCTGTTATATCTTTTGCAACTATCGAAAAAGTATATTCGGTTGATGGTGTCAATCC
>JAEXVC010000078.1 GCA_023406715.1 Bacteroidota bacterium | reverse complement strand
TTCTGAGTAGAATCGCTAACCACTCCAATATATTCCTTCCGCTCCTCTTCCGAAAGGAAATTGTAATTTTTATCAAGTAAGTCACTAAATCCCATTAATGCATTGAATGGATTTTTTAAGTCGTGAGCAATAATGGAGAACAGTTTATCCTTGGTTGCATTTAACTCCCGTAAGTTCTTTTCTGATTCAATTAACTTGATATTGGCATTCTCAAACTCAATGTTTTTTTGTTCTAATAGTTTGTTGGACCGTCTGATATACCTAAAACTCATAGCCCCTCCAACCAGAATTATTAGGAATAGAATTGATATTATTATAAGTATCCGTTGGAAAAATCTTTGTCGTTCAAACTCCAGCTGTTTAATATCGTTATCTTTTTTAAGAATCTGAATTTCGCGTTCTTTTGCTTCCGTTTCAAAACGCGTTTGCATTTCAATAATATTGCTTGTTTGTTGTTGGGTGTAAAGGGTGTCGTTATAGGCAAGCTCAATGGTTTTATATTCGAATGCTTTTTTGAAATTGCCTTTTTTACTATTTATATTGCTTAATATTTTGTAGGTTTCCTGAATTATAGCCAAGTCCTTAACTTTGTCGAATTCTTTAAGCACTAAATTTACATACTCCTCACTTTTTTCTATGTTGTTCTTTTTTAGGTAAGCAATAGCTATGTTATTGTATGTGTTTAAGTAACTTTCAATATCGTTTAGGTCGTGGCTAATCTTTATGGATTTCAGGTAAGAGTCAATACCCGCATCAATCTGATTTATTCTAATACTCAAGTATCCAATATTGTTATAGGCAACAGCAATACCTTTCAAATCTTCAAGTTTTTTTGATAGTTCAAGTGATTTTGAGTAGTATTCCAAAGCTTTTTGAGCATCTTTTTTCTCATCATATACAATTCCAAGGTTGTTATATGTATTCGAAAGTCCTTCTTCATTCTTTTCTTGCTGCCATATTTTCAGTGATTTAAGGAAGTACTCTTCCGCTAAATCAAAGTTTTTTAAATCCTTATGCAGAAGTCCAATGAAATTGTAATTATTCGCTAAGCCTGTGGTAATATTGTTGCTGAGATTAATATTAACAGCCTTTAATGCGAATTCCAAAGAGCGATTTAAATCTTGTAAATTTTTATAAAGAGCAGCAATTTGTTGATTTATAAGGGCTTCATCTTGTGCATTTCCAATAGAATTACAAATCGATGCAGCTCTTTTTAATGCATCCATTGCTTCGCTGTATCGCTTTAAGTTTTGTAATGAGAATGATAGGTTGCTGAGAGAGTAAGAAACTTTTAGCATATCGTTAGAGCGCTCTCTGTGTTCCATTGATTTTGTGTAAAACTCAATGGATTGTTCGAACTCTCCTTTGCTTGAGTATGCATTTCCTAGACTATTGTATGCCTCTCCGTAACAGGCATCGCTTTTGTCTTTCTCTGCCTCCGAAAGAGCCAGTGATGCATAGTAAATTGATGAGTCGGGATTGGACTGCCAGTAAAGTCTCGATATTTTGTCGTATGCTGTGACTTTTAGTATTCCTTTGTTTGAATTTGCAACTGCAACAAGGCTGTCAATGACAGCATTTCGTGAATTTACCTGAGCCGATGATGAAATCCACAACGCTGAAAAAAGAATAGGTAAATATTTTAAAGTACGTTTCAATTTATGAGCAATAAGTTGTTTGAATTGATTATAAAGATATGCTTATAAGTAATACTTGTCAATTATTTGTTACGGTTCTTTTTTTACTATGTTTCCAATAATCTCACCTTTCTTGAGAATTGTTTTAATTTCGTCTCCAATATTTACGGTTTCAGCACTTTTTAGGATTTTGCCATTGTAATATGTTATTGAGTAACCTCGTTCTAATACATTCTTGGGATTTAGGTTTTGGGTTGTTCTAAAGAGGAAGTTTTGCTTGTTTTTTTCATCATTTATCCTCTGAGGTACAACTTTATTTATTTTAATAAGGGACGCATTTAGTGTAGACTTTTTAATGTTTAATGCTGAGTTCAAAGTTAATAATAGTTTTGTTTTTTTAGCCAGAACTATGTCAGATTGATTTTTGACTAGTTGTTTTGATATATAGGGAATGGTCTTTGATATGTTTGAGATGTTTGATTTCTGGTGCGATATTGTGGTTGAACTAAAGTATTGTAGTTTAAGTTGATTGCTGTTTAACTTATCTGTTTCGGTGTTGATTATTTGTTCCGTTAACGTTTCTATCTGATTGGTAAAGTCTGCTAAAATAGACTCTGCATCGTTAAATCTTGAGATAAGGAATTCCGCCACGGCAGTTGGCGTTTTTAATGATTTGTAAGCAACCATATCGGCAACAGAAACATCCTTGTCGTGCCCTATGCCCGTAAGGATTGGTATTGGAAACTGTGCTATATTGGATGATAGTTGGTATGAGTCGAAACAGGCTAGGTCGGTTTGAGCACCACCTCCGCGAACAATTACAACAACATCAAAGTTTTCCTTGATATCATATATTTTGTTGAGGGAGTTTGTAATTGAATCTTCGGCATCATCTCCCTGCATCACAGAGGGGAAGAGTTCGTACTCAAACTGATAGCCAAATTGGTTGTGGTTTAGTTGATTCGTAAAGTCCTGTAACCCAGCAGCGCTTGGCGACGAAATTATTGCAATGCGCTTGGGCAGCAAATCTAACTCTTGCTCTTTATTCATCTCCATTACCCCATCGGCAATGAGTTTGCTTATCGTTTCTCTGCGTTTCAGTTCAATATCTCCGAGGGTAAAACTAGGCTCAATGTCTATAATGTTTAGGCTATAGCCGTACATTTCATGGAAAACAACTTGTGCATTAACAAGAATGCTCATACCTCTGGATAGAGGTCGGTTTGTCATTGTTTCAAAGTAGGGCTTTAGCATTCTATAGGTGTAACTCCATATGTTTGCTCTGGCTTTGGCCTTGATGCTATCCGTTGCCTCATCCTTTTGTATTAGCTCCAAGTAACAGTGGCCCGATGGGTGCTCGTTTATCTCGCTAATCTCTGCAATAACCCAATAACTATCTGGTAATGATTTCGACAGTACCTCCTTTATTAATTTGTTGAGTTCGAAGAGCGAGAATTTATTTTGACTATTGTCCATCTTAGTTTTTAACTGCTTTTGCAAAGTAAATCTTAGAGCCTGATGTAACCTTTATGATATAATTCCCAGTTGGCGTAGAGCTTGGGAGGTTTATTTCAAGGTAATGATTTAAAACGTTTTCTTCTTTTTTTACTATTGTTTTTCCGATTATAGAAATAACGGAGTATTCGGCTAAGCCTTCTGCAATTTCAGGTAAGCGTAACTTAATCGCATCGTTGAAAGGATTTGGAAAAATAACGATTTCATTGGAGCCAACTATTTCGGAATTTACTCCCACTGTTGTCGAAAAATCAGGTATTCCATACCCAATGCTATTGTTCGGGGAACTTGCATTACTTGAACTTGCCTTAACTAGTTGAATGATTTCGGTTGAAGTGAGTGTTGGTTTTGCTTGCCATAAACAGGCTATCATCCCGGCCATTATTGGTGATGAGAAAGATGTTCCATTATTGGTGCCAGTCAATCCAGTTGTGCTTGCTACAACTGCTGCCTGGCCCATAGCGCAGACATCAGGCTTTATTCTGCCATCGGCTGTTGGCCCAAACGAGCTGAATGCTGCTTTGTTTTTGTATTTATCTACCGCTCCAACAGTTAACACATTGGGTGAGTCGGCTGGTGCTGAAATGTAGTACCAGTCATCGTTTCCTTCGTTTCCTGCGCTAACAACAACTACCATACCTTTAGATGCTGCAGTGTTTGCCGCTTTTGTAATGGGAGTTTTGCTTCCATCAAGGTCACTGTATGGATGGTTTTGCGATTCCACATCAAAAGTAGAGTATCCTAAGGATGTATTAATAATGTCGGCTCCTACGCTGTCGGCAAATTCGGCTCCTGCGGCCCATCCGTACTCCTCGTAGATTTGTTCCACGCTTGCGTTTTCGGTTCTAATTAACCAGTATTTTGCCCGTGGTGCAGTTCCTATTAATTGTCCTGCAATATACCCGCCCATGGTGGATAGAACCATCATCCCATGGCTATCTTCTTGATAAATATTGGAGTTGGGGTTGATGAAGTCCTTGGTGCCAAGTATCCTGCCTCGCGTTCTTAGGCTGTCAAATGCCTGATGAGAATCCACATCCCCAAAACCGGCATCAATGACTGCAATTTGAATTCCTTCGCCTAAAAAACCTGCATTATGTAATATGTGGCCATTCATCATCTTAATTTGGGTTGATGAGTTGCCATAATTCAACTCAAGGGTGGATGATACTTTCTTCTCCGGAGATATAGTTTTGCATTTTTCGTAAGTTAGTTTTGAGCCTTTTACCCCCGATTGGTATATTTTATTAGTACTGCTAACAAATGAAAGGTTTTGAATTGAGGTAAGTTGATTGCTGTTGGTTATTGTTATAACTACTCCGTTGAGCCATTTAAGGCTATAGTCAACTATTGCTCCTGTGTTTTGAACTTGTTGGACATAGTTTGAGTTGACTGGTAAATCTTCTTGAGTAATGCTGATACCTTGTTTTGTACGTCGACTTATTGCTCGTTCCGATAAAAATGCGGAGGGGTTTTCTATAGAATAGGTAGAGTTGTCTTTATCTGTAAATTTTACGAAGTATTTGTCCTGAGCACTTGTGCTGAAACTTGCAGTTATTGCAAATAATATAAATGTCAGAAGTGAAATATTTTTCATTTGTTTTTTGAGTTTAGTAAGGTTTAGCACCAACACTTTCCAGTAGGCTTTCCGTTGTTGGTTCTTGAATCCGTCCTGCATTGCGGAACATTAATTCTAGTTCTTTGTTCTCTCTTTCAGTTAATTTGTTGTAGTTCTCGGGTATTCCTTTGTTGTAATTTATTTTGTCGGTTAGTTTTCCATCGGCATCGTAGAATTTCCATTCACCGTTTTTTAGTCCATTTAGATAGTTGCCCTCGATTCTTACTTTTCCGTTATCGTAAAAAAGTTTGATTGGGCCATCCTGTTGACCATTCGAAAAATTCACTATGGCTTTGTTTAGTCCGTTAGCGTGAAATTGTACCATTACCCCATCTATTTTTCCATTGACATAAGGAATGGTTTCCATTGTTTTGCCATTTTCATAGTACTGCTTGTAACGTCCGTGCTTAACTCCTTTTACATAGCGCTCTTCATAAACCAAGGTTGAGTTTGCATTATAGTATTGCCAAAGGCTATCCTTGTTTTTTTCGGAGTAAAATCCTTCCGCAACAACCTTTCCGTCCGATGTGTAAAAGGTGGCTTTGGAGTAGTTGCCTGTGTTGTTGTAATTAAGCGCTACTTTTAGTGTTCCATCCTCGCGGAATCTCTTAAATTCACCTGTTGGCTTGTCGTCTTTAAATCTGCCCTCGTAGGCCTTTTTGCCGTTGGGGTACGATTTTGTCCAATATCCTTGTTTGCGGTTAAGTTTATCAACCTGATTAATTGTATCGTTTTGTCCAAATGCCAAATCAGCAAAAGAAATTAAAAGTGATACTGCCGAAAGCAATAGTATATTAGTTCTCATTGGTTAAACTTGAGTTTATTGTTCCTTACAAATTTACTGATTCTTTTTTATCCCCAAAGTTTATGCCTATTTACAAATGGAAAAAGAAAAGCTGCCGGTATGTCCGACAGCTCCCTTTGCTATAATATTGTGAATTACTACTTAACTTCTTCAAAGTCAACATCAGTAACCTCTTTGTCATCCTTTGGGTTGCTTGATGATGCTCCTGCATTAGGGTTTGCTTGTTGCTCCTGTTGTTGGTCAGCTCCTTGTGCTTTGTACATCTCCTCCGATGCAGCCTGCCATGCAGCATTAAGTTCGTTGGTAGCAGTTTCAATTGCAGCAATGTCTTGACTCTTGTGAGCTTCTTTTAGTTTTGCTAGGCCTTGCTCAATTGGGCCTTTTTTGTCGGCAGGTAGTTTGTCGCCAAACTCTTTTAGCTGCTTTTCGGTTTGGAAAATCATACTGTCGGCAGCGTTGATTTTGTCAATTTTTTCCCTTGCCTCTTTGTCTGCAGCCTCGTTACGAAGCGCTTCTTCGCGCATACGCTTGATTTCCTCATCGGTAAGACCCGATGATGCCTCGATGCGGATTTTTTGCTCCTTGCCAGTTCCTTTGTCCTTGGCGGTAACGTGTAGAATACCGTTTGCATCGATGTCGAAAGTTACCTCAATTTGGGGTACTCCGCGTGGTGCTGGTGGTAGACCATCTAGGTGGAAACGTCCAATAGTTTTATTATCCTTTGCAAGTTGACGCTCGCCCTGTAGGATGTGAATCTCAACCGAAGGTTGATTATCAGCAGCAGTGGTGAATGTTTCCGACTTACGAGTTGGAATTGTTGTGTTAGCATCAATCAACCTGGTGAAAACTCCACCTAGAGTTTCAATACCTAACGAAAGTGGAGTAACGTCAAGTAGCAGTACGTCCTTAACCTCGCCAGTTAACACACCGCCTTGGATAGCAGCACCAACAGCAACTACCTCATCAGGGTTTACGCTCTTGTTAGGTGTACGGCCAAAGAATTTCTCAACAATTTGCTGAACGTGAGGAATACGGGTTGAACCACCTACTAGGATTACTTCATCGATATCCGATGCTTGTAAACCTGCGTCAGACAAAGCCTTGCGACAAGGCTCAATGGTGCGCTGGAATAAATTGTCAGATAATTTTTCGAATTGAGCACGGGTTAATGTTCTTACCAAGTGTTTTGGAATTCCATTAACTGGCATAATGTATGGTAGGTTGATTTCGCTAGAAGTTGTGCTCGAAAGTTCAATCTTAGCTTTTTCTGCTGCCTCTTTCAAACGCTGTAAAGCCATTGGGTCTTTACGCAAATCAATTCCTTCATCTTTTAGGAACTCTTCTGCCAACCAATCAATAATAACTTGGTCAAAGTCGTCGCCACCAAGGTGAGTATCTCCGTTAGTCGATTTTACTTCGAATACGCCATCGCCTAGTTCAAGTATTGAAATATCAAAAGTACCACCACCAAGGTCGAATACAGCCACTTTAACATCCTGATGTTTTTTGTCCATACCGTATGCAAGAGCAGCAGCAGTAGGTTCGTTGATAATACGACGAACTTTTAAGCCGGCAATTTCACCAGCTTCCTTAGTTGCTTGGCGTTGTGAGTCGCTGAAGTAAGCAGGAACCGTGATAACAGCCTCTGTAACCTCTTGTCCAAGGTAATCCTCGGCGGTTTTCTTCATTTTCTGAAGAACCATTGCGGAAATTTCTTGAGGAGTGTAGAGTCTTCCATCGATATCAACACGAGGAGTGTTGTTCTCGCCACGGATTACTTTGTAAGGTACGCGTGGAACTTCAACGGCAGCAACCTTGTCGTAGGTTTCGCCCATGAAGCGTTTAATGGAGGATACTGTCTTTTGTGGGTTGATAATAGCCTGGCGTTTTGCAGGATCACCAACCTTGCGTTCTCCGTTTTCTACAAAACCAACAATTGAAGGTGTTGTGCGTTTACCTTCGCTATTGGTTATTACAACCGGCTCGTTCCCTTCCATTACGGAAACACATGAGTTGGTTGTTCCTAAATCGATTCCAATAATTTTACCCATTGTTGTATTTATTTAATTCTATATGGTTTTGTTTTTATTTGTTTCAACACTTCAGATTTATCAATGACTGTGCCACAGGAAAAATTGCGAGTTAAACGTACATTTCTGTCAGTTTTATTCTTTTTTCAGAGATAGTTTGTCAGATAGTTTTTTTATTCTTGCAATGCTTTGCGATTTAAGTATTTGTTATTCAGTGATTAATTTAGACTTGTGTCAATATGTCAGTTTTGTGTTGTGGTTTTTGTTTCTCAATGCCCGCATTCTTGTTTATCAAACTAGGTGCTTATGTTAGAATATTGCTTTACCTTTGCGGAGTTAACCTTAAAGAATTAAGTGTATGTCAACAGAAGGTAATGTAAAGGTTGTTACAACCCATGTTTTGCACGAGATGAAATTGCGTGGTGAGAAAATTGCCATGCTTACAGCATACGATTACTCCATGGCTCGCATTTTAGATGCAGCAGGAATAGATGTACTTTTAGTGGGCGATTCTGCCTCAAATGTAATGGCAGGCCATGAATCAACCCTTCCAATTACTTTGGACCAGATGATTTACCATGCCAGTTCTGTTATGCGTGCAGTAAGACGTGCATTGGTAGTTGTAGATTTGCCTTTTGGAAGGTATCAAGGAAATTCTAAACTTGCTTTAAACTCTGCTATCAGAATAATGAAGGAGAGTGGGGCCGATGCCGTGAAACTAGAAGGTGGTGCGGAGA
>JAEXVC010000065.1 GCA_023406715.1 Bacteroidota bacterium | reverse complement strand
CAATTTTGGTTTCAGTGGCAATGGCTACTATACTATTGATAAAAGTTATAACAACGAGAACTCAGATATCGTTAACTGGACTTTCTCAAAACTCATTAAGATTGGTGATTTCAATAAATATACTGTTAGGAAAATCAGCAATACCCTTTACTTTTATATAAACGAAACATTGGTTTATAGTATGCCATTTGCTCCATTCTATGGAAATGCATTTGGCTACCAAGCACCTCAGGGCACTGAAATTGCAGCAGATTATCTTAAAATATCATACTTAAACAAAGCACAGCAAACACAACAAGATATTACTGCTCCAGAAATCACAATGATTGAGCCATATATTAGAAAAGAGCAGAAAATAAATGAGAGCAATAAACAAATAATAGTTAGAGGTAAAGTTACAGATGCTAGTGGAATATACGAAGTTGTAATAAATGGGAATGAGGCCGCATTGGATCAAAACGGTAACTTTCAACAATTGGTTAAACTTGCTGTTGGGGAAAATACCATATCGGTTAGAGCAACCGATACAAAAGACAACTCATCATTCTACACTTTTTATGTTAACCGCGAAGTTACCAATGCAACTCAACTTCAACCTCAAGAAATTAAGCCAATGTTCGACCCCAATGAAAAGCGTATTGCGTTGGTTATTGGAAATTCCACATACCAAGGAGGACAATTCTTGAAAAATCCTGAAAATGATGCAAATCTAATGATCCAAGCTCTAAAAAATCTTGGTTTCGAAGTAATTAGCCAAACCAACGCAAATAAGAAAAACATGGAACGAGCCATTCGGGAATTCAGCGAAAAACTACCTAACTTCAATGTAGCTTTATTCTACTACGCTGGTCATGGTGTTCAGGTTGATGGAATGAACTACCTTATTCCAACCGATGCTGAACTAAATAAAAAGGAGGATTGTAAGTGGGAAGCAATATCTGTTAATTTTGTTGTGGAGGAATTCGAGAAATATCCAAACAACACAAATATAGTTATTCTCGATGCATGTCGTAACGACCCATTTAAGTCTTGGTCAAGAGGCGGAGAAAGAGGTTTTAAAGCCATTGTTCCTACCAGTGGAACAATAATAGCATTTGCAACCTCAGAGGGAGCAACCGCTTCGGATGGAGATAGTGCTAATGGTCTTTTCACTCAGGAATTAGTAAAACAACTACAAATACAGCAACCCATTGAGAGTGTTTTCAAAAAAACTAGGGTTGAAGTTGAAAGGCTTAGTAAAGGAACACAGAGTCCTCAGGAATGGTCAAAACTCAAAGGCGATTTTTGGTTTAAAAAATAAAACAATTAACACCATTAGCAAGACCCTGATTTTTTTATCAGGGTCTTTTTTTATTAATGAATTTAAAGTAATACGTTTGCATATTAAATAGATTAACAATGAATCAAGGTAATAGATACAAATTTGAGACGCTTTCAAATGCTTTAAGTGGCGAACTAAAATACGACACCTCTACCCTTTTGCAATACGCTACCGATGCATCGGCATACCGTGAAATACCGTTGGCTGTTGTCCTTCCAAAAACAAAAACTGACATAGTTACTTTAATAAATTTTGCAAAGGATAACAATCTATCGCTTATTCCTCGTGCAGCAGGAACATCGCTTGCAGGACAAGTTGTTGGAAATGGAATTGTTGTAGATATATCTAAGCACTGGGGGCAAATTCTTGAGATAAATGCAGAAAATCATTGGGTTAAAGTTGAACCTGGAGTAATTCTCGATGAGTTAAATATGGCCCTTAAGCCCTACGGGCTTTTCTTTGGACCCGAAACATCAACATCGAACCGATGCATGATGGCTGGAATGGTTGGCAACAACAGCTGTGGCTCCCACTCCTTGATATACGGTAGTACTCGCGACCACCTTATATCACTAAAAATGATTCTTGATGATGGAATTGAGTATGAATTTGGGGATGTAACAAAAGACCAATTCGAAGCTAAATGTGAACTCAACTCAAAAGAGGGTGATGTTTATAGATTTTTTAAGAATATCCTTAGTAACGAGAATAATAGGACTGTAATTATTGAGAATTCTCCTAATCCATCAATAAAAAGAAGAAACACAGGTTATGCATTAGACCTATTAGTAACAGATTCTTTTTTTGGAAACGATAATCAAACATTCAACCTAAGTAAATTAATTGCAGGCAGCGAGGGAACTCTAGGCATAATCACTGAAATAACGTTGAACTGTGTTCAACTCCCACCAAAGGAAAAGGCTGTAGTTGCAGTTCACCTTAAAGAGCGAAACCAAGCATTTAAAGCAAACCTTATTGCTTTAAAATACAATCCATCCGCTGTAGAGATGATGGACAATGTTATTCTTGATTGTACAAAAGGAAATATTGAGCAGCAAAAAAATAGATTCTTTATGCAGGGCGACCCAGGTGCGATTTTAATAGTGGAGTTCTACAGAGAAACAAAAGAAGAGATTGAAATTGCTGCAAAAGCTATGGAGACTGAACTTATGGCAAGCAATATGGGCTACCATTTTCCAATTATTTGGGGTTCAGAAACAGGTAAAGTATGGGCTTTGCGAAAAGCTGGACTTGGCGTTCTCTCCAATGTTGAAGGTGATGCAAAACCTGTATCGTTAGTTGAAGATACGGCTGTTGCCGAAGATAAACTTCCTGAATATATGGAGGAGTTTTCGCAAATAATGGAAAAGTACAACCTTGATTGTGTTTACCATGCTCATATTGGAACAGGAGAACTTCACTTAAGACCAGTTTTAAATCTAAAGGATTCTAAAGATGTTGAACTATTCCGCACTATCGGTCTTGAAGTCGCTCATCTTGTAAAAAAGTACAAAGGCTCATTAAGTGGCGAACACGGCGATGGACGATTACGCGGGGAGTTTATTCCAATTATGGTTGGCGATAAGGTTTACAGTTTAATGAAGCAAGTGAAACAAACTTTCGACCCACATAATATTTTCAACCCAGGAAAGATTGTTGATACACCGCCAATGAACACTAACTTAAGGTATACGCCCGGTCAGCAATCACGAAAAATTAATACTATTTTTGATTTTAGCTCCGTAATGGGCATTCTGCGTGCCGCTGAGAAATGTAACGGTTCAGGTGATTGTCGCAAAACACACCTTTCGGGTGGAACTCTTTGTCCAAGTTACATGGCAACGCTTAACGAAAGCAACACTACTCGTGCTAGGGCAAACTTATTGAGAGAATTTTTAACAAATAGTACAAAGAAAAATCCATTCAACCACAAAGAACTCTATGACATTCTGGATCTTTGCCTATCCTGCAAAGGTTGTAAAAATGAATGCCCCTCGAGCGTAGATATGGCCAAACTGAAAGCCGAATTTTTACAGCATTGGTACGATTCCAACGGAATTCCTCTACGCAGTAGAATGATAGCGTATATAACACATATCAACCGATTGGGAAGTATTACTCCTCAAGTAACCAATTTTGTGCTATCAAATAAAATCACCTCTAAAGTTCTAATGAAAAGTTTGGGGTTTGAACCCAAACGCACACTGCCATTGCTAAGCAAAACCACGCTTAAAAGATGGCATAAGGAAAATAAGACCAGCCAGCAATTCCCTAACGGCATAGTACATCTCCTCCCCGATGAGTTTACAAACTATAACGATTCTCACATTGGAATAAAAGCAATAGAACTATTAAACACTTTAGGCTATGAGGTCATTCTAGTTGATATTTTTGAGAGCGGACGAACATACATCTCAAAAGGCTTAATCAGAACTGCGAAAAGAATTGCTAACAGGAACATCGAAAAACTAAAAGATTTTATAAGTGATGAAACTCCACTAATTGGAATTGAGCCATCGGCAATACTTAGCTTTAGGGACGAATACCCCGATTTGGCTTTGTCACATAATAAGCAAACAGCCATTAAGTTAGCAAAAAACGCATTGCTATTCGAGGAATTCTTTATGCGTGAGGTTGAAAAGGGTAAAATCAAAAAAGAACAATTCAAGGAGCAAAATATCAGTATAAAACTACACGGACACTGCCAACAAAAGGCTGTGGCATCAACTATACCAACCAAGGCAATGTTATCGTTTCCTAATGGTTATAATGTAACTGAAATCCCCAGCGGATGCTGCGGTATGGCAGGTGCTTTTGGTTACGAAAAAGAGCACTACGAACTCTCCCTGAAGGTTGGTGAATTGGTTCTTTTTCCCGAAATTAGAAAAACGCCCGAAGAAGTTGTTATTGTGGCCCCAGGCACCAGCTGCCGCCATCAAATTACGGATGGAACAGGAAGAAAAGCATATCACCCAATAGAAATTATGATAAAAGCATACAAACCTTAAGAACTAAATTTTTTTGTTAATCTTTTAGCAGTATTCACAAAAAAATGTAAATTGCTTTGATTTTCTACTAACCATTTGTTAAACTTAAACTCTAACCAAATGAAATTAAAAATTAAACATCAGGAAGAATACTCTCGCTTAGAGTTAATCCTTAGAAGTTTTTTTGGAGCCCTTTACATTATGCTTCCACACGGCTTTCTTTTGCTTTTTGTAGGACTTTGGGGTCAAATATTACAAATTGTTGCTTTTTGGGCAATCCTTTTCACCGGAAAATATCCAAAGAGTTTATTCGATTTTCAAGTAGGTCTATTACGTTGGGGTATTAGGGTAAATGCCAGATACTATAACCTATCCGATGGTTATCCTGCTTTTGGAATAAAAGGTACCGATGAGTTCACCTCATTAGAAGTTGAATATCCCGAGAATGTTAGCCGTGGCTTAATGCTTGTACGCTTTTTCTTCGGTGGTATTTTCGTATATATTCCTCACCTATTCATTCTTTTCTTCCGTGGTATTTTCGTAATGATTCTTGTTTTCTTAGCATGGTGGATTGTTCTTTTCACTGCAAATTATCCAGAATCATTCCATAACTGGGTAGTAGGACAACTACGTTGGGGTACTCGCGTTAGCCTATACATGAACTATATGACTGATACATACCCAGCATTTACTGGCGACGAACTTCCTGAAGAGGTATAAAAACATTATAAATACTGATAAAGAGAAGTATTACACATACTTCTCTTTTCTTATGTCAAATAACTAAAATTTTAATTATGGAATTTCATCCAATACCACAACCCGAGGAGGTTAGTGAAAGAGAGAAACAAGATGCAATGGGTGCATACCTTATGATGTTTGCAACAACCGCTCTGGGTTTACCATTGCCAATTGTTAACATGATTGCATCGGTGGTGTATTTTTTCGTAAACAAATCGAAAGGTCGTTTTGTGCAATTCCATTCACTACAATCGATGTATTCCCAAATACCAGTATCGTTGTTGAATAGTTATCTTATTGTTTGGGCTGTTTACATATTTGCTAATGATGCTGCCTTTACTAATGTATTCTGGGGTTTATTGATTACCGCAGGTATCTTCAACCTTTTTTACTTTATATTTAGTATTATTGGCGCAGTTAAAGCTTACCATGGTCGTTTCTACTATTTCTTGTTTTTTGGTAAAATAGCCTATATTCAAGCATACAAAATAAAAAACGAAACCGAAGTTAAGCAACAACAAATGAATATGCCCCCTAAAATGTAATTGCAATGAAAAAAGTACTTATTGAATTGCTTGTTCTGCTTGGTATTGGAGGTGTTCTATGGGCTATATTCGCAATATTTATTAAAATGCCCGAACGTCCTACATTAATTTCTATTGAGAATGAGCAATCTATTGGCGAACGTTACGCTAACAGTATTCTACAACTTAATGGATTTACTGAGAAGAATGATTTGTATATTGATTCTGTTCTCGCCGTAACCGCTGATACCTTAAGAAATATTCAGGATGATGCAAAGTACGACTATAAGTTTATTTTGGTTGATAACGAAATGGTTAATGCCTTTGCACTACCTGGAGGTTACATAATTATCACCACCGGATTAATCAAATTCTGCGAGACACCCGAGGAATTACTATCAGTTATCTGTCATGAAATTGGACATATCGAAAAGCGTCACGTAGTTAGTAGATTGGTTAAGGATATTGGATTAAGTCTTTTAACGTCTAACGACCCTTACGTTTCAGGTGAAATTGCTAAAGAGTTACTTTCACAGGGCTATAATAGAGAGCAGGAGGAGGAGTCCGACCTATTCGCCTGCGAGTTACTATTAAAATGCAACCTTGAACCCCGTGCAATGGCATCGTTTTTTAGACGACTAAAAGAAAAGAACGAGAATGGTATTTACGACAATTTCGAAATTCTATCATCGCATCCCAATATGAATAAACGGGTTAAAAACGTATTGGCATTCAAAGTTCCGGAAGATTTTACAGCAAAGGAATCGTGGATAAATATTAACGAAATGAAAAAAAGGGTGGAACAATAATCCACCCTTACTTTTTTGATAAAATCTCCTTAAATATTTCGTATAACTCTCCTGATTTTATTGGTTTTGTGATATAGTAATTGCAACCCGCTTCAATGGCCAACTGCCGCTCCTCGGTCATAGCATAAGCTGTTTGGGCTACAATTGGTATTCTGGTATTATTTTCACGAATTATTTTAACTGCTTCGTAGCCGTTCATTACTGGCATTTTAATATCCATCAAAACAAAGTCAACATTATTTTGAGAGAAAATATCAATAGCCTCCTGACCATTGTTTGCCCTAAGTAAATTCGCATTGGTACTTTCTAACAATTTCTGCAATAACAAGTAATTATAGTAATCGTCCTCGGCAATGAGAATTGTTTTATCCTTTAAATCGATATGGTTTGACTCCAAAATTTCATTCTCAATAACAGGATATTTTTGCTCGTAAGGTAAAGTAAAGAAAAAAGTTGATCCTTTATTAGGCACAGACTCAATCCATATTTCGCCTCCCATCATCTCGATAATAGATTTACAAATCGACAAACCCAACCCTGTCCCACCATAGTCACGAGACAACTTATCATCAACCTGCCTAAACCGTTCAAAAATTAAATCGTGGAATTCATTAGGTATCCCAATACCAGAGTCTTTTACGTAAAACTCAAGATGGGCATCCTTAAGTTTATATCCAAACTCTACATATCCTTCGTTGGTAAACTTAATTGCATTACTTATAAGGTTATTAATTATTTGAGCCAACCTATGCTCATCGGTATTAATTGAATCAACTGTATTGGGTAAACCATAACTCACATTAAACCTTAAACCTTTCGATTTTGCATTGTTGCTATGCAAGGAATAAATATTCTCAAGCAGTTTATTGAGCTTTACAGTATCATAGATGATTTTAAGTTGACCTGCCTCAATCATTGAAATATCAATAATATCGTTTATTACATTCAATAATTGCTTAGAGCTATTATTAATGATCTCGATAAAATCGAAAGTAGATTTCTCACTCAAGTTACCTTTAAGTATAACCTCCGAAAAACCCTGAATGGCATTCATTGGTGTGCGAATCTCATGGCTCATATTGGCCAAAAAGGCTGTTTTAACCCTATTGGCCTCCTCTGCAGCCTCCTTAGACTTTTTTAGTTCAATTTCAATTTTCCTTCGTTCCTGTATTTCGAGAGCCAATAAGGAGTTGTTCTGCCTAATATTATGGTTCTTATATATTAAAATTGATAAAAAAAGTACAATTAGCACAGTAATAAATATCGACAACAAAAAATACTGGGAGTGAAAAACAGACTCCCGAATCCATCCTGAATTTGGAGTTGCGATTAATCGCCATCTTCCACTAGGTATAATAACATCAACTATTACTGGATTTTGATTCAACAAAGCCGTATCTCCATAAAAAACTTTTCCCAGTTCCCCTTTTCCATCATCACCTTGAATTGCAATTTTCAATTCATCATTCATAGAAATTCCTGCTTCATCGAGTATTTTATCGTAATATGCTACAATAGAGGTCATTCCCCAATATCTTTCGCTACTATCTTTACTAATTAAATATATGGGAGAACGATTAATTAATCCTACACCTCCTTGAACAAGGTTTACCGGCCCTGCTAGTAAAGGCTTCTTTTGTTTCATTGCTCTAAGCACGGACTCCCGCTGTTGTTCATTTTTCATATAATCGAGACCAACAGCCCTTTCATTCCCTTTCAAAGGATAAACCATTAGAACAACATTATTGGGAGCTATAGCAACATTTCTAATGTTTGGATTTTCGCTCATTGCAAGTGTACAGAGAGCCTCAAATTGCTCCTTGGAAATACTACCCTGATAGCGTATTAAATGAACAATTCCCTGGGTAAGGTTAAATGTGGAACGCGCAACTCCTTCAAGTTTGTTTCCTATGGTTGTTAACTCTTTTAAAACTGCCAATCTCTTTACTCCATTTTGTTTTTGAATATCGAGCCTACCTATCAGGTAGCTTACCGATAATAACACTAATGTTATTAGGACCATTATTAACTGCGATAAATGAAGTCGGAGCTTATTCATATTCAAGAAAGTATAGGGCAAAAGGTTTTAACTAAATTGTTTTACAATTTACTAAATCATCAAAGAACTTCAATATGTTTTCTGTTAAAAAAAACAGCCCGAACTTAACATTCGAGCTGTTTAAAAAAGTTCCAAATAGTCAATTACCTTAATGCATCTAGCATAGTTTTTCCAATATTAGCAGGTGAGTCTACAACGTGAATGCCACACTCACGCATAATTTTCATTTTTGCTGCAGCAGTATCGTCGGCACCGCCGATAATTGCGCCAGCGTGTCCCATTCTACGGCCTTTAGGAGCCGTTTGTCCAGCAATAAAACCTACAACTGGTTTTGTTCCATTCCCCTTAACCCATTGAGCAGCATCGGTTTCCATACTTCCACCAATCTCACCAATCATAACAATACCATGTGTATCGGGATCGTTCATAAAAAGTTTAATAGCATCCAGAATGGTTGTTCCTATTATAGGGTCTCCACCTATTCCAATACCGGTACTTTGTCCTAATCCTAACTTTGTAAGTTGATCTACAGCCTCATAAGCCAAGGTTCCAGAGCGGGATACCACTCCAATGTGTCCCTTTTTGTGGATAAACCCTGGCATAATTCCAACTTTTGCCTCGTCGGGGGTAATAATACCCGGACAATTAGGCCCAATTAAGCGAGTTTGAGGATAATCAGTTAAAATATGCTTAACTTTAACCATATCGGCAGTTGGAATCCCTTCGCTAATACATACAATCAATTTTATTCCTGCAGCTGCAGCTTCCAGAATACCATCGGCCGCATAAGCAGGCGGAACAAATATTATAGAAACATCAGCCCCCGTTTTCCTTACAGCATCATCAACAGTATTAAAAACAGGTAAGTCAAGGTGCATTTCACCACCTTTTCCTGGCGTTACACCTCCAACCACATTGGTTCCATACTCAATCATTTGTGTTGTGTGGAAAGTACCTTCACCTCCAGTAAATCCTTGTACTATTACTCGTGAGTTCTTATTAACAAGTATGCTCATGGGTTATTTTTTACTGATTATCAATATGCTAAAAAACTATGTTGTTCGGCATGTTTTTGTAAATATTAGCCAAACCTAACATTTTTTAGGGAAAAATCCAAGCAACAAATGGGTTTAAAAACATAATAATTTAGATGAATTTAATCGTTGCTTTTAGTAACTTGTAATTCGAAATTTTCATTTCCTGTAAATTTATAATTCTTTAAAAACTAAGCCAATATGAGCAGAGTGAACCTTAAACTAGAGAAGCTTGGCGATATGTTTCCAGAAAATTGGACTGAGGAACAAAGAGCCAAAGGCAAAACCCTATTCTTGAAATACCTGAGCGAGAAGGCTCATAAATTCTACGGTGGCAAGGTACAAATTGCCCCTAAAGCACCAGTGCTAGGCTTTAACTGGTTTAATGTTTGGTATACACCTGGTGTATCAAAGGTATCTACAACTATACGTGATAATAACGACACATCGTTTGAGTTAAGTAACCGAGGAAACTTGGTTGCCGTTGTAAGTGACTCAACCCGTGTACTTGGCGATGGAGACTGTACCCCCGCTGGTGGTCTTGGTGTTATGGAGGGAAAGGCATTCCTCATGAAATACCTTGGCGGTGTTGATGCTGTTGCCCTTTGTATTGATAGTAAGGGAAAAGATGGCAAAAATGACCCCGAGAAAATTATTGATTTTGTAAAGATGTGCCAGCATAGCTTTGGTGCAGTTAACCTTGAGGATATTTCTCAGCCTAACTGCTATAGAGTGCTTGATGTTCTTCGTGAGGAATGCAATATTCCTGTTTGGCACGACGATGCTCAGGGAACAGCCTGTGTTACTTTGGCCGGTATACTTAATGCACTTAAACTGGTGAATAAAAAGTTGAGCGAAGTAAAGATTGTTTACTTTGGCGCAGGTGCATCAAATACTACCATTGCCCGATTGATTATAACTGATGGTGGCGACCCAAAGAAAATGATTATGTTCGACTCGCACGGTGGATTACACAAAAACCGCGAAGACATCAAAGCCGACAAACGATTCTACCGTAAATGGGAAATTTGCGAACAAACCAACCCCAACTGTATTAACACCATGGAGGAGGCCATGAAGGATGCCGATGTATTAATCTCGCTATCAACCCCAGGCCCCGACACTATTAAGCAGGATTGGGTGCGTGTTATGGGTAAAAAATCCATTGTTTTTGCATGCGCAAATCCAGTTCCCGAAATTTATCCATATGCAGCAAAAGAGGCAGGTGCATATATTGTTGCTACTGGTCGTGGCGATTTTCCAAATCAAGTTAATAACTCAATTGGTTTCCCTGGCATTCTAAAGGGAGCGTTAATGGTTCGTGCATCGAAAATTACCGATTCAATGGCCATTGCAGCAGCACACTCATTGGCAAATTACGCTGAAAAGCGTGGAATAAACATCGATAACATTGTTCCAACAATGGACGAAGCTGACGTATTTCCAGTTGAAGCAGCCGATGTGGCAATGCAAGCTATTAAGGAAGGTGTAGCCCGTACAAAAATGACTTGGGAAGAGGCTTACCAAATGGCCAAAAAGGATATTGAGTACTCACGCTCAATGGCAAAATCGTTACACGATAATGGATTTATAGCCGACCCACCAGTTGAAATGCTTGAGGATGCCCTGGATTGGACTGTAAAACAAATAGAAGGCAAGTAAAAACGAATACTTTAATAATTTGCCCCTCGATATTTTCGAGGGGTTTTGTTTTATTATTTGGCAAACTTTTATAACATGTCGATTAAACTTTAAAAAAACATATCATTCAAATGTCATAATTGCAAGTTTTTGATATAAAAAACTATTTTTGAGAAAATTTAACCAAACTATCCTAAACCAAACCAAATGAGTAGTAACTTAAAACCAGGAACCGAAGCTTGGGGATCAAGGGTTGGCCTTGTCCTTGCTATGGCAGGAAATGCCGTGGGCTTTGGTAATTTCTTGCGCTTTCCTGTGCAAGCCGTGCAGAACGGAGGTGGCGCGTTTATTATTCCCTACCTTGTAAGTTTAGTTTTACTTGGTCTTCCACTTCTTTTAATTGAATGGTCATCGGGAAGGTATGGCGGTAAATATGGCTACCACACAACTCCAATGATTCTGCAAAAAATGAGCAACCGTAAATTCTGGATGTACATTGGTGTTTTTGGAATTTTCAGCAATATTGCCATTGCATCGTACTACTGCTACATGGAGAGCTGGACAATCTCATATGTTTACCACTCCATAGTAGGTACATTTAATGGAATGGACCAGCATCAGGTTGCATCGTTCTTTAGTGGATACTTAGATGTTACCACATCGAGCACTGGAATTCCTTTCGAGGCAATACTTTTCTTCCTACTTTGTTTAGGATTAAATATTTGGATTTTAAGTAAGGGTTTAAGCGAGGGCATTGAAAAGGCCGCTAAAATAGGTGTTCCTTTACTGATATTTTTCGGAATATTCCTCACCATTAAAGGTATTTCGTTAAAAGCAGGTACCGATGGTGCTTCGTTCGATGGAGTTTTAGGACTTAATTTCCTTTGGACTCCAGAATTCGATTCATTAACAAATCCTAAAGTATGGCTAGCTGCTGCAGGCCAGATATTCTTTACGCTATCGGTTGGTATGGGATGTATTCACGCTTACGCATCCTACGTTGGGTCGAAAGATGATATTGCTTGTAACTCAATGTCGGCTGGGTTTATGAACGAGTTTGTTGAGATTGTTTTGGGGAGTTCAATTATTATCCCTATTGCAATTGGTTATTTTGGAATTGATAAGGTTGTGGAGCTAACCAATCTTGGTGGTTTGGGTCTTGGTTTCAGAACAATGCCTTTCCTATTTGCTCAGTGGGGTGAAGTGATGTCTGCTTTAGCAGGTGTGGCTTTCTTTGGATTGCTATTCTTTGCAGGTATTACATCCTCTTTAGCAATGGGAACGCCTGTTGTTGGCTTTTTTAGGGATGAATACGGATGGAGTAGGAAAAAGGCTGCAATTGGATTTGGATTATCAATACTAATACTTGGCTTACCAACAGTACTATTTTTCCAAGAAGGCGTTTTTGATGAGTACGACTACTGGGGAGGAACCGTGGCGCTCTTTGTTTTCGCAATGTTTGAATCGGTTATGTTTGCCTGGGTATTTGGTTTGGATAAAGGTTGGAAGGAAATCACCGAGGGTGCCGATATTAAACTACCAAGAATATTCATTCCTATCCTAAAATATGTAACCCCAGTAATTTTAATTGTTGTCTTCGTGAGTTCACTTATTCGCCCAGAGAATGATGAATGGTCGAAAATTAGTTTTACAGGATGGAAAGTCCATAACGAGAGTATTATTGGGCAGATAACCCACAAGGCCATTGGCCCTAATAAGGATTACTTTGCCGATGAATTTTACTCTGAGGGTTCTGGTACAGTACAAGGCATTGTTAAAGAGAACTCAAGGGATTTCTTGCAAGTAGACAATAATGGCAACTCACGGCTATATCTTGTAAAGAAAAACTACGAGGTGATAGTGAAACAAGGCGATGTGGTAGAAGTTGGCACTCCTATCTTTAAAGGAAACATTATTAACAGAGTTTTCTATATCGATATGGCTCGCATTCTGCTTCTAAGTTTATTCGTTGGAATAGCCGTTATGGTTTACTTTGCATACAACCGTAGGAAAAAACTAAATCTACTTTAACTATGAATACATCAGCACTAATAACAATAATTCTGGTATGGGGAGTAGTTTTTTACTTTACCGGATACTTTTTCTACAAAGTTTTAACCACAAAGAAAAAGGATAAATAGTATAATACACCATAGACAAAAAATAAAACCCCAAGTTGGAGTTTTATTTTTTGTTATTATTTAGTTTTCCGCTCTATCTCCTTCAGGTTATCCAACTTCTTAGTTTCGAGGAAGTACTGAATATCGCCTAAGTACTCTTTTACCCGCTTATTACCAAACTCGTAAACCTTATTCGCTAAGCCATTTAGGAAATCGCGGTCGTGCGATACTACTATTAACGTTCCATCATAGTTCTGTAGCGCCTCTTTCAGAATATCCTTGGTGCGTAAATCCAAGTGATTAGTTGGCTCGTCAAGAATTAGCAGGTTAACAGGCTCAAGCAATAACTTAATCATTGCCAAACGGGTACGTTCTCCTCCCGATAAAACCTTCACCTTTTTGGTCCAGCTATCGCCACCAAACATAAATGCACCCAACAAATCCTTAATTTTAGTACGAATATCGCCTACAGCTACATCATCAATGGTTTGGTAAACGGTTACCTCTTCATCGAGAAGCGATGCCTCGTTCTGAGCAAAATAGCCCACCATTACATTATGCCCAAGGCTAAGATTTCCATCGTGGTCAATTTGCTTCATAATGGCCTTAACAAGGGTAGATTTTCCCTCGCCATTCTTACCCACAAAGGCAATCTTATCGCCTCGTTCAAGGGTGAAAGTGGCGTTCTGGAATACCAAATGGTCGCCGTACGATTTTCCAACCCTATCAACAATTACTGGGTGATTTCCAGAACGTGGTGATGGCGGAAAACGCAACTTCAGCGCCGATGTATCCTCCTCGTCAATCTCAACCATATCGAGTTTATCCAGCATTTTTACCCTACTCTTAACCTGGTTGGTTTTGGAGTAAGTTCCCTTAAAACGCTCAATGAACTCCTCGGTTTCGGCAATCATCTTTTGTTGCTCCTCCCAAGCCTTCTGCTGCTGAATTCGACGTTCCTTACGCAACTCGAGGTACTTTGAGTAGTTTACCTTGTAATCGTAAATTCGTCCAAGCGTAACCTCAATGGTACGGTTGGTAATATTATCGACAAAAGCACGGTCGTGCGATATCACAATTACCGCCTTGGCGCTATTAATCAGGAAATCCTCCAACCACTGAATCGATTCAATATCCAAATGGTTTGTGGGCTCATCGAGCAGGATTAAATCGGGCTTCTTGAGCAGAATCTTGGCCAACTCAATACGCATACGCCAACCTCCGCTGAAATCGCTAGTTGGGCGGTTAAAATCCTCGCGGACAAAGCCTAATCCCAATAGAATTTTCTCAACCTCAGCCTGATAGTTTACCTCTTCAATGGAATAGAACTTTTCGCTTAAAGTGGTAACATCCTCAATTAACTTGTAGTACTCTGGCGACTCGTAATCGGTTCGGCTGGCCAATTCGGCATTCATTGCCTCAATCTTGGCCTCCATCTCAAAAATATGAGCAAATGCTTGTGATGTCTCCTCAAAAACCGACATCTTATTATCGGTCATCAGGTGCTGAGGCAGATAGGCAATAACAGCATCGTTGGGGGCTGAAACCACTCCGCGGGAAGGTGTCCTCTCCCCTGCCAAAATCTTAAGCAGCGTGGACTTTCCTGCACCGTTCTTACCCATCAGCGCAATTCTATCCTTCTCGTTAATAGCAAACGAGATATCCTTAAAAAGCGTAGTACCGCCAAACTCTACTGTTAATCCGTCAACTGAAATCATCTACCTCTAAAAATTTAAGCCGCAAAGATAGGGATTTCGTGAGAAGTTAAACGTGAATCGTTAAAAGAAAGAGTTAAAGTTTGTTGATGTAATCTCGTATTCAATTTTCTTATTAGGTAAACTACCAACCCAACAATTCATCTTTTTGTAAATATAACTTTGTAAATCAACTTGAAAGTTCGTAAAATCATCATTACTTATTGGACAATCACAAGAAAAGTAAATGTTTGAAATTCTTAATCTTGGAATTTTTTCCCAGAAATATTCAGGACGACTATTCAGTTCCTTCTCAATAAATTCTCCGTTTTTATCACAAAGCGGAAGTTTAAAATACTTTATAGGTTTATCCGCTTTATCAAGTTTAAAATCCGAATAAATTCTTTCTTTAAAAGGTTCTGTATGAAAAACCTCTGGATATAAAGTTAATAATCTTATTTCTTTTTCTTCAGACCAATTTTCTTTTTCATCAGAGCAATTATATTTTGATTTATGTAAACTTAACAATTGATTCAGTTTTACTTGATAATTAATCTGCTTATTATCTAATTGAATCCTTTTCCATTTTTCTTTTAAATCTTCAAACTCTTCAAGTTCATTATAAAATACATTAGAAAAGTAAAAGTTTTCCCAATCATTTAATTCATTTAATATTTCAAACTCAATAGCAACTCCTCTACCTTTTTGGCCATACTTATCCCAAAGGATTTTATTTTTTATTTCATCAGTAGAAGCAGTAGACAAAATGAAAGAATACTCTTTAATTTTTTCAATATAACCCTCTATCTTTTTTTCATTAAAGCCTTGTAAACTATAAATCTCCCTAAATTGATTTGAAGCAAATGAATATTCACAACTATCATTACTATTATGTAAGTTGTACAGTCGTAATGCTCCATCATTAATAATTGAAAATAAAGCAGATAGAGAAGTAAAATGAATTACTTTTCTTCCCTTGGAGTAATAATATCGAGTTCCTTCTAACTTAATATTCTTATTGGGAATTCGAGCATTAAGAATTATTGAACCATCTTCTATACATCCAGATTCTCTCCTAATTAAATATGCTAAACTTGAAACTTCTTCGATTTTTAGATATAATGCAGACTCTATCATCTTGATAAATTCATCTTCTCGTGTTCGACTATTCTTAATATTATCAATCTCTTCACCATAAGAAAAAGTTTCGTTACTTGTATTACCATCCATAAATAATCTATTTTGGTTAGACATTAATATCCTAAAAAATTATCAATCTATAAGTTACGAAAAATCTGGCAAATAACCAAAATTATGAAGGAACAGTTATCAACAATTAAATTTTTAAAACTTTAGCTAGCAATTCCATCGCTGCCTTCGCTGCCGCACGACTCCTGTCGTGTGGCAATAACTAGAAAGAAGCACGCGATAAAATCGCGCGCTAGCAACCTTGGTAAACAACTATAAACAAAAGGGACTATCTTTGCAGAAAATTCAGATTTTGATGCTCGACGATTCTACCATAGTTGCCATTGCCACACCCGCAGGAATGGGCGCCATTGCGGTTATCCGCCTTAGCGGTAAGGATTCCATTACCATTGCCGATAGCGTTTTCCAATCATCGAAAAAAGGCAAGAAACTAGCCAACCAAAAACCTTACACCATTCATTACGGCTCGGTTATGGATAACGGCAGAGTTTTGGACGATGTACTTGTGAGCATCTTTAAAGCGCCCCACTCCTACACTGGCGAGGATAGCATTGAGATATCGTGCCACGGCTCGGTAGTTATTCAACAACAGATTCTTGAATTATTCATAAAAAATGGTGCTCGTCTTGCCAAACCTGGCGAATTTACCTTACGCGCTTTCCTTAACGGAAAAATTGACCTATCGCAGGCTGAGGCCATTGCCGACCTTATTGCATCGTCGAGCGAGGCTGCCCGCCGAGTTGCTTTGCAGCAAATGCGTGGCGGTTTCTCCGATAAACTTAAATCGCTCCGCGAGCAACTGGTAAAGTTTACCGCGCTTATTGAGTTGGAACTCGATTTCAGCGACGAGGATGTTGAATTTGCCGATAGAACACAACTTGAGCAGCTAATTAACGGTATTCTTGCAGAGATAAACCGATTAATAGATTCGTTCAGTCACGGTAATGCCATAAAAACAGGTATTCCGGTTACCATTGCTGGTAAACCTAACGTGGGTAAATCCACACTGCTGAACCGTTTGCTCAACGAGGAAAAGGCCATTGTATCGGAAATTGCAGGTACAACCCGCGATTCCATTGAGGATACAATCCATTTAGGAGGTATCAACTTTAGGTTTATCGATACCGCTGGGCTACGCCACACCTCCGATACCATCGAGTCCATTGGAATTGAGCGTGCGCTCAACAAAATAGAACAGGCAAAAATTGTACTTTACCTGCTGGATGCTCAGGAAAGTATGACCGATTGCCTTACGGCAATATCGGAGTTTAAGCCAAAGCTAACCAACGAGCAAAGCCTAATTGTGCTTGTTAATAAGGAGGATAAATCCAACCCACAACATACCGTTGATTTGGTTACTGCAATCAACAAACAGTTTGGTTGTAAGTCAATCTCAATATCAGCAAAAGGTGGACACAACATCGATTTACTAACCCAGATACTTATAGAGATTGGTCTAAGCGGTCAGCCCGAGAACGAGGATGTGGTTGTTACCAATGCTCGCCATTACGATTCGTTGATTAATACCCAGAAAAACCTAAATCAAGCATTGGTTGGACTTAAGGCAAATATCTCTGGTGATTTGCTAGCCATTGATATTCGTCAGGCCATCTACCATTTGGGTGAAATCACAGGGGAAATAACTAATAATGAGGTGCTTGGGTATATATTCTCCAAGTTTTGCATTGGAAAGTAACTGCCTCAAATCAATCCACCAACATATCCAAAAATATTAAATTAATCATCTGATTTTCACTATATTTATAAATATATCACAAAAAATAGTTTTGTGATATTATTGCTTTATTTTAATCACTTTTGTACCTTTGTTGTACCTCGAACGAGTTGAAAATAATTTTTGTACCTCAACTCGTTTTTTTAGATAAAATTTGCAACATAATGCAACTTAATGAAACAATTAGAAACGTTATGCAACAATTATGAGTTCGAATATACAGGTACAAAGAATTTGTCAACATTGCGGTAATGAGTTTACAGCCAGAACAACCAAAACTCAATATTGTAGCGATAATTGCGCTAAACGAGCCTATAAAGCTAGGCTTAAAGCCGTAAAAATCGAAGCAAGTAATATTGAAACTCAACGCATTAAAGCAAAACCTCAAGAGGAACTTAAAGCAAAAGAGTTCTTAACCGTAGATGAAACCTGCAGGCTTTTATCAATAAGCCGCTGGACTATTTGGCGATTAATTAAAAGAGACGAATTGAAGGCTTCAAAAATTGGAAGAAGAACCTTAATTAAGCGTGTAGACCTTGACAAACTATTACGTTAAACTAACAACATAAAGTATGGCTATAAAAGTTAAATTAAGACATAAGTCGATTTCAGGCAATAGACAAAGTCTGTATCTGGACTTTTACCCAGCAATTGTTAATTCTACAACTGGAAAACAAACACGAAGAGAGTTCTTGAACATGTTCCTATTTAATGAATTTGAGATTGAAGAACAAAAATATCTTGATGATTCGGGTAAAGAGCAAAAGCGTTACGTGGAAGTGCTTAGTTCAAAAGGTGAACCTAAAAGGGTCAAACTTAGCCCAGTTGAAAAAAACCATAATACCAATACTTTAAGAATAGCTGAACAAATAAGACAGAAAAAGGAAAACGAATTAAATAAACCTGAGATTTATAATGAATTTGAAAGAGAACAACTAAAACTTAAAGAATTAGGTGAACAGAACTTTGTTGAATACTTTAAGACGCTTGCTGACAAAAGGAAAACATCTTCACATGATAATTGGATGTCTGCATATAAGTATCTGGTGAACTTTACAAATGGCTCTTTTAGGTTTTGTGATATCAGCGATAAATGGTGTAATGAGTTTAAGGAATATTTACTTACCACCAAAAGCAATAAAAGTATCAAAACTACCCTTGCCCAAAATTCAGCCCTATCCTACTTCAACAAACTTAAAGCGGCTCTAAAGCAAGCCTATAAGGATGGTTTTATTCAATCAGATATAAATGCAAGGCTTGAACCGATTAAAGAACTTGAAACAAGAAGAAACTATTTGACACTTCAAGAACTAAACAGCCTTATTAAGACTGAATGCAAAAACCCAATACTCAAAAAAGCGGCCCTATTCTCTGCACTCACAGGACTAAGATTTTCAGATTTACAAAAATTAACATGGAAAGAGATAGAGTTCGTTGAGGGTCAAGGTTACTTTATCAATTTTACTCAAAAAAAAACTAAAGGCGTTGAGTTTCATCCAATTTCAGAGCAAGCCTTTAAACTTTTAGGAGAAAAAGAAGAGCAAAATGCGTTAGTGTTTGGTGAGTTAAAATACTCTGCATATCATAATAAACATCTTTTTCAATGGATTGGTGCTGCAGGCATTACCAAAGATATAACTTTCCATTGCTTCCGTCACACCTATGCAACACTTCAACTCGCCAATGGAACAGATATATATACTGTCTCGAAAATGTTAGGACATACCGACCTTAAAACTACACAGAGATATGCTAAGATAGTTAATCAAGCAAAACGAGATGCTGCTGATAAAATTAAACTTGATTTTTAATATCGTAGTGTCTTTTTTTGATAATTTTAGGATTTTAATCAATCAAAAACAGAATGAGCCTATAGTTTCATTATAAATTCGTATAATAATATGACAATAAATTTGTCTACGGCCAGTTAAAACGCTGATAATTAACATACAATAGAATAATTATCAACTAATTTTTTGATAATCTGCGCTTTAAATATTTATAAAATACATAACGCTGTTTTACAGTAATTTACGAAAAACGAATTAAACTATAATATTAATATACTGCGCGTTACAATAAATAGCATGTTGATTTTTTTGAAAATTAGGATTCATGGTACTTTCAAAAGTATATATTTTACAAAAAACTGATATTAAGCGTTTTGAAAACAACACATTTAGTTAATTTGTTAACGTATTGATTATCATTATATATAATTTATTTTTTGAAAAGCACTAATAATGAGCGTTTTAACTTTTTAAAAAATATTATGAAAAAAATTAATTTTACAGAACAAACCAATATTCATGAGTTCAGTTACGATTTTAAGTCGTTAGACGATTTTTTTACCACTAAGTATGATCTTGAGTTTAATAATAAAATATACTCCGAAATATTTAATCAACTACCTAAAAGGCTTGCTAATTCAAGAGAAATTGTATTTGTTGAGAATCCAGAACCAAACAAACGATTCTCACCCATACAGTTAAACCCGATTGAGTTTTTCAATCTTTTTTACCATGAATTGAACCATATCATTGACAACAAGGTGAAACCCTTAAGCAT
>JAEXVC010000062.1 GCA_023406715.1 Bacteroidota bacterium | reverse complement strand
ACACTACGCAGCGTATACGTTTTGGCTACAACGGAAAGGTTGGAGAGTATCTTCTCGACATTTATGGATTTGCACAGCACGAGGTTTATAAAAGGCAAAACGAAAATTTGAATACCAGCGCAGAGTATAAACTTTTTCATACCAATCAGGTTTCGGGTGATGTAGGTTTATGGGCAAATGCTTCGCGCCATTTAATTCCTAGCAATAACATTACTTTAGGTGTCGACCTAAAGCACGGCTGGATGGATGCCGAGGATATCTACCGTACATCCACCGATTATGTTGAGCGCGATGGCAAGGTAACTTTTGCCGCTGCATTTGTTCAGGATGAGCAGAATCTGTTTAACGGTAAGTTGAAAATATTGGCTGGTTTGCGGTTCGATTATGCAACCTTTTTTGATGGCTATCTTAACGTGGTTGACCCAACTAAGAATACTGGATTTGCTAACGATACTGTAGCGTATTTCCCCGAAAATTCGTGGCAATCAATCAATCCAAAATTGGGTGTGCGCTTTATGCCTTTCGAATGGATGAGCGTTTACGGTTCTGTATCCTCGGGATTTATGCCAGCAAAGCTAGACGATTTATGCTCGTCACGAAAAATTACAAAAGGCTTTAAGTTGGCTAATCCTAGCCTTAAACCTGAGCACCTAATAACCTATGAACTTGGAGGCGGAGTTAAATTCAATAATATGGTTAGATTCGATATCGCTGCATTTTACTCCAACGGTTCCGATTTTCAGTATTTCGTTTCCACTGGCGATTCAATAGATACCGGAGGTTCTGAAATTAAGCCAATTGTTAAAAGGGACAACATTACAAGCGTTAAGGTTTATGGTGGAGAAATATCACTTAAAGTTGTCCCTGTTAAATGGATGCTTTTGAGAGGAAACTACTCTTTCAATCGCTCGAAAATTACTGAATTTAAAGCCAATTCGTTGGTTAATATTGATTTGACTAATAAGGCTTTGGCCGAAGTGCCAATAGAGCAAGCTTCCGTTGAGGCATTTGTTGTGAGCAAGTACGTTAATGCAGGTTTAATTTGGACATTTATTGGTGAACAGTGGGGCGATGAGGTTAACAGCTACAAAAACGATTTCTGGAATACATTCGATTTAAGGATTTGGAAAGAGTACAAGGACTTTAAGTTGACCTTGGATGTGTTTGATTTACTGGATAAGCCCTACGCCGATAAAAAGGGGTTGATGTCACCTGGCCGTTTCTTTCAGATGAGTTTTTCGTATAGTTTTAAATAATAAAAGTATTCGTATGAGAGCCATTAAATGCACATTTCTATTTATTGCTTCCTTTTTTCTTTTTTCCTGTGGAGCTAAAGATGCTAAGCAATCTAACTCTGGCGAGTTAATAGTTTTTCATGCAGGAAGCCTGTCTATGCCAATGAAGGCTGTCGTTGATAGTTTTACCAAGGCTAATCCAAAGGTCAAAATTTACCTTGAGGCAGCAGGAAGTGTGGAGTGTGCACGTAAAATATCTGAATTGGGTAAACCCTGCGATTTGTTCGCATCGGCCGATTATAAGGTGATAGATAAGTTGCTTATTCCTGATTTTGCATCGTGGAATATTCCCTTTGCAGGGAATGAAATGGCAATAGTGTACCACGATAAGTCGCGTTACGCTAATGAGATAAGTTTGAGCAACTGGCTCGATATACTGTTGAAGGATGACGTTGCTTTTGGTCGTAGCGACCCCAATTCCGACCCATGTGGTTATAGAACAGTTATGACCCTTAAACTTTCAGAGTTATATTACCAGAATGCAGGAATTGCTGAAAAGGTTTTGCAAAAAGACAACAAGTTTATTCGCCCCAAGGAGGTCGATTTGATTGCTTTGTTGGAAACAGGTGCTATCGACTATATTTTTCTTTACAAATCGGTAGCGGTTCAGCATAACCTAAAGTATTTGAGCCTTCCGCTAGAGGTAAACCTTTCTTCTCCTTCGTATGAGTCAACTTACTCAAAGGTTGATGTTGAAGTTCTTGGTAAAACTCCAAATTCAACAGTAAAAATGGTTGGAGAACCAATGGTTTATGGCTTAACCATTCCAAAAAATAGTAAAAACCCTGAGTTGGCTATAGCCTTTGCCAAGTTCTTTTTGAGCCAAAATGGTGGATTAGCAATACTAAAACAAATGGGACAAACCCCTGTTGTGCCAAGTCCCACTGCATCTTTTGATAGTATTCCGGAACCGTTGAAAGTATTCGCTTTAAAATAATTTAATTGTGACAGGTGACAAATGAAGAATGACAGGGAAATGTTTTTTATTGCTTTATTTGTCACATATCACTTGTCACCCGTCACCTAAGAAAGAAAATGATTAGCAAAGTATTAAAACATACAAACTTCTCTTGGTTTAGGCTGATTGCAGCCTTACTGGGTGGTCTTGTATTGCTTTTTATTATATCACCTTTACTTGGAATGGTAATATCAACTCCTGTTAAAACTTTAGTTGATACCGCTGCAGAGCAGGAGCTGATAGATAGCATCTGGCTTACAATTTGGGTGTCGATGGCGGCAACACTTGTGTTTTCTGTTTTAGCCATTCCTTTGGCCTATTTGCTTGCACGTTACGATTTTCCTCTTAAACGGCTTGTTCTGGGAATTATCGATTTACCTGTTGTTGTTCCGCATTCTGCGGCAGGTATTGCAATTCTGGGTTTTATTGCTCGCGATAGTTTTATGGGCAAAACTTCATCGGCAGTTGGTCTGGAGTTGATTGGAGCGCCCGCTGGAATTGCTTTGGCTATGGCTTTTGTTAGTATTCCATTTCTGATTAATGCAGCACGCGAGGGCTTTGCACTTGTTCCTGAGCGTTTGGAGAAAGCCGCACTTAATTTGGGTGCATCGCCTGCGACAGTATTTTTTACCATATCGCTACCGCTGGCTTGGCGAAGCATAGTTTCGGGTTTGGTGATGATGTTTGCCCGTGGAATGAGCGAGTTTGGCGCAGTGGTAATTGTAGCCTATCACCCAATGATTGCTCCTGTGCTAATTTTTGAACGATTTGGTGCTTTTGGTTTGAAGTATGCACAGCCTGTAGCAGTCGTTTTTTTTGGTGTTTTTTTGGCAGTTTTTGTATTAATTCGATTGTTTTCCCGTAAAAGTAAACCCAATGATTATAGTTAAAGGTT
>JAEXVC010000267.1 GCA_023406715.1 Bacteroidota bacterium | reverse complement strand
AATTCTTGCGCGTTGCAATAAAGCAACATTACGAAACCATTCAGTTGGATGAAATTTTGGTTGCATCGCCTGGTGAAGCAAACTTTATTCTGATGAATGTTTTATTGAACGCTGGCGACAATGTAATATGTATGTCCCCAATGTATCAATCGCTTTACCAAGTAGCAAAGGATATAGGTTGCAATATTTCCTATTGGCAACCATCAATTGAGCAGGGTCGTTGGTACTATAATCCTTCGGATTTAAAGAATTTGATACAAGATAATACCAAATTAATCATTGTAAATTTTCCACATAACCCAACAGGCTTTAGCCCGAATGTCGATGAATTCAAGTATATCATAGAGTTGGCCAGACAACGCGGAATAGCAATTTTTTCCGATGAGATGTACCGTTTTCTAAATCACGGTTGTAGCGTGTTGCTGTCAGCATCCGATTTGTATGAGAACGCCATAAGTTTATGGGGAACAGCCAAAACATTTGGCTTGGCAGGGCTTCGGTTGGGTTGGTTAACGTCAAAGAATAAACAACTTCTTCGGAAAGTAGAATCGTTTAAGGACTATCTTTCTATATGTAGCAGTGCGCCAAGCGAGGTGTTGGGAACAATTGCATTGAACCATATGGCGAGTTTTGTTGAACCCAATTTAGCAAAGATAAAAGCCAATATCTCTATTTTTGAGCAGTTTCATAACCGTAATGCTGAACTATTCAATTTTCCAAAGCCGGTTTCTGGTTCAACCGCATTTATCAAACTGAATATTAAAGAAAGCACAATGGATTTTGCTGAGCGGCTTGTAGAGGAGACCGGAATTATGATTTTACCATCGGAACTTTTTGAGTATGGGAATTCACATACCCGTATTGGTTTTGGACGGAGAAATATGCCCGAGATACTATCAATATTGGAGGATTATTTGAAGAAAGGCTAGAAGGGGTAAATTAATACTCTTTAGCTGTATTGATAAACTTTAAACAATAAACTATTGCATTGAATGTAAATCAAAGGCGTATAGTAAAAACCTAAATAAAATCTTATCTATATGAAAAAACTATTAACTATTGCATTTATGCTATTTGGTATTGGCTTATTTGCCCAGCCTAAGGCTAGTACTGAGACAAAGGATGATTTTTATAAGTACAACTGGCGTTTAACCGATGTTTACCAAAACTGGGAGGCTTGGACTGCGGATTTGGACTGGATAAAATCACAAATTACAAAGTTTGATTCTTTTAAAGGTCGATTGGGTGAGAGTGCGCAGGTGATGTTGGATTATAAAAAATTCTCAGAGAAAATTTCTCAAACTTTCAGCAAACTTTATGTTTATGCTTCATTAAGCAAGGATATTGATGGCAAAAATCCAATTTATTCTACAAAACTGCTTGAACTTCAAACTGTAGGTGCGGAATTGGGTCGTAATACAGCTTGGATTGGCCCAGAGCTTAAAACAATTCCACGTGAAAAGGTTGAAGGTTGGATGAAAGAGAATAAGGAAATTGCCATATATGCGCACGACTTTGAGAGTTTCTACAGTCAACTAGACCGTATACTCGATGAGCAAACACAGAAAACACTAACCTATTTTAGTAAAGCGTTAGGTGCATCCTTGCGTACATATAGTTCACTATCCAAGGCCGATATGGAGTACCATAAAGTAACTCTATCTACTGGCGAGGAGATTGTGACAAGTCCTGCTGCGGCAACTAAGGTATTTACTACAAATCCTAACCAAAACGATAGAAAAATTACTGCCTTTGCACGCGAGGACGTTTATGCTAAAAACAAAAATACCTATGCCGATATATGGATGGGAGTTGCACAAAATCTATGGGCAAGTGCACAGCTTCAGGGTTATAATTCAACACTTGAATCGTTCTTGGAACCCAATAAGATTCCAAAAGATGTTTACTTTAATCTTATTGATGTGGCATCCAGCAACACCGCACCATTATTAAAGTACCGCGAGTTACGCAAGAAGGCGTTAGGTTTGGATAAATATTATTACTCCGATGAGTCGTTTGAACTATCGAGCGATGTTAAGTCCTATAAATGGGAAGAGGCTGTTGATGTTGTTAAGAATTGTCTAAAACCAATGGGTGATGAGTACAATGGTTTGCTAGGTACTGCTTTAACCGGAGGTTGGATTGATGTGTATGAAAAACCCGGAAAGCAAACAGGTGCTTATAGTTGGGGTATTTATGGTGTACATCCTTTTATTTTGATGAATTGGAATGAGTCGCGCGATAACGTATTTACGCTTGCTCATGAATTAGGACACTCCATTCATAGCATGTTGAGCAGCAAATATCAGCCCTACACATATTCTGATTACACATCGATGGTTGCTGAGGTTGCATCAACATTCAACGAGAATATGCTATTGGATCATATGATTAAAAATGCCAAAACTCCCGATGAGAAAATTGCTTTGCTAGTTCAGGCTATCGATAATATTGCTGGTACTTTTTACCGTCAATCCCAATTTGCAGAGTTTGAGTATGCTATATATACATTGATTGAAAAGGACGCCCCAATAAATTCAGAGATTATTGCAAAAACATACTATGATATTGATGTGAAGTACAATGGCAATATATTTGAACGTTCCGATAACTTTAAGTATGCTTGGCCAAGGGTAACTCACTTCTTTACCCATAATTACTATGTTTATAACTATGCGGTATCATTCTCTGCATCGCAGAGTTTGTTTACCCAAATAGCACAAGCGCAAACTAAGCAGGATGCTGCAAAAGCACAGGAGCGTTATTTAACTCTTTTGAAGTCGGGTGGAAGTAACTACCCTGTTACATTGTTAAAGAATGCGGGAGTTGATTTATCTACAAAAGAGCCATTTATGGCTGTAGTTAAACGTATGGACGACCTTGTTAATCAACTCGAAAAAGCGCTAAAGGAGGCCGGTAAAATTTAGTTTTAAATAATACTTTGTAAAAAAGGATTGCCAAAAGGCAATCCTTTTTTTATTATTCCGGGTTTATTGCAAATAGAAGGATATCTTTGGTATTTATTGTGATTATAAATTCTATTTAATCTATTAAGAAATATTTTTTGATGTGTTTAAGTTTTTTTCATCTAAATATGAATTCCTTGTTGAAGAGCATTTTTTTTGATTTGCCAAATTAATTCTTAAGATTAATTTTGTTAATCAATTCACAATGAAAATAATTTTAAAAGAATTAAGTATGCAAAAAACAGTATTATTTATCTTTTTAATTTTTATAGGTGTTAGTTTAAATGCACAGAACACATCTTCTGATGAAATTATAAAAAAGGGAGTATCTCTTTTCGATGAGAATAAGTATGAGGACGCCTTGAAAATGTATAAAATGGTTCAAGAGAATGACTCCAACTATACCTATATGTTAACAGAAATGGCGCTATGCTATTTACAAATGGAGAAGTATGATAGTGCTATAATAATTGCAAATAAAGGACTGGCTGAACCAAGTGGGTATAGGCAGTATTTACTTAGAACAAAGGGAACATCTTATGACTATTCAGGGAACCCTGAAAAGGCTATAGAAACTTATAACGAGGCAATCAAGAGTTACCCATACTCTTATCAATTGTATTATAATTTAGGTATTACATATTTAAATCAGAAAAACTATTCAAAAGCTCAGGAGTGTTTCCAGGATGCACTACGTTGTAATGTATATCATTCCTCGAGTCATATGCATCTGGGTATGTTAATGGCTCGTCAGGGGTTAATAACTAAAGCAATACTATCTTTAGAAACTTTTTTGGCCTTAGAGCCTTCAAGTAATCGAAGTAATTCTATACTGGTATACTTGGAGAATCTTGTTTCGGGTGTTAGAGATACTTCAATGGGACAGTTTATCGATCCAATCACCGAAAATTCTCTTTTTGAGGATGTTGATAATCTTATTAATTCAAAAGTTGCTTTAAGTTCTAGATATAAATCTGCAATTGATTTTGATGCCAGTATTGTAAGGCAAACTCAACTTCTTTTAGAGTCTTTACCATATAATTCTGAGTCAAGTGATTTTTGGGCACAGTTATATTTTCCTTTTTTTAAAGAAATCAAGGAAGGAGAGCATCTAGAACCATTTCTTTACACCATTTTACGTTCATCAGGGCGTGAGTCAGTTGTTAAGTATCAGAAAAAAAATGAGAAAACTTTAAAGGAGTTTTATAATACTGGAAGTAAACTTTCTACAATAGGGAAATCCCGAAGTATTAATATTGATGGTAAGGACTATACATTAGACTGTTCCAAATACGATAACGGTAGTCTTTACTCATTGGGAAATTTGAATTCGGAGGGGAAACAAGAGGGTATTTATATTTATTATTACTCAAATGGAGAGTTAATGTCTACAGGTAAATTTGCAAATGGAGAAAAGGAGGGTGAATGGAAGTACTATTACGACAATGGACTTTTAAAAGTGGTAGAGCATTATAAAAATGGGGTTTTGGAAGGAGAGTTTAAAAAGTTTCATGAAACAGAGAAAGTGAGTCTTGTTGCAAATTATATTAATAATGAAGTAAGCGGTGATGTTCGTTGGTTTGATTTATTTGGTGTTAATCAGCAAGTAACAAATTTTAAGAGTAGTAAAAGGCATGGCGTAGGTAAGATATTTTATCCATCTGGCATTGTAAAGGAAGAGTTTAATTATACCGATGATAAGTTGGATGGATATTATAATTCATTTCATCCGAACGGCAAATTGGCTTCCAAATATTTTTATAAAAATGGGGTTTTGGAAGGAGAGTTTACGGAATACTTTATTAATGGAAAGTTGAGTGCTAAAGGTGCTTACAATGCTGGAAAAGAAAATGGCATTTGGGAGTATTTCTATAGTAACGGTAATTTGAAGAAAACATTGACTTTTTCAAATGAAAAAGTTTCTGGCGAAATAAAAGAGTATCATTATAATGGTGTTTTAGAAAGCTTAAGTAATGTGAACTCTGAAGGAAATTATCATGGATTGATATCTTACTTCAACTATAAAGGAGAAAAGGTTCTTGAGGAAAAATATGATAATGGAACTATTATTCGAGTTGCATCGATAGACAAGAGTGGCAAAGAGTATTCTGTTTATGGAAATTCAAAAGGGACTTTCAGTTTCGTTACATACTTTAGCCCAGGCAAAAAAAGAACGTCTGGAGAATTTAATAAGGGAGTGAGAGTTGGCGTTTGGACAAACTATTATAGAAATGGCAATCCAAATCAAGTATTTAATTACAAAGATGGTGAAATTGATGGAGAATATAAGTATTTCCACCCCAATGGAACTCTGAAAGAAGTTTATAGTTATGTTAAAGGCACACTTCAAGGCCCTTATACTGGTTATACTCCGAGTGGAATTGTAATTGCCAAAGGGTACTATAAGGATGAAGAGCAGGATAACTTGTGGAGTAATTTCTTAGAGAATGGAACAATGGAGTACACTTCTTATGTAATTAAAAATAAACTTAATGGTTTTGTTACTTATTATGCAGTCGATGGTAAAGTTAAAATGCGAAATAAGTTTAAAGATAACTCATTGCTAGTTCAGGAAGAGTTTGACGAAAAAGGGGAGAGAACTAACTATATCAATTTCTTAGAGACAACAAAATATACAAGTAAGAGCTCCAATAATATTATTTTGTCAGAGTCTAGCATGTTGGGAGGTAGGTATGACGGAATGTTTAAATGGTATCATCCAAATGGGAAGGAGTCTTCAGTGTATTCTTTTCTTAATGGTAACAAGGAAGGAGAGTTTACCCGATATTCAGAAGATGGTAAAATTCTAACTAAAGGAAATTATTTGAACGACATAAAGGAAGGTATTTGGGTTAATTTTTATGAAAGCGGTAAAATAAGTTATGTTGAAAAGTATTTTAACAATATGAACGATTCTATTCATACAGCATATTATGAAAATGGAAACGTGAGTGTTGTGGAATCTTACTTTGAGGATAAATATAATGGAGATGTTATGCATTATGATATTAATGGTGATTTAATGGTTAAGTTAATTTATTCTGACGGTGAACTGCTTGGCTATCAGTACAACAAAAGTGCTGGACTTTCCGATACGTTACTTATTACTGATGGAGGACAACCTGTTCTTGCATATTATGCAGATGGTACTCCAAGTTTTGAGCAACAATTTAAAAACTATTTACCCGATGGTTTCCAAAAAAGATACTATAGGAATGGTTCAATAAGGCAAATAAGAGAGTTTAAGGATGGGAAATTGCATGGTAATTATATAGAATACTATGTTAATGGTAATCCGAAGTTGAAGTATTCCTGTGAATATGGTTTATATCAAGGCGATTATATTGAGTATTGGGAAAATGGCAATATAAAAACCATAACCCCCTATTTGAATGATGAAGTAAATGGGGAGCATAAGCATTTTGACATCAACGGAAAGTTACTAAAGGTTGAGAATTATTGGAGTGGCAGTTTTGTAGGATATAAAAAATAGAGATGACAAGGTATTTTTCATTCATTATATTATTATCTGTTTCTTTTGCTGTTTATTCACAGGATAAAATAAATTTCGATGAAATAAAAGCAAAATACTCTAAGTATAATGCTGTTATTTTAAGCATAGAAACTCAATATTTATTTGACATAGTTGATGATACACTTTCTGTAAGGGAAAATTTCTCGAAGGATGTGGTTATTTTGAATGAATATGCAAAAGGGTTTACTAATGATTATGTATACTACGGCTCTTTCTCTTCAATAGAGGATTTAAAAGCAGAATCATTAATACCAAAGGGTAATGGTTATGAAAGAATAAAAGTTAAGCAATTTGATATTCATCATGATGATGATAGGAACACTTTTTATGATGATACCAAAGAAATACAGTTTGCCTATCCGTCCTTAACTCAAGGTGCTATAACTAAATTGAGTTATACTTCGGTTTATTCCAATCCAAGATTTATTGGGAACAGTTTTTTTCAAGCTTATGTTCCGCTTGTTAAGTCAAAAGTTATAGCTAAGGTACATAAAGATATTAAACTGGGTTTTAAAATATTCAACCAGGAGTTAATAGATATTGGGTTTAAAAAGTATTCCAAGGGAAAATATAACTACTACGAATGGGAAGTAAAAGATATACCTCCTTATAAATATCTTGTGACAAATCACTTTAGTCTTAGCCATTTTAGTCCTCATATAAATTTGTTTGTTGAGGAATTCAAGTCAAATGGAAAAGTTCAAAATTATTATGGGAAAATAGATGATTTACACAAGTTTTATAATGGATTCCTTGCAAGAATGAATAATTCTTCAAGTGATGAATTGAAAAGTTTAGTAGATAGCATCACTGCTCAGAAATCGGAAATTGAAAAAGTTAAAGCAGTTTATTATTGGGTACAGGATAATGTTAAATACATAGCGTATTCTGAGGGATACCAAGGCTTTGTACCGAGCGATCCAGTTGAGGTTTTTAAAAAAAGATATGGAGACTGCAAGGGAATGTCTGGTTTAATCCGGAAAATGCTAGAAATTGCTAATTTAAAGGCATATTTGGCATGGGTTGGAACAAGAAGAATTCCGTATTCTTACTATCAACTTCCTTTGCCTTTGGTTGATAATCATATGGTAGTTGCCTATCCTATTAATGATACATTTACAATTCTTGATGGCACTTTTAATTATTTGGATTTTGGTATTCCTCCATACCATATTCAAGGGAAAGAAGTTATGGTGAGCCTGGATAATAATAACTATAAAATCTATAAAGTTCCAGTTTTTGCCTCATCAAACAGCAAAATAATCGATAGTGTAAATATTGTATTATCAGGAAATGTTGTTGAGGGATATGGTAGAAGAACTCACACTGGATTTAATAAGTATGAGTTAGCTTCGGCGCTGGAAGGCCAAAAAGTAAATGATTATCCTAAGCGTTTTTCTAAACTTTTTGCAATGGGAAACAATAAGTTTAAGATTGATACTGTAGCTGTTAATAACGTTTTTGAGAGAGAGCAACCATCGGAGGTCCGTTACTGGTTTAAAATAAATGATTATACAAGTAGTTTTCAAGATGAGATATATATTAATCTAAACCTTGATAAATCTTTAAGCGATATGAGAATTGATACATCGTCATTCTATTCTCCTATATCCAATGATTTCCAATACGAAGAAAAGCGAATTACTCGATTCAAAATACCCGATGGATATGAAGTAAAATATATGCCTCAAAGTGATAGTGGCAATTTTGGCTTTTTAAGATTCTCCTTAGACTATAGATTACAAAAAGATTTTATCGTTCTTGAAAAAGTAATTTATTACGATTTCTTAATCATACTAAAGGATAAGTTTAATGATTGGAATAAAATGGTTGATCAAATAAATAGAAATTATAGGTCAACATTAGTTCTGAAGAAAAAACAATAATAACTAAACATATGATTAATAGGTATTTGCTTTTTGCTATAACAAATTTGTTGTGTTTTTTTGTTAATGCTCAGGATTTATACACTAAATCAGGGTGGACAACTAACCCTCAATATTCAGACATTCTTGAAAGTAATAAAAAGGAAAGTATCGTTGGGATAACATCCGAAGAGAAATTTGAATATTATTATTCTCCTAGTGGAGATTTGGAGTTACTTCATTTAATTCATCGTCAGTTTCGTCTAAATACTGACGATGCAATAAATGCATTCAATAAAATTTCAGTAACTCTTTCCAACGTAATAGAAATTGTTGACATTAAAGCAAGGGTCATTAAACCCAATGGAAAAACGGTTGACTTTGACAAGAATAATATTAAAGAGATTCAGAGTGAGCAAGGCAAGAATAACTATAAAATTTTTGCAATTGATGGAATAGAGAAGGGTGATGATATTGAGTATTACATTTTAAGAAAGATGTATGGAGCAAATTTTGGAAGATATTATTATCAGTTTGAATACCCAATACAGAAAATATTGTTTGAACTAATTTCACCTAAAAATCTGATTTTTGAGGCGAAGGGATATAATGGATTTCCAAATCCGGAAAGTTCTGTTTTGGAAGATGGTAGGAATGTATTGCGATGTGAGTTTATTAATATGCCTGAATTAAAGGATGAAAAGTATGCTTATTTCAATCCGCGAAGAGCTAGGTTAGATTATCGGTTAAGTTATAATTCTGTTCGAGGGCAGGCCAAACTTCTTACTTGGAGTGATGCTTCTCAGAGGGTTTATGAAATGTTTTACCTTGATAAGAATGCTAAGAAGATTGATAAATGGATTAAAACTATTTCAATAAATGACGGTACAAATCTCACAAAAACAACTCAAGTTGAAGAATACATAAAAAGTAATATTTACATCCAAGATTTTCATGTGCCAGATTTCGATGATTTTGAATATATTCTAAAAAATAAGGTTTCAAGCGTAAGAGGGGTTGTTGGATTATATTTAAATATCTTTAAAGCATTAGGTATTAAGCATGAAATTGTTTTGACATCGGATAGAACTGATGTCAAGTTTGATCCAGATTTTCAATCATGGAACTATTTGGATAAATATCTAATCTATTTGCCTGAATTTGACAAATATATCGATCCAGAAAATAGAGCGTATAGGTTAGGATGTGTTGATGGAGACCTTACTGCTACAAATGGATTATTTATTGGTATTGTGAAGATTGGTGATTTTGAATCGGCTGTAGGTAAAATAAAATATATAAAACCAACGAGTTATGAACAGAATTATGATAATTTAGATATTGATATTTCTGTCAATCCGGAAAATGGAGAAACAAAAGTTCTAACAACTAGAGGATTTAAAGGCCTAAGTGGTGGTTACTTCAATATTTTATATAAGTCAATGGAGTCCGAAAACCAACAAAAATTTTTAAAAGAATTGATGAATTCCAAGTCTCCTGATGCTGAATACGTTACCTTAAAGGCCATAGATAAAAGTAATATTGATTTTATCAAAAATGCCGAATTCTTAATATTTTCTGAGTTTTCAACTAAGGCGTTTACACAGGTAGCAGGTAATAAAATCCTGTTAAATGTTGGGGAGTCTATTGGGCCTCAAACAGAAATGTACTTTACTGAAGAAAGGAAAGTTGTAGGTGAGTATAGCCATAATCGTTGGTATTATAGAAAGATCCGGGTAAAAGTTCCTGAAGGTTATAAAATCGCTAACCCAGAGGCTTCCAAGTTTTATTTTGTTGAAAAATCAGGCGATAATAATATTTACGGTTTTATATCAGATTATTCATATGAGAATAACGTCTATACTATTATCATTGATGAATACTATAAAGAAGTATATACTGCATTGGAACATTTTGAAGGTTTTAAAAATGTGGTAAATGCAGCAGCAGACTTTAATAAGGTCGTTCTAGTGTTGGAAAAATTATAAAATTAACCAATTACGAAAAAAGAGGTGTTTTTAACACCTCTTTTTATTTTTTCGGAATTCAGAGCAAACAATTGCAGTGGCCATTGCTACGTTGAGCGACTCAACATTTGTCCTGTCGTTTGCAAAGCTTGGAATATGAATTTTTTGCGAAACAAGTTTTTCAATTTCTGGGCTAATACCATTGCCCTCATTGCCCATAACAACAACGCCTTTAGGGTTTAATTCCGTTTCATAAATATTGCTACCCTCCATAAAGGTTCCATAAATTGGAACTTTGCTTTTTATTTTGGTTAACTCTTCCTTTAAATCGCAGTAGACTACTTTAACTCTAGTGATGGCTCCCATTGTGGACTGAACAACTTTGGGTGAGAAAATATCAACCGTTTCGTGGCTACAGATGATGCTATTAATTCCAAACCAATCGGCTAAGCGAACAATTGTCCCAAGATTTCCTGGGTCTTGAATAGTATCGAGGGCTAAGACTAGTTCATTGGCAAAATCAATATCACCTATATAATACTCAGGGATACCTATTACAGCAAAAACTTGCGATGGAGTAGTAAGGGCGCTTATCTTTTTCATCTCATCGTTTGAAATTAGTTCGCTGTAGATTTTGCTGTTAAAATTAGTGTATTTCCATTCCGAGGTGTAGTATATTTCCTTTATTTCGAGGTTAGAGTTAAGAAGTTCGTCTATTAGCCTTGAGCCTTCGGCTATAAAAACACCGAACTCTTTACGAAATTTCTTAGATTGAAACGAGGATAATCTTTTTATGGTATTCTTGGTGAGCATGGGTTTTGTTTTATGCTGCTAATTTACTATTTAACGGAATAATACGGAAATGATGTGAAAATTCTATAAAGTGGTATATTTGAGAATAAATAATTGGTGAATGAAAACAAGTGCCTTAATACTATTCCTTTTCATATTAAACATAGTTAACGCTCAGGATAAAATCAAAATTGATAGTTTGAAGGTTAGGCTTGAGAATGAAACTATTGATACCAATAAGATTAAGATTTTACGAGAGCTTACATCATTACACAATAAAGCAAACCTTTTTGAGGCGCTCGATTACTCTAAACAAATTCTTGAAATTGCAAAGCAGAATGGTGATAAAAAGTTAATTGCCAATTCTTATGCACAGTTGGCTAGCAATTTAATTTTTGTAGGAAGCTACGATGAATCGCTAAAGTATTTTATTGAAGCGCTAAGAATTGCAGAAGAATTGGGCGATGAATCGTTGTTATTCCCTATTTACCATAATCTGGGAGTTTTAAAGGATAGGCTTCAGCAGTACGATGATGCTTTGGACTATTACTTTAAGGCATTGGCCATAATGGATAAAAACTCAAATAACAAAGAATTTAAAGTGCCAAGTAATCAGTATCCAACTGTTTACAACAGCATAGGGAATATTTACGAAACAAAAAAGGATTACCGTTCCGCCAAGGAGTACTACCTAAAAGCGTATAGTTTATCTAAAGGAACAGACGTTGAGGTTTTTGGAACCATCTGCAATAACCTAGGGAAGTTAGGTATTGAAATGAGCGATTATGATTCCGCCTTCAAATACTTAAAGGAATCGCTTGATTTTAGAATTAAAAACAATGATAAGTTTGGTATTACCAAGACCTATACATTCTTATCGTTATACTACAAGAATACTAAACAGTTCGATAAGGCAATTGATTATGCAAACAAAGCTTTGGAAATTAGCCAAGAAACAAAAGCGATACTGGTAATGCAAAATGCTGCTAATATTCTTTCGGATATATACTTAGATATGAAGGACTATGAAAAATCCTTAGAGTATTTTAAAGAGTATAAAACATATAACGATAGTTTGCTGAACGATAAAAAGTATAGTGAAATTGCCAAACTTCAGCTTCAGTATAAGTTTGAGATTGAAAAAAAAGAGAATGAGGTGCGGCAACAAAAAATTAGGTTTAGGTATATTCTTGTATCATCTAGTCTATTCTTGGGGTTGATTATTTTAGGTCTACTCTTCTTTTTAAGTAGAAGTAGGAATCGGCGGATTCGGTTGGAAAAGGAAAAACTTGAAAGCGAAATGATGGTTAAGAATAAGGAATTAACCACCAATGTTATGTATTTGCTTCAAAAGAATGAACTTATTGATGGTATAAGTCAGCGATTATTGAGTCTGAAAACAAAACTGAACGATGATAACAAGCAGGCTCTCCAAAAGATTATTTTCGATTTGCAATCCATAACTGACAAGGAGGTGTGGGAGGAATTTGAAATTCGATTCCAAAATGTTCATGAGGATTTTTACCGAAACCTTAAAACTAAATTTCCCGATTTAACTCCTTCTGAAATTAAGTTAGCTGCTTTTCTTCGATTAAATATGACATCAAAGGATATTGCATCCATTACAGGTCAAAGTATCAATAGTTTAGAGAATGCTCGCTATCGATTACGCAAGAAACTGGGCATAACCAACCAAGAGGTAAGTCTGGTAAATTTTCTTCTCGAAATATAACTCCACCGCTCAATATTATTTATCTGATTATCTGATTTTTGATACACTTCAATAGGGGTGTAATAGAGGTGTTTTTTGTGTATGCTCAACTAATTATTGGGTATCATTTCTTAATGCTCAACTTTCAATTGGGCAAAAAAAATCACAACCATAATATGACTTAGTAACATTGCATAAAACAGTACGGGCAATGAAAAAAGTCAATTCAACTAGGTCGGACTTAAATTCTAAGCCGATAATTACTGCGAATAACGAGATAGAAGAGAAAATACTGAGTAACATTCAGAAACGAGAGGAAGAGATTGAGGCACTGAAAAAGTTGCTTGACAATTTGCTGAAAACACCTGTTAAAAATACAAACCATAATAAATCAAAGAAATAACCTAAACATTAAAATCTATGAAAAGAAAATTCACAAAAGTTTGGTATCTGATTTTGCTGGTTGTATCCTTTATAGGTCTCAGTCTTATGAATTCCTTTGGACAGGATTATAAAAACAGTGCTTTACAGGATACAAATCTGATAAAGTTGAATTCATCAAACAATGAATGAAAGCAACCCAAATTTATACTAATACTAATTTAACCTATTCTCTATGAACAAATTTTTACGAATATCAGCAAAAAGAATTCTTCTTATTAGCTTGTTCGTCCTAATAGCGTTTTCAGGATGGACTCAGGTTTTTCAGAATGGAATTCGAAGGGGAATGATTAAGGTGAAGATTTCACCTACCATATCCGCATCTATGAGTAAAGCACAGGTAAAAGGATCTACCAAAACCCTTAGGACTGGTATTTCCTCTTTTGATGCTGTTGCTAAATCAACATCTGCAACCAATCTGTATAGGCTTTTCCCAGCCAATGCAAACAACGAGAACAAACTCAAAAAGCATGGACTTGATTTATGGTATGTAGTTGAAATCAATGAAAACGTTGACCCAAAGGATGCTATTGCCCAGTTCAAAAAACTAAAAGAGGTTACAATAGCAGAGGTTGAACTTGAAAAGGTGTTATCGCCCATAAAAGCGACAGTTTACTCTCCTTCGTCAGGTACAAAGGGGGACTTGCCATTCAACGATCCTTATCTTAAAGACCAGTGGCATTATAATAACACTGGACAATCGGGTTATGGCGATGCCGACATCAACCTTTTCGCAGCGTGGACAAAAACTGCTGGAGCAAATAATGTAATAGTATCAATACACGACCAAGGTGTTGATGTGGCACATAAAGATTTAAAGGATAATATCTGGGTGAACACAGCCGAGTTAAATGGTGTTGCTGGTGTTGACGACGATAATAATGGATACATAGACGATATTAACGGGTACAACTTTCAAAAGAATAAAGGAGCCGTTGATGCTGAATTTCATGGAACACACGTTGCAGGCACTATAGCAGCAGTAAATAATAATGGCATTGGAGTATCAGGAGTAGCAGGGGGTAGCGGCAAAGGAGATGGTGTAAAAGTTATGTCGCTTCAAATTTTTGGTGGGCTATTTGAGAACTCTTATATATATGCTGCCGATAATGGCGCAGTGATATCGCAAAATAGTTGGGGTTACACTCAGCCATATAGCTATGATCAATCAGTAAAAGAAGCTATTGACTATTTTGTAGCCGAAGCCGGAAACTACCCTGGCAGCCCAATGAAGGGTGGTATTGTGATATTTGCTGCTGGAAACAGCAACTACGATAGCGAGTGGTATCCAGGATATTTTTCTAATGTACTGGCTGTAGCCGCTATTGGCC
>JAEXVC010000252.1 GCA_023406715.1 Bacteroidota bacterium | reverse complement strand
GGAATGTGCTCCTTAACCTATCGGCCATGCTGGAGAGCGATTTGGATAGCTGTCCAATTTCATCGCCAGAGTTATCGTCCATTGTGGCGTTCAAATCGCCATTGCTTATTTGCGAAGCAAAGTTCACCCCTTTAATAACTCTTGTTGAGATTTGTGTTGAAACAATTCCAATAACAAGCGTTATAAGAATTAGACCTACTATTCCCACTATAAAAAGCACAATCCCGCGCGATCTAGATTCGTCTAAAACATCATCAATAATAACCATAACGCCCAAACACCAAGGAGAATCCGAACCTTCCATTGTTATTGGATTGAAGTAGGCAACAACCTCTTTGCCTGTATCGGAATGGGTTGCTGATATTGTGAAGGCCTCGCCTTTGGCAATTTTCTCGGAAATATGCTGGGACTTATCCTCATCAGCATTTATTTCGGCCATGGTTTTGCCAATTACTGATGTGTCGGGATGCGAAACGTATATACCACCATTAGATAGTAGGAATGAGTAACTGTTGCTGAATAGTTGAAGCTTGTCAACCCGTTCCTTCATCTCCGTTAAGTCGATGTCGCAGCCCACTGTTCCAACCATTTGTCCATTATAGACAATTGGACTAATAAGGCTAGTCATGTGTATTTTCCTATCGTCAGTGGTGCGATATTTATAAAAATAGGGCTCGAGAATGGTATTCCCGTTTAGATTTTTTGTAACCCACAAACTTTTATCGGAAAGATTTTCGAACGATGCGGTGTCCTGCCTATAGAGTATAGTTTCGTTTTCCCAGTAATATGTGCATCGCAATCGGCCTTTTGAGCCGCTTCTTCTATCAAACTTAGATAAATCCCAGTTAACCCAAAGCGAACGGATATTTTTATGCTTTTTCAACACATCGTACTGCATCTGCTTTTGAACGGATAATCTCCATTTATCATCGGCATTAACAAATCCTTGCATAGCAACAGCCAACGTTTTGGTAACGCTCAGTTCGTTGTTGAGTTGGTCTTGAAAACTTCTTGCAGACTCTGTTACGAGGGTACTAACATACTTATGAGCATTATTCAGATTATCTTGCTGAGTGCTCCTGATAAGATATATAAACACAAATAGGTAAACAATGGTGGAAATTCCAAGTAAGAGAATAAGCATCCTAAGGCGCAAACTCATGTTTTTGAATTGCATATTGGTTATAGTTAAAGGTTAAACTTTGGGTATAATAGGTTTGCAAAATATGTTTTTAATGATTCAAAGCCAAGGGTTACTAAATTTTTTTGATGATAATTTGGCATATCTATTTATTGCTTATATTTACTAGATTGTAAAAGATGTTTAAATTTTAGATGAAAGTTATGAAGCGATTATTACCATATCTAATTGTGTCTATTTTTTTTTCCGTTGGATGCAAAAACAAACCCTCTATGGCCGATAAAGAAAAGTACAAGCAAGAAATAATTCAAGCCGAACGCGATTTTGCCAAAATGGTGAAAGAGCAGGGGATGCAGGCTGGATTTACCTTTTTTGCAGATTCCAACGCGGTTATTCGCCGAGGAAACGAAACTCTAATTAAAGGCAAAAAGGAAATTGAAGAAAACTACCTAAATCCACGCTACAAAGATGTTGTGCTAGAGTGGGAGGCCGATTTTGTGGATGTTGCGCAGAGTGGCGATTTGGGATATACCTACGGACATTATACCTTTGAGGCAAAGGATTCCACAGGTAATCCAATAAAAGCAACGGGTACATTCCATACCGTTTGGAAGCGTCAACCCGATGGTTCATGGAAGTATGTATGGGATTAAACGTCTATATTTGATAAAAAAATAACTATCCAAAACAGTATGTTATGGAAGCAGTAAAGCAATGGTGGACAACATCGCGAGGCAATAAGCTTTTTGCTTGGCATATGCTGCCTGTATCTCAACCTAAGGCCGTTATTCTTTTGGTTCATGGCCATGGAGAGCACTCCTGGCGCTATATGCATTGGGCAAAGCAATTTTCCTACAATGGCTACGCTTTTTTCTCGTGGGACCATTTTGGGCACGGAATGTCCGATGGACAGCCTGGACACATCAGGCAATACGAGCAACTACTCCTTGAGGTTGATTTGGCCATAACCAAGATAAAGGAACAATTCCCAAACTTGCCAATTATACTTTATGGCCATAGCATGGGAGGTAATATTGCAATTAATTATGCCATTCGAAGAGATTCAAACATTAAACTGCTGATTGCCACTTCGCCGTGGATTGAGCTCACCACTCCGGCTCCAAAGTATATGGAGATTTTGGCCAAGATTATGAAAGTTATTCTGCCTTTTTATCCATTTAAATCGCCAATTGCTCCCGAACAAATTACCCATGTTGAGGAAGAAGTGCGGAAATACGCTACTGACCCTTTGATTCATAACCGAATTACACCACGACTTTTCACAGCAATAACCGATGCGGGGAAATATGCGCTCAAAAACGCCAACAGAATTAAAATTCCAGCATTGCTAATGCATGGTAGTGCCGATACGGTTACATCAGCTAGTGCAACCAATAAAGTGGCAAGCAGTATTCCAAATGCAACATATATTGAATGGCCTGAACTTTACCATGAAATTCACAACGAGGAGGTAAAAAATGAGGTTTTCAATCAAATTAAGGATTGGGTAGAAAAACATTTGAAATAGATGAAGTTTAGAACCGAGGTTGAGATTACAAAATATCCCTTTAGCATTGGATTTGATTCGCCATCACTTTTTATTGGCTCTTGCTTTACCGAGAATATTGGGGCAATAATGCGTGAGAACAAAATGCCTGTATTGGTAAACCCTTTTGGTGTTGTTTACAATCCGTTGTCGATTCGTAATAGCCTAGATTCAATTTTAGTTAATAAGCAGTATGACCTGAGCGACATTCATTTTGATAAGGGGCTTTGGTATAATTACGATTTCCACACTCGTTTCTCCAATCCCCATAAAGAAGAGTGCTTAAGTAATATGAACAGCGCCATTGGCAATGCTCACTTGTTTTTTAATAAACTTCAAAACTTAATTGTAACCTTTGGTACAGCAAGGGTTTATAGGCTAAAACAAACCAACAGCATTGTGGCCAACTGCCATAAAATTCCAGCCAAGGAATTTGAACATCAAATTATGACTGTTGATGAGATTGTTGATGTTTGGTCTGCATTAATTAATAGGTTGATAGAGAAAAATCTCAACCTGAAAATAATTTTTACGGTTAGTCCAATCCGTCACTGGAAGGATGGCGCTGAGGGTAATCAGTTAAGCAAATCTACGCTTATTGTGGCTGTGCATAAACTTATTGCTAAATATCCAAATAACGCATTTTACTTCCCTAGTTACGAAATAATGATGGACGATTTACGCGATTATCGGTTTTACGATGATGATATGCTTCATCCATCATCCAAGGCTATTGAGTATATTTGGGGCAAGTTCGAGAGCGCCTTTCTTGAAAGAGAATCGAAAGAACTATTGGCTAAAATTCACAAAATTAAGCAAGCGGTTGGTCATCGGCCATTCAATCCAAACTCAAGTGAACATCAAAAATTTATAAGTCAAACCATTGCATCGATTAACGAAATAAAATCACAGCATAAGCAAATAAATTTCGATGATGAAATTGAAAAGTTAAATTCGCAGATTTGCTGAACATTCTATTCCGTTGGAGGTTTAACTTGACTCAACGTTTGTAACTATGGAAAATTTTAATGCAGTTTTAATAGCTTTTGGTTTAACTCTTTTTGCTGGTTTATCGACCGGAATTGGTAGTGCAATTGCTTTTTTTACAAAACACACCAACACTAAGTTTTTGTCGGTGGCGCTGGGTTTTTCGGCAGGAGTAATGATTTATGTTTCGTTTGTGGAGATTTTTCAGAAAGCTAAAGAATCACTAATTATACCTCTTGGCGAAATGGGCGGAACCACCTTAACCGTAATATCGTTTTTTGGTGGAATGCTGGTTATTGCTCTTATCGACAAGTTAATACCATCAGTTGAAAACCCCCATGAGATTCATACAGTGGAAGAACTGGAAAACAAGCCTGCCCGCAATAATAAACTGATGCGAATGGGTGTTTTCACCGCGTTGGCTATTGGGATTCACAACTTTCCTGAGGGCTTGGCAACATTCACTGCGGCACTTGAGAATCCTTCACTGGGTATTGCCATCGCAATTGCTATAGCCATTCACAATATTCCTGAGGGAATTGCAGTGTCGGTTCCAATTGTTTTTGCAACCGGCGATAAACGTAAAGCGTTCCGCTTATCGTTCCTTTCCGGACTAGCCGAGCCTGTTGGCGCAATTGTGGGGTATTTAGTGTTGATGCCAATTATGAGTCCGCTAACCTTTGGAATTCTATTCGCAGGTGTTGCTGGAATTATGGTTTTTATTTCGTTGGATGAACTTTTGCCTGCAGCTCGTGAGTACGGAGAGCATCACCTCTCTATTTACGGTTTAATCTCTGGAATGATGGTTATGGCTGCCAGTTTGTTGTTATTTGTGTAGTTTTTTGTTTTTAAAAATTCATCTAAGTGACTCCTCAAAAGAAAAAGTTAAAAAAGGCCGAAGAAATTGCCAATAGTACATCGCATGGTATAGGTGTTATGCTAGCAATAGCCGCAACTGTTTTACTAATTGTCAGAGGGGCTGTGCTCGGAAATGCATGGCATATTGTAACTTACAGTATTTTCGGGGCAGGATTAATAAATCTTTATATGGCATCGACCCTATACCACGGAGCCGTTAATCCACGGAAAAAAGTTAACCTAAATAAGTTCGACCACTCATCAATTTACATACTTATTGCTGCAACTTACACACCTTTTGCAATATTGGCTATTAAAGGCTGGCAAGGTTGGATTATTTTTGGAGTAGAGTGGGCCATTGCAATCGCTGGTGTTGTTTTTAAGATTTGGTTTTACTCCCCAAAACATCGGAAATTATCGGCTTGGCTTTACGTGCTAATGGGCTGGGTGGTGATATTTGCATTAATTCCGCTGATCAGGAACACTCCTAGTTTATCTCTTTGGTTTTTATTGGCCGGATGCCTGGCATACTTTTCTGGAGTATTCTTTTATTTAATGGACAAATACCCATTTTTTCACAGTATTTTTCACCTATTCATAATTGGCGGAAGTGTTTGTCACTTTTTTTCGTTGTATTTTTTAATTTAAAATTGGCATTCAGCTCTCAATATTGTTAATATAATTACTTTATTTTTGTCTGATATCTAGTGTCTAAAATCTAAAGTCGAAAAAATGTCGTTCAAATACAAACTTAAACCCGAAGAGGTTAAGGAATTAATTCCTCACAAACTATACTGCTATGCTTCAGATATGGTAACAGTTGATGGTTTGCCTGTTGGCTATATGCACAAGGAAAGACCCGAGGACGAGGACGACAGCGGATGGCGTTTTTACTCAGGAACTGAGACAGAGGAGTATGTGGATAATGAGTATCACTTTATGATGTTCGACCTGAACTACATTGCCAACTGCGACCCTGCAATCATTCCCTACTTAAAACAAAAAATCGGCACCGAACTCGAGCGAATTGACGGTACCGATAAGTTTAGACCAATTGAGGATTAAGCGCCTGCAAGTATCTGCTTTACCATTTCAGAAATAGCCTTTCCATCAGCTTTACCAGCCAATGCTTTTGAAGCAACGCCCATTACTTTTCCCATATCCGATGGTGCTTTTGCGCCAACCTGCTCAATTATTTTTACCAACTCGGCTTTTAACTCCTCCCCACTAAGCATTTTAGGTAAGTACTCCTCAATAAACGCGGCTTCTTCCAATTCTTTATCGGCCAATTCTTTACGACCAGCCTGAATGTACTGTTCCGCAGCATCCTTGCGTTGCTTATACTGCTTTTGCAGTAGTTTCATTTCAACATCGGTTGAAAGTGAATCCTTGTGCTCGCCATCTGTTTTTGCTAGCAAAATAGCGCTTTTAATAGCGCGGAGCGCTTCAAGTTTTACCTTTTCTTTGGCCATCATGGCGGCCTTAATATCCTGGTTAATTCTTTCTTCTAGTGACATAATAGTTGAAATTTTAGTAAAGTGATACAAAGATAATATTTTGTGAAACGTTAAAAGTTAAACGTTAATCGAATATTTTACTGTGGTTCCTTTTTCTCCCCAAAAAGTTGATTAATTTTGATATGCATTTAGAAAAAATTAAAAAACAATAATAAATCAACCCATAAACCCTATGAAAAACAGTAAACTATGGAGCATACCAAGATATTTGCTCCTAATTGCAATCAGCGCATTGGTTATTGGCCAAACTGCGTGTAAAAAGAAAAAGGAGGTTATAACAGAAGTTGACCCATCGTTTGGGGAATACATCACGGCTTACACCTCTGGATTAATCCCTGCAAATTCCTACATCACATTTAAACTTGCACAACCAGCAGCATCGTTTGTTGCAGCAGGCGATGAGGTTAAGGAGGATTTGTTCGATTTTTCACCATCTATTGATGGTAAGGCCTACTGGGTTGATGCGCAGACCGTAGAGTTTCGTCCTGAAGAACCTATGAAATCTGGCGAAATTTACACATCATCGTTTGCACTTGGAAAACTTTTCGAGGTGCGAGAGTCGCGTTTTAAAAAGTTCGATTTCAGTTTTCGTATCATTCCCCAATCAATATCAATTGATTTTGAGGGACTATTGGTTGAAAGCACCGAAAATCCAAATATCTATAGTCTTGAGGGTTTATTACAAACTGCCGATGCAGCCGAAACAGAAAACATTAAGAAATGTATTGAAGCAAATTACAACAATAAAGCCGCAGAAGTTGTTCTAGAGCCCGCAGAAGCAGCCAACACATATCGTTTACACGTTAAAGGCATTGAACGCAACAGAAACAAAGGTTTGGTGGAGGTTAAGTG
>JAEXVC010000178.1 GCA_023406715.1 Bacteroidota bacterium | reverse complement strand
CAAATGGATGACTATACCTCCGACTTAAAAATTTTGGCAGGCATACCCGATTCGGTTTCATTTATTTTAGACTCCATTTCTTCTGAAGATTTTCAGGTGTCAACATTATCTATAGATTTACTATTAACCCAGGCACAGCAGGGTAATACCGATTTAAAAATTGCAGAACTCTCTAAGGTGAAAGCCGACTTCGCAATACGCGCAAGTAAATTCAACTATTTACCCGATTTAGGCATTTTAGGTGGGTATACTTACCAAGAGGGTAATACCTTATTCCCCACAAACAATACGTTTGTTGGTGTTTCTCTTAAATGGAACATCCAGGATATGTTCTCAAATTCGTATGTTAAAAGGCAACGGGTATACATGAGGGAGCAAGCACAAGAAAATTTTTTGAATTCTCAGGAAAAGGTTGAGTCCGATATTGCTAAAACATACCGGAAGTTAATTCAATCGGCCGAATTGGTTTCTGTTGCAAAAAAAGTGGTTGATTACAGGAGGGAGGATATGAGAGTTCAATCCAACAAGCAGTTGACAGGTTTAAACACCAATTCTGAATTTCTCTCAGTAAAAGCAGCATTGGCTAAAGCCGAAGCTGATTTACTGGCTGCACAGTTGAACTACAAAATTGTGTTAACCGAACTCCAAATCATTACAGGTTATTATTGAGTGTACTTTAAATAGACTTATTTATAAATTAACACAAATCAATTATGAAGATTTCGAATTATCACTATGCGACCTCGGTTATTCGGAATGTTGCTTACATTCTGATGGGAATTTTTGCAATGTTTCAGTTTCAAGGTTCATTGCCCACTTTGTTATTACTATTAATAGTCCTTGGGCTTTTTGATGTAATACTCAATTTTGGGGAACTTTTATTGGAGAAAAGAAACCGAACCAAATGGGAAATTTATACTATTATATTTTTTGAATGTGCTTTCATTTTTCTCTTTGTAATACTTTTTAAACAATCAATGAATCAATATGACGGGGTAGTTTTCCATAATCCTTTACTAACTATAGGCATTGGTGTTTTGTTTAGCATAGTTATAGTATTTAATCTGGGGAAAAGTATCAAACTGTTACGGGAGAATAATATTCTTGCATATATCGTACTGGTTGATGCAATCTTGTCAACATTAATGGCAATATTTCTAGTATATACGTTTCAAGTGATGAACAATGATATTTTTTTACTATTTGGCATATATGCTGTTGGGTTTGGAGCCATTAATTTATTACTGAATCAATTTGTTAAAACTCTATTAAATAAGGTATTGCGAGAGAACGGCAAGCCTTGTTGCTGAAGATAAGTTTTTATTATGAGACGCTTTTTTTTGTTAGGATTCATAATCACTACTGGGTGTTTTGATGCCTACTGTCAGGAAGCACCTGCTTCAAATGGGAATAAAGTTACATCCACTTATTTTCCAATAACCTTTTCGGTAGGGACTCAGGTGCCTGTTCAGAATGAGATTAGAATTTCGTATAATTTTCGAAAACTTCGTCGGTCTTATTTTTCAATGTTTTTGCAGGCTGGGTATCCTTCGTATATGGATGAAGCCATTGATTACATATTTGACGAAGAGGATCCTGCCAATACTTATCTAAAAAAACATCTTGAGGGTCGGTTCAGTGCGGGTTGTGGTACGTACTGGAATTCCTCGCACTGGAGACTTGGCTTGCTTTTCCAGTATACATCCTATGCTATCAGAAATAGAACTGCTCGAGAAATGGTTGAAAATCTCATCCCTGAAAATGGTGAGGAAATTGTCACTGCTATGAATAATTTTTCGATGAGATTCCCCATGTTTGGAGATTTTTACAACAACTACTTGCTTACCTCAAAGATTTGGTTTTATCAGTTGGGAATTCAGGGCGGTTATCAGTTTAAACTATACAAGAATAGTCGATTTGGCTGTAGAATAGAGATTGGTGCTATTACTGTGTTTTCCAATTCTCTCGAAATTACCTGCAATCAATCCAACATCGCTTCTGACTTTGTTATAAGTGCTATTACGGAGCCACTAAACGAAGAGATCCAGGAGGGAATGCAATGGACTATTATACCAACAGTTACTCTGTCAATGGCATACAATTTTTAGTGATCGCAATTTCATCAAAGATATTTTATCTGATCATTATCGCCTTATGTCCTATAGTTTAGACCTTGATATGTTTTTTAAGCAAATACTATAATATTGTTTTATAATACATTATCTATATTTTGCTAAAATGGATACAAAAGCAAATATAATAGACTGTTCGTATAGCCTTTTTTTGAGTAGCAGCTACAAAACTGTGACTATAAAGGATATTTGCAAAGAAATTGGGTTAACAAAAGGAGCTTTGTACTACCATTTCACTAGTAAGGAAGAAATTTTTAAACAAGTGGTTGACAGGTACTTTGTGATGCACAAACCCTTAACTGTCTCTAAAAATACAACGTTTGCGTGTTTGATAAAGAATTCGCTTATAAACATCGAGGATACTTTAGAACTTCTTTTTAAGGGAAAACCGGACTTTACCACAGTTAATTATATGAGTTTTATTTGTGATGTATATAGGTATTACCCCAGTTTTGCAGAGCAAAAGAAATACTGGCTAAAACTAGAGTTAGAGAAAATTAAAAGTGTCTTAGACAATGCAATACTTAATGGGGAAATAAGGGGCGATATGGATACCCGACTGGTTGCAATTAATTACCTCTCTATTATTGTGGGTATGACTAGCAATGTTATTTATGATGGATTTAAGGAATTTTCACTGGAGATATTACAAAAACAACTAGATACTTTTTATAAAACACTAAAATCATAAAAAATGAATATGCCTAAAAAGAGTGGCCCTGAGGTGGAAATATTCAACGCAGCTCAGAAACTTTTTCTGAAAAAGGGATATAATGGAACAAGCCTTCGTGACATTGCAACAGAAGCCAATACAAGCAACACCATGGTGAACTATTACTATCGTTCAAAGGATAAACTTTTCATCCAAGTGTTTGGTGAGGTATTTAGTAGACAGTACTCAAAATTTATCGCAATTCTATTGGACTCCGATATCGATATCTATGAAAAAATAAATAAAGCAGTAGCCTTTTACGGTGATTTTTTGCGAGATGACCCAAGTGTTGCAATTTTCTTGATCAGAGAAATTAATCGCGATCCGGCTATGATAGGAAAGTGTATTCAAGAATTAACCCAGCCCGAGTTGGCATGTTTTCTCAATGATCAAATTCAAAATGAAATTTGCCAGGGAAGAATGAGGGATATTCCAGCCCATGTCCTTGTCATAAATTTGCTATCGCTGTGCATTTTCCCAGTAATTGCAAAGCCAATTATACAGAATGCAATTTGCATTGACGATATTGCTTATAGTATGCAGCAAAAGGCTGTAGCAGATTTTTTAATAAAATCAATTCTTCCATAAATCTTAAATGATCAAAATCTTATGAAAAGTGAAATCTTTGTAAATACTCCTTACTTGGCATTAAAAGAATACTTAGAGGTAATCCCCGATAGTTTTCAAGGGTTGGGCTATGAATTGCATAGCGGCAGGAATGAGTTACGAGTCATCATTGTTAAGGGGCAACTTATGGTCGTTAAATACTTCAAGAGGATAACATGGGCAAATCGTTTAATTTATTCTACAGTACGAAAATCCAAGGCAAGACGGTCTTTTGAAAATTCATTACGATTGTTAAGCCTGGGCATCTCAACCCCAGAGCCTATAGCTTACATAGATATTTATGAGAACGGCCTGCTGAGCAAGAGTTTCTACATCTGTCTTTTTGCCGATTATCTTCCGGTAAAGGACCTGTTCTACCAGCCGCTAGCCGAATCGGAGGAGGGCCTTAAGGCATTCGCCCGCTTTACCTATAAGTTACACCAAGCCGGGATTTATCATAACGATTATAACTTGGGCAATGTGCTATTCGACCAGGAGGGGGTTTTTTACGATTTTTCTTTAATCGATAATAACCGAATGAGTTTCTCTAAGTATTCAAAACAACGCGGATTTAAAAATTTACAGCGACTGCAGCTCCCGTTAGACAAGGCTGGAATTGTAGGTGTTGAATATGCCCGAGTATCACAATCCGAAGGACTGAGTTCTCTTTTAGCCATGATTCTTTTTAGAATACAGTTTCGAAATCGAAACTGGTTAAAGAGAAAGTTGAAGGCCCTGTTTTGATTGCAAATTGTAGTAAAAATTAGGCGGACCGTTTTTGTAAATAAAACGATGGTGGACTTCTCAACGGTTAAGATTTTAGAAACTCGAACAGATTTGTTTTTACTGACTTAAAGTTTTCCAAACCTAAATACTATGTTGGCAAACATCTACGAGCTATGCAAGAGTCTTGAATCTGATTTAAGGCAAACCGACATCGAGCACCCCGATATTCTGAAGAAGTCAGAGAAGTTACAATTTGTTCTTAGTTATTAGTCTTTTTTTGCTACATGCATAATTTATGCATGTATTATATCAGGTTAATAGATATTTAACTTGTACCCTATTTGTACCTCGATTGTTTATATTGTTTAATATCAATATGTATTATATTTTGCATCGGCAAGTAAACCTCTTTTAACTCAAGATTCCTAGAAGCATAAATGAAAAAATCAGAAACCCTGCCTACGCAGGGTTTCCTTGTGGGTTGAATTATAGTTGCGCTGTGTTCAGCCCCTTTTTGTCCCCATCGCCCACTAGGTGTTGGCTCCAGGTTAACCGCAACTATAACCTTAGCACAAATTTACGACTTATTTACCTCTTTTTATGGTAGATCTATTGCTGAAAATCACTTCTAAACGAAACTCTTACGTTATTGCAAAATCAATCAATATGGTACCCTTGACTTACCATTTCTAAATTTCTGAAAGAATCGTACTTCTCCTCAATAAATGGATAATCCCAACACCCTAAACTATGGTATATATTACCACCAAAACCAATCTTAAACTTATACAAACCGTGCAGCGGATGCGATGGATTTGGATTTGGAGCAATGCCAAACATATCGTACTCCAAGCAACCCTTTTGCTTTGCAATTTGCATTGCCTCCCACTGTAGCGCATAGGTAGCCATATAGTTTCGGTTGTAGTTCGATGATGCACCGTATAGGTACGAACCTCGTCTACCTGAAATTATCAGGAACATTGCGGCAAGCGGAACGCCATCTAGCTCAGCAATAAGCAGAATTACCTCAGCGGGCGAGTTTGTGTTATCGGCCTTTGCGGTAAGCAATGCTTCAAAGTATTTCATATCATTTAGGAATATCCTATTCCTATTTGCCGTTTCGGTGTAAAGTTTATACCAAACATCGATGTTGCTAATATCAGCTCTTCGAACTGTTACTCCTTTTTTATGCGATAGGTTGATATTATACCTCGTTTTAGGCTTCATATTGCCTAGAATAGACTGAACGCTAGGCTTTAAATCGAGATAAATTGTGTTTGTAGGCAAAATATTGGTACTTGGCTTCCTGAAATTCCTATTAAAAGTATTGCAGTTGAACCTAATTTCCTGGGCAAACACCTCAGGTTCTCCAAGCCAATTCCCAAAACTGTCGAAATAATTATCGGAATTTGCCCAGTACGACTCCCAGCACAAGTCGTACCTAACCATAATACAGTTTAACGGTAGAAACGAGCGGATACTTTCCGACAGTTCCTCCAAAAACTTGCCCTGATACTCAAAATCGGGCTCCAGCTCTGGACCATAAGGCACATAAGCAATGCAATCGGAATCGCTTATTTGTTGCACTAAAACCAGCAAATCCGAATCAATAACCGAATCGGAACCAGCATTATGGTACAAATTTGAACGGCTACTTTTGAAGTTTACAGCCAAAGTGTTTGTTCCCAGCCGATTCTTAACCATCGACCAAAAAGCAGTTTGCTGAACTATCGGTGTTTTATAGAGCTCAGCAATATTTTTCTTGTAAATATCATTAAGCATAACTTTAATTTTATGATTATTAAAAAGAAAAAAGCCGGAATTTACTCCGGCTTGCAGCAGAAACCAATTCCAAAGCTCATTTGATATTAACCTAAATACTAAACTAAATCTTCGCCGTTGGCTTCTGGCTGATATATAACTTTTTCGATTTTTACTTGCTGCTCACCTTTTGGAACTTTAAACAAAACCACATCGCCCTGTTTATAGCCTAAAAGAGCACATCCTAGTGGAGAAAGTACAGAGATTGAGCCCTCCGAAAAATTGGCATTACGCGGATAGGCTAAGCGCAACTCCATGGTTTTGTTAGTTTCCAAGAAACTGATATGAACAATGGAGTTCATGGTTACAAAATCGGGGGTGATTAACTTTGAATCAACCCTATTAGCTTTTTGCAACTCAAGTTCCAAGTAATCTAGGTAAATCTTATCGACACTTTTACTTCCTCGCAAAGTTTGAATAAGATTGGTCAATCTCATATAATCTATCTCTGTAACAGTTAATGTTACTATTTCCTGATTATCTTTACCTTTTAATGCCATGTCAATCATCTCCTTTCATATAATCAATGAAAACACTTAATTGCCTAAATTTGTATGTTTGTAAAATAAAATATCCGACATAACAATAAAACGGTTACGATTTATATTTATATCGGATTCGATGCAAAGTTATAATAACTTTTTTGATTAAAAAAATGGGTAACAACTATCAATCAATAAAAAGATTAATCGATTTATGGGAAACCTACGAAGAGGAAACCTCACAGCAGGAATTATTAGGTTTTGCCGATTGGTTAAATAATAAAATAAAGCAAAATCCAGAGCTAAACATTAAGCAAATAAAACGAAGAGTCACCAACGATGAGCCAGATAATATATTAATAATAAACAACTTAGATGAACCTACAAGATTTTTAGAGTACATCTCGCGAATATCGAAACTCCACGATTTCTACATAAAAAAGTTCTTTACCGATATATCTATCAATAACCGACTGGAGTTTTTTTTCCTTTACACTGTGAATGAAAAGAAAAAAGCCAAGAAAACTGAGCTTATTAACACCCACCTGGTTGACTATACCACAGGCATGGACACTATTAAAAGGTTAGTAAACAATGGCCTGCTCGACGAAACAAACGATGAAACCGATAAAAGGGCTAAACAACTAATTATTACAGAAGAAGGAAAAAGAGTACTGGAAATTGCACTAAAAAAGGTAAACGACGAGGTGCATATGTTTTTAGCGTGTATCAGTATGAACAAATGGAAAAAGACGCTATCGGTATTTGAGGAAATCAACAACTTTCATTCAAAAATATACCAAACCCATAACGATAAAAATTCGGCAGAGCTATTAAACCTAATGGATTCACTTAAACATCTTCACAAATAAATTCGATGTAGTAAATCCTACCTAAAATGGAATCAAACCACTAAACTATCAGTCTGTAAAATCAATTATTTTACAATTATTTCAATATAAATAGTCAATATCAACATAACTAATCCAATTTCGTAGTATTTCATTCTATTTTTACGCAGATTATTGCAACTAATTAATACGATTATGTATCTTGGTGGAATTTAATTCCAACAAAATGATTACTTTTCTGCTAAATAATCGCACTATAAAAACCGACAAGAACCCCGGAATGCCTTTGCTCGATTTTATTAGGTATGGCGAGGAGTTGCCGGGTACTAAAATTGGATGCAGGGAGGGAGACTGTGGAGCCTGCACCGTTCTGGAGGGCGTTTTAACCGATAATCAGGTAGTTTACAAAAGCATAGTATCGTGCCTTACTCCGCTTGCAAACGCTCACGGAAAGCATATTGTCACCATCGAGGGCATCAACCTCGATAATCAGCTTTCGCCGGTGCAAAAAGCGATGGTTGATAATGCCGCAACCCAATGCGGATTCTGTACTCCCGGTTTTGTGATGTCGTTCACCGGTCATTGCTTGGATAAAAATGAGTCAACCGTAAAGAGTGCTATAGCATCGGTAAGCGGTAATATTTGCAGGTGCACTGGCTACAAATCAATAGAGAGGGCTGCTGAGGATATTGCCAAGAATATGCAGAACAAGGATATAGAGAATCCTATTAAATGGATGGTTGAAAAAGGCTTTCTTCCTAAATATTTCCTTGAAATACCAACCAAACTAAAGGATATTGAGCCTATCAGCATAACAACAAACAATGCAACGGTTATTGCCGGCGGAACCGACTTGATGGTTCAAAAAGCTGATGCTATCTATGAATCCAACATACATCCTGTACTTCACAAAAAAGAGTTCAAAGAAATTTCCATTGATAATGGCCGATGTCGTATTGGTGCATCAACCACTGTAAATGAACTAATGCAATCGGCTCAAATACAGGAGTTACTTCCAAACCTGAAGGAGCAGCTGATGCTTATCTCATCGGAACCTATCAGGAATATTGGAACAGTTGCGGGAAATATCGTTAACGCCTCTCCTATTGGCGATTTAAGCATTATTTTGCTTGCACTGAATTCCGAAATAACCATTCTTGACGGCGATAGAAAAAAAGGTCAACCCCTTAAGGATTTCTATCTAGGATACAAGCAGTTAAATCTACAGAAGGGCGAACTGGTTGAATCTGTTAGTTTCCCTATTCTTAATAAGCCATACCATTTCAACTTTGAGAAGGTTAGTAAGCGTACACACCTCGATATTGCTAGCGTTAACTCAGCAATACTTATTAAGGTTGAAAATGATAAAATTGTGGAATGCCACTTATCAGCCGGAGGAGTATCGCCAATTCCCTTGTACTTGAAGGAAATTTCCAAATTCTTGGTTGGAAAAACCATATCAACGAAAACTTTAAATCAGGCCAACGAAGTGCTTCAAGCTGAGATATCAC
>JAEXVC010000222.1 GCA_023406715.1 Bacteroidota bacterium | reverse complement strand
GGAAGATAAGGGTTTTGTTTGGGCTAATCCCAAAAAACATAAGGAAAATAAGAATATGGAAAGTATAAGCCGTTTAATCATAACTTAAAGGAATTATTGCTCTGCAATAAAATTAACTTTTAACGATGTCATATGGGCAAACTCAACGCCTTCATCAATCATATCTTGGTCTTCATCTCGGTGATACCAGTTAAGTTCAATCTGGTAGCCTTCCTTGGCAATCTTCTCGATATGGCTAATAAGGTCGAGCAACTTTTTTGATGAAGATGAATTCAGGTATTCGAGCCTAAGGTCAATTTTTGTTAATGGTTGAGGTGCTTTAACATACTCTACAATGTATCGTTCTAATGGCCGGTAGAACTCGATGGCATCTTCGGGTAACGATTTGCCTCTAATTTCGAAATAGCCCTTGCTACCATCAGCTGTAATTTGCGGAGAATCAATGCGTCCTTCAATATGTAATGCTTCCATTTTACTTAGAGTTTATAAAGGTTTAACGTGTAAGGTTTGTTTATGTTCCACACAAATTAGTGCAAATTTCAACTTGAGGCAAAAAATATGGCTAATAATATGTAAAAAAGACCTATAGCATTAACTAGTAGGTCTTTATTGATAAATTTAAAAGATGCTTATTTCCAAGCGCCAAGAATTATCCCCATTACAGTGAACGATACAACCATATAGCCCCCATTTATTAAAATATACTTTAGGGAGCGATTCTCGAACAGAGAAATTATGGCTAAGCCCAATGCCACCCATCCAAATCCTGCAAGGAATCCAGCAATTGCACCAAATGCAACATCACCATCGCCAATAAAAAGTGCAAGGTTTAGTGCCATCACAAACGCAAGTATAAACAATAGCCCAAAAACAAGGGCGATGTTTCGTTTATGTAAGTCGTCCTTGGTAAAGTTATTGGCCTCCATCCAAGCTTTCTCAAAAACAGCATACCAAACTCCTCCAATTAGGAATGTAGATAGTGCTGCTACCAATACTGCAAACCAGTTTATGTTTTGCATTGCTGTACTTATATCCATACGCAAAAGTTTTGATTATGAATTATAAAACAACTGGGTTGGCATTAAGTTTAGACGTTTGTTTAAAATAGTTTTTGCCCAAGTACACTTAGTTTAATTAGTTTTTCGGTTCGTGCTTCTTTAGTTTTTTCTTGCTTTGCAGAGAGTATCCAATGGTAAATAGTTCGTTTGTAAGAATCGGATTGAGAATTGAAGAACTTCCACGCATGTTTATTCGCTTTTATTTTGTTTTCTAAATGATTTGGTAGATTCTTGGGTTTATTCTCATAGCTGTATTCGTTGTCAGTTTTAATTTTGCGGTTGTTATACAGTTCAAGCCCTTTGGGTTGCATTAATCCCGACGAAATAAGTTCTTCCGCTTTCTTAAGATTCACTTTGCTCCAGTTGCTTTTGGGGTTGCGGGGGGTAAATCTGACACAATAGGATTGCTCATCAATGGATCTTCGAACTCCGTCAATCCAACCAAAACAAATGGCCTGGTCAACCGATTCCGACCATGTTAGGCTTGGTTTGCCAGTGTTAACCTTATAGTATCCAACGTATAGTTCTTTCTCGGAGAGATGATTTTTTGATAGCCATTCTCGGAATTCAGTTCCGCTTTTAAAAAATACAGGTTTCATCTTGATGTCAATTGTCGGGTCAATTTATAAAATATTCAATAAACCTTGTGCTTATTTTGTAACTAAACCAATCATAATCCGTTTATTTTTCCTGTGTTTGTATAGTTTGGGAATAAAATTGTAACTTTACTAAAAGGCATATCAGCACTAAAATGCAAAGCAACAATAGTTTAGATTTTAAAACGGTTTGGCACGATAAGGTTTCCTCCACTAACGATATTTGTATGGATTCTGCCCGTAGTGGTAGTGATGAAGGAATTGTTGTTGCCGCAAAATATCAGGAGCAGGGTAGGGGTCAGCGGGGCAATAGCTGGGAGAGCGAACAGGGGTTGAATTTAACTTTTAGTATTCTGCTCCGACCGGACTTCTTAAGGGTTGATGAGCAATTTCTCATATCGAAAATTGCTGCAATATCTGTCTGTGATTGGATTGGTGCATATTTAGGTGATAAGAATGTTGCAATAAAATGGCCCAACGATATTTACATTGAAAATAATAAAGTTGCAGGAATCCTTATTGAGAACAGCTTCAGTTCTTCAAAACTCGATATATCGGTTGTGGGAATAGGTATCAACTTAAATCAGAAAGAGTTCTCGGCCGATTTACCCAATCCAACTTCTTTGACAATTGAAACGAACCGAGTTTTTGATGTGAAAACTGCTTTGGAAGAGTTCTTGAGTTGCTTTAACGAACGCTACATTCAAGCAAAGAGTGGAGAGGTAACGTTTATCGATTCGGAGTATTTGAACAAATTATACAGGAAAGATATTTACTGCATCTACCGCGCAAGTAGCGATGAGTTTAAAGCAAAAATTGTTGGAGTAAAACCAACAGGAGAACTGATGCTCCAAACCGAGAAAGGTGAGGAGCGTTCGTTTGCGTTTAAGGAGGTTACTTTTGTGATTTAAATTGCGTTGAATGCTTTAGCAATTCCTTCGGCAAGGGCATTAACACCTTCTTCTAACTTTTTACCAAGCATCATCTTCATCATCATGTTAAGCTCTGCCTTAATGGTAATTTTCATTCGGGTGTCGTAGGCTGCAGCCTCTTTTAGTTGTACCCAGAGGAAAAACTGCAAAGGGACACGTTCGTCGCCCGTAAGTTTTATCATAGTGAACTCCTCTTTTTCAACAAGTTTCAACCCCATTGGCCCCATTCCCTGATAGCTAAAGCTACAGCTGGTTTCATCGGCTTGCCAGTTATCTACCTTACCCTCCACAAGTGGAGTAAAATTTCTGAAATCCGATAACACCTTGTAAATATCCTCTGCGCGCTTGCTAATTGCTACAACTTTGCTTTCGTAGGTTTCCATCTTATCCTGTTTTTGAGATGGCAAAGAAAATAAAATCAATTGTTTTGTCAAAATAGATAAATTGTATTGCCTTTATTCATTCTTAAAATCGGTTGTTTTTTATATATCGTTGTCAAATTATCAAATTGAGAAATTATATTTGGCTTTCAAAACAGATTGTATGCTAAAAGTTCTTCATCAACGTGGACATAATCCCTACTTTAACATAGCAACAGAGGAGTATTTGCTTAAGAATAAGGCGGATGACTTTTTTATAATCTACCGAAACAATCCTTCGGTGATTGTGGGTAAGCATCAGAATACTAATGCGGAGATAAATCATCAGTTTGTGGAAACTTATGGTATTCCTGTTGTTCGACGATTGTCAGGTGGTGGAACGGTATACCATGATTTGGGTAATATCAATTTTTGCTTTATAATGAATGGGGCAGAGGGACAGTTGGTGGATTTTAAGCGTTATACCGAGCCAATTATTGATATTCTTCAAGGATTTGGGGTTGATGCATTCTTGGGCGGTAAAAATGATATTCGTGTGGGCGATAAAAAGATATCGGGTAATGCTGAACATGTTTACCGCAAAAGAGTTTTACACCATGGCACACTACTTTTTCAATCGGACTTGGATAGGCTGAACGAGGCTATTAGGGTCGATTTGTCGAAGTACCACGATAATGCTGTTAAGTCAATCCGAAGCACTGTGGCAAATATTGCCGATTTTCTTCCATCGCCAATGGATGTAGCGTTTTTTGAGGAGATTCTTATTGGTTTTATTCTAAGTTACTTTCAGGAATCGGAGGAATATCATTTAACTAAGGATGATACTGATTCCATCGATGCTTTGGTTGATACAAAATATTCAGCATGGGAATGGAATTTTGGCTATTCTCCTGTTTATGAGGTGATAAAAAATATTGAAACATCAGCAGGAGAGTTAACTGTAAAGGTAAGTGTAGTTAAGGGTTATGTTGATGATTTGAGTTTTAGCGGAGTCGATATTTCGGATGAAATTTTAGAACGCTTGAGGCTTTTGCTTGTTGGGAAGGTGCATTCTGCCAAAGATATTGCCATCGCAATTGCCGATAACGAAATAGGCGACTTCTTTCAAAATCGCCTATCGGTTAAATTAATACCTGAATATTTTTGTTAGACTATTTTTTTTGACCTTCTTTTGGTGGGTCTACGCCGTAGGCTATGCCTTCATAAAAATGAGTAGGCACTTCTTTGTACCCACCTCTAGTTTCGCTTTTAGTAATAAGAACATAAATTGCACCTAAGGCAGCAGCCCTGCGTTGCAATCTTATTCGGGCATTTTTTTCAGCAGCCTTTGCTGTTTTGCTGCTAGTTCCCGATTTTGCTTGAATTTGGCCGTACGCATACAGACCTTCAACATCGGAAGGGTTTTCAGTAATGATAACTGATTGAAAGTTTGTGGTTTCAAGTTCTTGGAATGCCATGCTGTTGAACGCCTCAACCCTACCATTGCTATACAGAATTTTATGTATTTGCTTTCGGGTGATGTCCTCAACCTTATTTGTTTCGGCTTTATAGAATGTTATTTTTGAAGAACCGACGCTTTGAACTTTCCCAATAATTTTTTTACTGCTCACAAGAATAATGGTGTCCATCATCATCCCATTATTCTGGGCAAAGCCAGTAGATAAAATGCCTGAGATTATAATAAATAAAAAGATTTTTTTCATAAATTTTTCTTTCAGAAAACGTTGCAAAGTTAATGCCATTTATTAAATCTTACTATTTACATACAAAAAATGATACATAACCTTACGCTAAATTATCAAAAAAAGTTATGATATTAGTCTGAATTCAATTAAAAAGACTAGTTTCCTCTGGCTACAAAAAAGAATGAAAGAAAAACTAGCAATAGTTGTTTGAAGGTTGAGGTGGCAATTAAATCAGGAAAAGGAATTACTAATCTATAGACAAGAATAAGTCCAATTATGAGCGCAGAAAGTACTGTAATTGTTTGTTTTGACATAAAGCCCCCCACAATTAGTAGCACCGATAGAATAAGCATTGCAAGTGAAAGGTAGAAGTTGATGCTTTCAGGGTTAATAGGGTTAACTCCCTTTGCATTACTTATAAAGATGTACGCGGCAAAAGTTATTCTTAACATCCAAGTGGCAAATGGTAGTGCAGATTTAAATGGTTTCATGTTTTGTGTGTTTAGAAGTTAAACGTAATTTTGCGAAGTCTTATTTTAACCAAAGGTATTAAACACTATGGAAAAACTCAAATATTATGTTCAACTTTTAGGCTCGGCATTGGTGTGGGTTACTATGGGAGTATTGGCTTTTACTCTTTTTTGGGGAGATTTTGTGGTGTGGTTACTAACATTTTGGTGGGACAAAAGACTTTTCTGGCTACATCGTTACTCAATCTTTTGGGCGATGTTCCATGTTCACCTAAATCCGTTTTGGAGGATTAGGTTTGAGGGGAAGGAGAATATCAATAAAGATAAAGTCTATGTTATTGTATCTAATCATCAAAGTGCTTTCGACATAGCCTTGCTTTATAGAATTAATACACACTTCAAGTGGGTTGCTAAGCGGGAGTTGATAAGAGTTCCTGTTATTGGGTGGAATCTGCTATTGAACAAATATATTCTTATTGATAGGAAAAATGCTTTTAGCAGTAAAAAGTTGCTCCATGAGGGTGGTGAAAATTTGAAGATGGGAAGTTCTGTGTTGATTTTCCCAGAAGGGACAAGAACTCCAGATGGAAGAGTTCGACGGTTTAAGGAAGGAGCGTTCTTGTTGGCCAAGCAAGCACAAGTGTCTATTTTACCATTGGTAATAGAAGGTTCTAAGGATGTTTTGCCCAAGCCCGGGGTTATAAGTTTGATTCAAACTTTCACCATAAGAGTGTTGCCCGAAATTCCTTACGAGTCATTTAAGTATACCGATGTGGTCGAGTTGACCAAAGATGTTAACAAGTTAATTCAGGATACCCATGCGCAAATGGAACCCAAATGGTACAAGTAGAGTTAGCCTAAGTCATTATGTGACAGGAGTTGTGCTGTTTAGTAATACTTTTTAAGAAAAAAAGTGATTAATTCTTTGCCGATTAATTATTCTTTTATACTTTTGCAAGCCAAAATAAGTTAAACATTTCATACTAAGATACGATGTACGCTATTGTTGATATTGCAGGACAGCAGATGAAGGTAGAAAAAGACCAAAAACTTTTTGTAAACCTTTTAGAAGGCGAGGTTGGAGCTGAAGTTAAGTTCGAGAAAGTTCTACTCGTTGATAACGATGGTAAAGTAACCATTGGTAAACCAGAAGTTAAGAATGCTTCGGTAACTGCTAAAATTTTAAACAACGTAAAAGGTGATAAAGTTATCATCTTTAAGAAAAAAAGACGTAAAGGGTATAAGGTTAAGAACGGCCACCGTCAACAGTATACTCAAATTCAGATTTCTGAAATAGTTGCGTAATAACAAAAATATTATCAAGTCATGGCACACAAAAAAGGAGTTGGTAGCTCACGAAACGGTAGAGAATCACATAGCAAACGTTTAGGCGTTAAGCTTTATGGTGGTCAAACGGCAAAGGCTGGAAATATTCTAGTTCGCCAAAGAGGTACTGTACACAATCCTGGTCAGAATGTAGGAATCGGTAAAGATCATACATTGTTCGCTTTAATCGACGGTGTTGTATCGTTCCGCAAAAAGGCCGATAACAAGTCGTACGTATCAGTATTACCCGCAGAAGCATAGAGAAATCTATCAAAAATACAGAATCTCCTGTGCAAGTATTGTACAGGAGATTTTTTTTAATTGTTTTCTATCAACTTTTATATAATTAACTGATTAACCTTTCGCTAATAAGTGTAATTTAGCTGACGTTTTTAGTTTAATATCGATTTAATATTTCCGTATATGCTTACATTAAAAGTAATTCGCGACAACAAGGAGGAGGTTATCAAACGTTTAGCCGTTAAGCATTTTGATGCTAAGGCTATAATTGATAGCATAATTGCTTTGGACGATAAACGAAAAGCAATTCAGTTACAACTGGATAATAACTTGGCCGAGCAAAATTCGCTTGCAAAGCAGATAGGTAAATTGTTTGCCGAGGGTAAGGCTGCCGAAGCAAACGAGGCTAAATCTAAAACTGCCGAGTTAAAAGAAACATCAAAATCATTGTCGCAAGAGTTGTCCGATGTTGAGCCCGAGTTGAAGAAACTTTTAATGCAAGTTCCTAACCTACCGCATACTTCTGTGCCAGCAGGGCATAGTGCTGAGGATAACGTAATTGTTCGTTCAGGTGGTTTAGTGCCCGAACTGCCAAAGGACTCTGTTCCTCACTGGGACTTGGCTAAAAAGTACGATATTATTGATTTTGAATTGGGTGTTAAGATTACTGGTGCAGGATTCCCCGTTTATAAAGGAAAAGGTGCAAAGTTTCAGCGTGCGCTTATCAACTTTTTCTTGGATGAGAATACCGCTGCAGGTTACCGAGAGGTTCAACCTCCTCACATGGTGAACGAGGATTCTGCCTACGGTACCGGTCAGTTGCCCGATAAGGATGGGCAGATGTACTACATGCAGGTTGATAATTTTTATATGATTCCAACCGCAGAGGTTCCTGTTACCAATATTTTCCGCGATGTTATTCTTAACGCATCTCAACTTCCAGTTAAGATGACTGCATACACACCTTGTTTCCGTCGCGAGGCTGGTTCTTATGGAAAGGATGTGCGTGGCTTGAATCGTCTACATCAGTTTGATAAGGTTGAGATAGTTCAGGTTCAGCATCCCGACCGTTCTTATGAATCATTAGAGGAAATGGTTGCACACGTAGAGGGAATTCTTAAGAAACTTGAGTTGCCTTACCGTATTGTAAAACTTTGCGGTGGCGATATGAGTTTCACTTCTGCTTTAACATACGATTTTGAGGTGTTCTCTGCTGCACAGCAACGTTGGTTAGAGGTGAGTTCCGTTTCGAACTTTGAGTCGTACCAAGCCAACCGTATGATGCTGCGTTACAAAGAGGATGGCGATAAGAAAACACAAATTGCGCACACTTTAAATGGTAGTTCGCTTGCATTACCACGTATTGTTGCAGCATTACTGGAGAATAACCAAACTCCGAATGGTATTAGAGTGCCTAGAGTGTTACAGCCATTCTGTGGCTTTGAGATGATTGACTAGAAATTGTTTTTTAATATTAACCCTGACAGAATTCAAAGCTCTGTCAGGGTTCTTTATTTTAGATTTCCAATGTTATTGAATAATTTACAGGGACACCTATGCCCTTTTGTTTGCCAGGGTTCCATTTGCTCAATTCTGAAATAATATTGCAGACAGGCTTTATGATCTCGCTCTTGTTACTTTTTAAAGATTGAATGTTAGTTATTGTTCCTTTTTCATCAATAGTAAATCCAACGGTTATTTTGCCAGAGATATTCATTTTAACGGCCTTCTCCTTTATTTCCTTTGCTAACGCATATAGTCCATTTGGATATGAGGGCATCTCTTCCACAATAACGAAGGTTCCGTCCGAGGGAGATGATGTGATAAGATAATCTCCCTTTTTATCTTTTTCAGTCTTTAAAATGGTTTCAATGTTTAAATTAACTATACCATGTTTCAATTTGAATGTTGAAGAGTAGGAGCCATTCATCAACTTCCCTTTTTCAATCTCTTTAAAATCGGTTTGAAGTGTTGAGTATGAAATGTGGGTTAAGAAAATTTTGTCCGCTTTGTTTATTTTTAGTTCAAATACTCCTTTCTCATTTGTAAATGTTCCAATTGTACTGCCTGATATAATTACAGAAACATTTTCAACGGGGCTACCATTTTCATCAATAACAGATCCTATTACAACAATATCTCTTACCCCACCATTTAGAGTTGATGGAGATATTGTTTCGTAATCTACTCCCATTACATAGTTAGGTTTTGCAAATGCAAAAAGCAGTAAGGCAATTGCAGGTAGCGCCCATAGCATTTTAAATGCTTGCTTTTTTGAGGTTTTAGTTTTAGTCATCATAGTCATTCGTTTTTTGTTAAGGGAATAGTTAAGGTTATTGGTTAGCCCAATGATCTGCATTCCCATAATTTGATTGATAAGAATTGATTGGTATTTACCTACACTGTGTCCCTGCGCAAGAACACCTTGGTCAGCTAAATACTCGTGATTTTGCTTGATTGAGCGCTCGAATAACCAAACAAAAGGGTTGAACCAAAAGAAAACAGTAATAAGTTCCACTAGCAAAAGGTCGAACCAGTGTTTTTCGCGAATGTGCACTTTTTCATGAGTTAGTATGCTGTTTAAATCAGTTCCGTTATGAAATTTTGGATTTATAAAGATTAGATTGATAAAAGAGAAGGGTAGGCCGTACTTTTTGTTCTCAACTACTCGTAATCCTGCCCTTTTTTGAATGCCATTTTTTTGAATTAGAATTAAGAGTTCAATTGTTTGCCATAGTAACCTTAAAATGAATATTGCAATTCCTGTAATGTAAATTATTGTAGCAATATTTATCCAGTTTAATGATTCTGTTAAAGATTCACTTGATGCTTCAGTTGGCAACGACTTGAATGTTTTGTCGAGTTGCCCGAAGGTATATAGAGCTCCTTGGTTGATGGTGGTTGCAGAGTACTGAATTTCAATAAAAGGAAGGATAAGGGGGATGGTAATTCCCAGTAGCAGGAATAATCGGTTTGTTTTGAACAGTGTTTGTTTTCTCAGGAAAAGCCAGTAAGTTGAGTATAGTAAGGCTATTCCAAGAGAAGATTTTGCTAGGTATAGTATCAGATTTTCCATACTATTTATTTTCTTTTTTAAGTTCTTCCTCAGCCATTTTCATCATTTCTTCCAGTTCGCTTATGCTAAGTTTGTTCTCGCGGGCAAAGAATGTTGCCATTTTAGGAAACGAACCGTTAAAGTAGTTACTCAGCAAGTTTGAGAACTGAAAGTGAGTGTAGTCGTTTTTAGTAATGTTTGGGCTGAAAAGGTATGTGTTGCCAATTTTCTTTTTTGCAACAAATCCTTTGGTTTCCAGAACCTTTAAAACAGTCGCTACGGTGGTATATGCTGGGCGAGGTTCCTCAAAGTTATCTACCAAATCCTTAACAACACCTTCGTTAATGTTCCAAAGAATTTGCATTACTTGTTCTTCTGCTTTTGTGAGTTGCTTTATCATGCTAAATAAAGTGTGATGTAATTACCTGTAAGCCAGTTTTTTAAATTGAATCACTTCCTTTGTTTGCTGATTTTGTTGTAATCAAACAAAGCCAGTTTAATACTCGCAATAATGATTTCAGGGTCATCGTTTTGCACCATATGCCCAGAACTCGAACTGTAAAATAATTTTCCGTATGTTAGTGGATACAGTAGTTGGAGATATCGTTTCATTTTAATGTTTTCACTAACTCTAAACAACTTTTCCCAATCACAAACTAGAGGGGAGTTATCTCCTCCTGATTCTGAGTAACCACCAGCCATAATAAAATGCACAGGAACATTAGGTAAAGGATTTTGGTCGCATTCATTGAATTCTGTTTGAGTTAATTGTACCGATATTTTTACTTCTTCCACGTAGTATTTTGGCATTTCTGCATAGAGTTCTTCAAGAAAATCTTTATTCGGTGTTCCAAAAACAGAATCAATTTGATGCTTGGTTAACCCCATTTCAAGGTAGGGTAGTTCACCCATTCCCTTCTTTTTAGTAAAATCGATAGGATCGACAAAAATAAGACCTGCAATTTCATTGGGGTAGTGAGAGGCAAAACTTCTTATGTATGCACCACCAAAAGAATGTGATACCAATAAATATGGTGGTTTTAATCCCTTTTCTAATAACAATTTTCGCAAATTGCTAACAATGTGTTCTGTCGTTGGAGGAAGATTGTCGTCTTCGGATTCACCAATCCTTGGACGGTTGTAAGCAAAAACAGTATTTGTTTTTGAAACTTCATCAATTATGACTTTCCATCTATCATATGTGTCTGCCATTCCATTTTCAAATACAATAACTGGCCTGTCCTTTAGATTGTTTGTTATGCCAGGTGTATACACTTCAACCTTGAACCCATTCAGAGTAATAAAGTCAAGTTTAGCATACGCTTTATCCTTATTATTTTTTACTGATTCAACAAGAGGTTTCCATCTACTATCCGTGTATAACGATTTTAAATCTGGGTCAGACTTTATATGTGAATATCTGGAGTAGTTCATGAATGTAGCAATTAGATTTAAATTAGCAAATGCGCTATCAGCGAAGTTTGCTAATGCATAGGAACATGCGGCATTATAACGATGGTTCATTGCTATTTTAGAATCAGGTGCATTAAACGCATCAGAAAATGCAAGAGCTGAGTTCTTATAGTCTTTTACCTGATAAAGGGAATCTGCTTTTTTAATAAGAACATCATATTTGCTGATGCTTTTTTGCCCAAATATTAACGTGGTGCTAAAAAGAAGAACTGAAAATATAGTTGGCGTTTTCATCACCTTAAATTTGTTAGGTTAACAATTCCTCTTAAAACTAAGAGAATATTCAAATGTTATTATGCTTATTACTGTGGCGGAGTTTTAATTTGTCTACTACAAATATAGTAGATAAATTTTAATAATACTATATATATAGTAGAAATATTATAAATATAGTAAAAGTATTTATAGATAAATGAATATCAGATATTTAATTTTATTATAATGAGAAAACCCTCCCAGAATTTTGACTCTGGCAGGGTTGGTTACTATTCCTTACTTACGGTTGTTTTACTTATAAAGCATTTCGCCCATTTCAACCATCTTTATAAAATCGGCCTTGTAGCCGTACTCATCTAAACCTGCGGAGGTTTTTGCTCGCTTCAAAACATCAGCAAAGGTTGCATTGCCCTTGAATTCCGACTCCCGAAGTAGCATTCCAAACTCAGCCACTGCCGATGCAAACATTAGGTTATTGGTGCTTTTGGTTTTTCCTGCTTCAACTTTTTCAACTATTAAGTTGCTAGTGTCCTCGTTGGGTTTTTTGTAGCGAACCTTTACGGTCATAAGGTTTTTACTGTTTACGTTGGTTTGTTGTTGGTACTCAAGAGGGTCAACGTTAGAGACTTCTTCGTCAGAATCGCCTGGGATTACCTCGTAAAGCGCAGTAACGGTGTGTCC
>JAEXVC010000051.1 GCA_023406715.1 Bacteroidota bacterium | reverse complement strand
GAGGTTAAGGACTTACTATTACAGCAGGTTGAACTTTTGAAAAAAGGTGATTTCCCTGATTGGATGCTAGAAGCAGCCATCAACAACCAGAAGTTGAGTATGATGAATATGCTTGAGAGCGGACGTGGCCGTGCAAGTATGATCTATATGTCATACCTGAACAGAGTTAACTGGGCTGATGCAGTTTCTGCAATTTCAAGGTTAGAAAAAATTACCAAGGAGCAAATTGTGAAATTTGCTAACGAAAAACTTGGAAACAACTACGTTGTGGTTTATAAGCGTCAGGGTAAGCCTGAGGATATTGCAAAGGTTAGCAAGCCTGCAATAACTCCAGTTCATATTAATCGTGATGTTGAATCTGATTTTCTAAAGAAAATCAAAAATTCAACCGTAAAGCCAATTGAGCCAGTTTTTGTTGATTATAAGAAAGATATCACCAAGTTCAATTTGAGCAAAGAGGTGGAGGTTCTATATAACAAGAACAACGAGAATGGAACTTTCCGTTTAGTGTATTACTTCCCATTTGGTCGTTTAAGCGATCCTACCTTGGAGTTGGCTGCCGATTATGTTCAACTTATTGGTACATCTAAACTCACTGCCGATCAAATTAGCCAGGAATTCTATAAATTGGCTTGCACTTTCAATATCTCTGTTTCTGATGAAGAGATGATGGTTAGCCTTTCAGGTTTAAGTGAGAATGCAGACAAGGCAATGGTTTTAATGGAGAATTTATTGACAGATTGCAAGCCCGATAACGCTGCATTACAATCCTACATTTCTAACGTTATTAAGGCTAGAAACGATTCTAAAAAGAATCAATCAACCGTATTCCGAGGATTGGTTAGCTATGCAACCTATGGTGCTCAAAATCCATTCAACGCAGTGCTATCCGAAGATCAACTTAAAGCGTTAACTCCTGAGAGTTTAGTTGAGAAAATAAAGATGATCAATACTTATCCTCACACCATTCTTTACTATGGAACATTGAATCAAAACGATTTGAAAAAACAAATTCAGGCAAACCATAAGTTGCCAAAGAAATTCAATGTAGCCCTAGTAAATAAGAAATTTGTTGAGTTAGATACACCAAAGGATAGAGTGGTTTTTGCTCATTACGAGGCAAAACAATCGTATCTGCAAACTATCTCAAAGAGCGTTCCTTATTCGTTTGAACTTTACCCAATTGTAAGTATCTATAACGATTACTTTGGTGGAGGTATGAATGCTATTGTGTTCCAGGAGATGAGAGAGAAACGCGGATTAGCTTACACCGCAAGAGCCCGTTTTAACACACCATCTAAACCTGATAGAGTATTTGTTAACACAAGTTACATTGCTACTCAAAACGATAAGGTTATAGATGCATTCAATGCGTTTAACGAGTTATTCAACGATATGCCAATGGCGGAAATAGGCTTTAACCTATCCAAAGAATCTGCAATTTCCGATATCCGTACAAGTAGAGTTGAAAAGATGAACTTGCTCTGGAACTACGTTGATGCTGTTGAAATGGGATGGACTACCGATTTTCGTAAGGTGATGTTCGAGAAACTTCCTACATTTACATTAAACGATGTAAAAAAATTCCAAGAACAGTATGTGAAAGGTAAAGCCAAAACATATGTAATTCTTGGCAAGGAAGTCGATATGAACTTTGGCAAGTTGGAGCAACTTTATGGCCCAGTTACCAAGTTAACCCTCGAAGAAATTTTCGGTTACTAATAAAACAAGAGGCCAGCCACCAAGGTTGGCCTCTTTTGTTTTTATTGTCTTAATTCATCCAACTTATTTTCTATTTTACCCAATAACTTCTTATCTTATTAACCCAAATAACCTATTAACTCAATAACTCAATCAACCTATTCCCATGAAACGAATAACAACACTATTAATCCTAACTTTAAGCACTATGGCATACGGGCAAGATAGAATGACTGGGCTTACCTTTGCAACTCGTTCCGAGGTTATTGCTCAGCATGGAATGGCATGTACAAGCCAACCATTGGCTACACAGGTGGCCATTGATATATTGAAAAAAGGTGGTTCTGCTGTCGATGCTGCTATTGCTGCAAACGCTATGCTTGGGTTAGTTGAGCCAACTGGTAATGGCATTGGTGGCGACTTATTTGCAATTGTGTGGGATTCAAAAACTCAGAAACTTTACGGATTAAATGCGAGTGGACGTTCTCCAAAATCGCTTACTTTGAAATACTTCAAGGATAAAGGGATAAAGCATATTCCTGCACTTGGGCCTCTGCCTGTTTCTGTCCCAGGTTGTGTTGATGGTTGGTTTGAACTTCACGGTAAATTTGGTAAACTTAAAATGCAGGATAACCTTCAACCAGCAATTAACTATGCTAAGGAAGGTTTTCCTGTTTCTGAGTTGATAGCGTACTACTGGAAGCGTAATGCTGATAGATTAAAGGAATTTGAGGGCTTTGCCGAGATCTATATGCCCAACGGAAAGGCTCCTGCCAAAGGCGAAATATTCAAAAATCCTTATCTTGCTAAAACTCTTGAGTTGATTGCAAAGAATGGTCGCGATGAGTTTTATAAGGGCAGTATTGCAAAGGCGATTGATGCTTATATGAAGCGTAACGGTGGATTCCTATCGTACAATGATTTGGCTGCGCATAAATCGGAATGGATTGAGCCTGTATCTTCATCGTACAGAGGCTACGATATTTGGGAATTACCTCCTAGTGGACAAGGAATTGCTACGCTACAAATTCTAAATATTCTTGAGCAGTACGATATAAAATCGATGGGATTTGGTAGAGCAGAGTATATGCACCTTTTCATTGAAGCTAAGAAACTGGCATTTGAGGATAGAGCACGTTACTATGCCGACCCCGATTTTGTTAAGGTTCCTTATAAACAGTTAATCTCCAAGGAATACGCAAAAGAGCGAGCCCAGTTGATAAACCCAAATAAGTCGGCACGCAGTTATGATGCTGGAGTTTTACAAACAGGAAACACAATTTATCTTACAGTGGCAGACTCCGAGGGTAATATGGTCTCTCTCATTCAGAGTAATTACCGAGGAATGGGCTCTGGAATGACTCCAACTGGCTTAGGTTTTATTCTGCAGGACAGGGGCGAGATGTTTTCGTTAACGGAAGGTCACCCTAATGTTTATGAGCCTGGGAAACGCCCATTTCACACCATTATTCCTGGATTTATTACTAAGGATGGAAAACCCTACATTAGTTTTGGTGTTATGGGTGGAGGAATGCAACCTCAGGGGCACGCTCAAATTGTAGTCAATTTGATTGATTTTGGGATGAATCTTCAGGAAGCAGGCGATGCGCCAAGAATTCAGCATGAGGGTAGTTCCGAACCAACTGACGAACGAATGATGGATGGTGGAACTGTATACCTTGAATCAGGATTCGATTATCAGCAAATAAGAAAACTTCTTGAAAAGGGACACAAAGTATCCTATAGTCTCGATGGGTATGGCGGTTATCAGGCAATTATGTTCGATGCAAAGAATGGCGTGTACATTGGAGCATCGGAATCAAGAAAGGATGGACAGGCTGCAGGTTATTAATAAATACTTACTCAATTAAAAAATCCCTACTTTCAAAAAGTAGGGATTTTCTTTTAAATAAATGCTAGTTAATTACATAGGCTTCGGACCACCATTGAGTTTCATATCCGTATCCAATGTATCCAAAACCACTAGTTCCCCAGCCGGTACCCCATGAATTCATGAATTTGAAAGCACCTTTACTATCATCGTATCCAACTACGCAATAGCAATGTCCACCATACGATGAGCCAGTAAAACTCTTAAGCACAGTTCCACTACCCAAATACATATAGGCAGAGTTAACATTACCAGCAACAATTACAGGCTTACCTGCTGCCAAGAAACTTTTTATGTTTGAAGTAGTAATCGAAATTCTGCTATAACTGCTAATTTTATAGTTAGCCGCTTGAGCTTTTTGGGTAGAGTTTGGCATTGTTGAGCATGTTCCATCTGTATAAGGCATTGAAGCCCACGTACAGGCACCCTGCGATTTAAGCAGATTTAATCCGCTAGTTACGTAAGAGCCAGATGAACATGAACTGCTAATTTTAATTTGATTATAAACATATTCAGGGCTAAAAATATTAACGCTGGTACTCCACGATGCAGAATGATTGGCTTTCCAATTAATGCTCCTTGCTGCATAGGTTGTTCCCCAAGCAACGCAAGACCCTTCTCCGCCTTGATTTCTGATAGGTGGAACATCCAAATTAAATATGGTTGCTTTAATTTCCACATTGGGAGTTTTTTCAAGCGAAATCTTTAAGTAGTCACTTTCTGGTAACAACAAACAACCCAGCGTGTGAAATTCTCCACTTTGAGAGGTTTCATCAGTTTTTAGAGTTTCTTGCTCTGATTTTTGGCAGGAGTAAATCAGAAAAGCTCCAAATCCTAATAGAGTTAGGATGACGAATAATTTTTTCATAATTAAAAAATTTAGGTTGGTTTAAAATACGGTTGCAAGTTCAACCTTATATTTTATTGTTTCAATATGTTGAAGATGTAACGATTTGAACTGCAGATGTAAAACATTGATCTGGTGTTTGAAAACGTCTTATTATCGAATTATTTGTTGTGGATTAGATTTTTTCGTGTTAAGTTTAATTTACTAGATTTAAACTTTAAATTAACATCAGTATTGCTGAATATTAATTTTATTTTAACCCTATACATTATGGAAAGAGTAGCCGCCGTTTTTGGAAGTACAGGTTTAATAGGAAACCAACTTCTTCAGTTACTTTCAGAGAATAAAAATTATATAAAGGTTCTTGCCTATATGCGCAAACCAGCAAGTAACTTGCCTGTTAAGGTTAGTGCGGTTGAACTTACCACCGATTTCACTCTACCAGCTAATGTTGACGATGTGTATGTTTGCATTGGAACCACAATGAAGAAAGCTGGCAGCAAGGAGGCTTTCCTGAAGGTCGACTTTGAGTTGGTGCAAACAATTGCTCAACGAGCAAAGGCTGCGGGTGCAAAACGTTTATTGGTGGTGAGTTCAATTGGTGCTAATGCCGAATCGTCGAATTTTTACCTGCGCACAAAGGGACAAATGGAGGAGGCTGTGAAACAGTATGGATTTACACTTTGCGGAATTGTACGCCCATCGTTGCTTTTAGGAAAAAGAAACGAATTTCGTTTCGGCGAAAAGTTAGGAGTATTCTTTTATAAGGTATTTGGTTTTATATTTGTTGGCCCTTTACGCAAGTATAAGGGAATTTATGCTGTTGATGTTGCAAAAAGTATGGTGATGCTTGCGCTATCATCATCAGGAACAATAACAGTGGAATCCAACGTTTTAAAACAAATGGCCGATGTTTACAAATCCTAATTTGAACGAGTATTTTTACTGGTTGGTGAACAACCGTCAGAGCGATAGGGGTTATTTACCTGAACCAATAAGCCGCGAGAAAATAAGTAGAATTTTGGAGGCTGCTCGTGTGGCACCTTCGGCTTGCAATGCGCAACCTTGGAAGTTTGTTGTGGTTGATGAGCCTGAGTTAAAGAATAAACTTGCCGATGCTGCTGCAAGCAAAGTTTTAGGTATAAACCATTTTACCAAGCAGGCGCCAGTTCACATAGCAATTGTAATGGAGGGAGCCAACTTCAATTCAAAGTTTGGCAGTTTAGTGAAAGGTAAAACGTTACCGCTTATTGATATTGGAATTGTGGCGGAGCATATTTGCCTTGCAGCAAAGACCGAAGGATTAGGAAGTTGTATGCTGGGCTGGTTCGACGAATCGGCTGTGAAGAAACTACTCGATATTCCAAAATCCAAACGTGTCCCTCTAATTATCACGCTTGGCTATCCTCAAACCGAAGAGATTCGTGAAAAGAAACGCAAAACTACCAATGAGGTGGTGAGTTATAATAAGTATTAATCGTAAAAAAACAAAGAACCCCAGCATTGCTGGGGTTCTTTGTTTAAAACGCAATATTCAATCTCACAAAAATATTCCGTCCGGGTTCAACGCTTATACTACCACGGTTTGTAGCAAGGTGATTGGTATACTTCTTATCGGTAATATTATCAACTCCAGCAAATAATTGCATCTTGGCAAACCCTAGGTTGATTTTCGATGAGTTGACTGACATATCGTAACGTACATATCCGCTAGTTTCATCCTCGCCTGTAGCAACTTTATCCTGTTTATTTGCGCCTACAGCGGCAAATTCAATTGCACCAAGTTTTGGGTAACTGTAGCGTAATCCCAAACGACCACTCATAGGTGGAATTTGAGGCAGGTTGGTATCTGTGCTTGTATCTTCGCCACGAACGTAAGCTCCAGAACCAAACACCACAAATCCTTTGTGGAAGTTGTACTGAAATCCAAAATCAACTCCATAAAGAAAAGCCTTGCTAACATTGGCGTTGATTAATGCTGGAACCGTATTGGTTACACCCGATGCAAGTGTATATGTGAATTCTCCAGGAGTTTCAACAATCATATTCGATAGCCAGTTTGTAAATGCCCCAATCTGTAGGTTGAATTTGGGTTTCCAAACTTTCAAACCAAAATCTGCAGAGTATCCACTTTCGGGTTTAAGTTCTGGGTCGCCAAGACGAACAGAATTACCAAGGTCGATATACTTAAAGCGCTCCTCAAGCGATGGTGCTCTGAATGAGCGCGAGAAGTTTGCCGATAAATCAACATCATCAACTAGTCTGTAAATTGCGCCAGCATTAGCGCTCCATGATATACCTTTCTCTGTTCCTTCCTCAAAAACTAAACGCTGAGTTGCAGGTTTGTTGTTGATTACGCCATTGGTGATTAAGTAATCCACATCGTAAACAGAATCATTTTTCACATAAACGCCATCAATTCGTCCACCTAGAATTAGCGTCAGTTTATCGTCCATAAGTTTGGCCTCATCCTGTACAAACAAACCAGCGCTGGCAAACATAGATGTTGGGATTGGTGTTTCACCTCTCACAAGGTAATTTGTAGCAAGTAATGTTCCGGAAGGGTTGAAAATTTCAACTGTAATGTTCTTTTTACGCTCGGTATTTAACCAACGTGCCCAAGCATCAATCCCTAAAATTAATGTGTTTTTATCGCTTAAACTCCAGTTACTTTGAATTTGTGCGCCGTGAGTTTGATGCTCGCCAATAGGAGTGAAGAGTGTAGGTGTTTGACGTTGTGTATTTCCATTCGGAAGGGTTGTGTTTGTTACAGTGTTGGGGTACATCTCCACATCGCGCTTAATAAACTGGTTGAAATAGCTGAATTTAAGGGATTGTAGTTTGTCCGAGATATCGGTTATTTCGTAATTCGCAGCAATTAGCTGTCGGTAAATGTTTGAATAAGTTGCAGTTGCTGGGCCAGGGAATGCACTTCCACCAGGAATGCCAACATCAGTAGAACCATTACGCTGGTATTGTATTTTAAGTGTGTTGTTACGGAACGGTTTTACTCCAACTTTTGCTGAGAAATTGTTGGTAGAGAACTGACTGTTTGGTAAAATTCCATCGGGAGTTCTAATATCATCGGCAGTGTTGAATGTTCCACCAACACGGGCAAACCAACTCTTTGAACCAGCATTAATATCGATATGCTCGTTGAAATTGTTATTTGCAGAAGCAAACCCTGAAACCACATTGCCTGCTAGGTGAAATTTATCGCCAAAATATCCATCTTTGGTGAAAATATTTACAATTCCACCCATTGCGCCAGTCCCGTAAAGCGACGATTGTGCTCCTTTAACAACCTCAATTCTATCAATATCATTTACATCAACCATACTTAGCGATGCGGTTAAATCGGTAGCTGTCTCAACCCTGTTACCATCAATCAATGTAACCAGCCTATTCTCGCTTAATCCACGAATGTTGATGTTTGTAGCCCAAACGCCATCGCTACCCATCGCAATTCCGGGCTCATTGGCTAACACGTTCGATAGTGTTATGGCCGATTGTTTCTGTATACTCTGCGATTCCACAACTGCCAATGGCGTTGGAAGTTCTTTAATCTTCCTGTTTACCCGCATACTCGACACAACAATTTCGCCAATTGCAATTGGTTGTTGTATAAGAGTAAATGTTTCGCTGGAGTTATCGGTAATATTGATATTCTTTGATATAGGACTATACCCTAAAACGCTGATTGCAAGGTTGTAATTTCCTTTAGGAAGTGATACCGAGAATTGCCCCTTTAAGTTGGTCAACGTATTGTACGTTCCAGTTTCCGATGTGGCTGAAACAGTAGCACTCTCCAAGGTTTGATTGGTTTCAGAATCAATGACTGTTCCTTGAAATACAACGTTCTGACCAAAAACATTAAGCGAAAGAAGTGCTGCACCAAGAGCAGCAAAAACGAATTTTTTACTCATTTAGATTGTTCTTTAAAAGTACTGATTTTACTTGAATGCCTTTAATCCGACCTAGTTGGCCGGTAAGTGCTCCAATCTCATCGGTTGTACCTTCAAGAACAAGAGAAATAATGCTTTGCCCATTACTACGGGGTAGCCCTTGGCGTGCAATAATAATTGGTGAATGCTTCGAGATTACATCGTTCAAAATATGAACGTTTTCGCGGCTCTCAATTTGAATTAGTGCGGTTCCAACTCTCTTTTCCATCAGAATACCTTTGGATTAGATTATACTTTGTTGTTTTTTTTAACCTCGATTAATGTTGTTCAATCTCAGTTTTTGATGCCACAAATGTACTTACTTAAAATGCATTGAACAAGCGTTGATGTTTCAAATTTTCCTTATTTTAGTATGTTTTAAATCAATTTTAAACTGCATGATATTAATTATAGGTAGTTTTGTAAAAACTTATGCCATGCGCACAACGTACCTGCTTTGGATTGCTATTGCAATTTTGATTGTTAGTTGCAATTCGTCAACAAATAACGATAATTCACAAATAACCTATAGGATAGCCACTCTTAAAGGCCCATCGTCAATGGGAATGATTAAACTGATTGACAGTTTAAAATCATCAACCAACAGTAAAATTGAGGTGATAATCCTGAATGAGCCAATACAGGTGCGGAAGATGATGCTCGACGGAACAGCCGATTTTGCCATACTTCCCACCACAATGGCCGCAATAGTATATAATAAAGGTATGGACTACCAGTTGGTGGGAATTCCTGTTTGGGGTACACTGTCGTTGCTCGGAATCGATTCAACTATTACGCAATGGTCGCAGTTAAAGGGGAAGCGCATACACGTTATGGCAAAGGGAATGACTCCCGATGTGATGTTCCGCTACTTGCTGCTTAAGAATGGTGTAAACCCCGATACCGACGTTACTATTGATTACAGTTTCCCAACGCATATCGATATGGCTAGCGCAGTTGCCGCAGGCAAAGTTGAACTGGGCGTGTTGTCAGAGCCATTGGCTAGTCAGGTTTTGCAGAAACGCAGTAATGTTAGGTTGATATTCGATTTTAACGATGAGTGGCGCAAACAGCAGGGTAGTCCCATTGCATTTACTGCATTTATGGTACGTAAAGATTTGGCAAAAAACAATAGTGCTTTGGTGGACGAAATTGCCAATGGTTACGAAAAATCGTCGGTTTGGGTGAATCAAAACCCCGATAGCGCTGCCGATTTAATGGTGAAATATGAGGTGTTGCCAAACCGTGAGATTGCTTTGCAAGCAATTCCTCGCTCAAACCTTAAATTTGTTCGCGCTAGAGAGATAAAAAATCAGATAAACGATTATCTGAATGTTTTCTACCAAATGAATCCCGATATTGTTGGAGGAAAAATACCCGATGAAGAGTTTATTTACTAAGAAGCAGATTTTTAGCCTTGCCGGGGTGCTGTTTATGCTAGTCTTGTGGAAGATTTTAGCATGGCACTTCAATTCCGATTTTATTCTTCCGCATCCCGAAAAAACTCTGGTTACTACCATCAAACTTTTTGCCGATGGTAATTTTCTGTTTATTGTGGGAACAACAATCCTCCGTGGAGTTGTAGGATTTGTAATATCGGGCTTTTTAGGAATTCTACTTGGAATTATTGCGGGTATTAGCCCAAACTTCAACGCATTCCTTCGGCCTATACTCGTTACAGTGCGCTCAATTCCTGTTGTTGCATTAATTCTGCTTGCACTCATATGGTTCAATCCGGGGTTAGTTCCTGTTTTTATCGGATTCCTTACTATGTTCCCGTTTATCTGCACCAATGTAATTGATGGTATCCGGAGCGTTGACCCAGAGTTGATACAGATGTCCAATTTCTACCGCGTTAATCATAGTAAGATTGTTCGTGAGGTTTACATTCCTGCAATTATGCCATTTATTGTTAGCGGAGCATCCAGTGCGTTGGGTATTGGTTGGCGTGCAATAATAATAGGGGAAGTTTTGAGTCAACCCCGTTACGGTATTGGAACGGTAATGCAATCGGCACAAACGTTTCTGAATGTAGATGCGGTTATTGCGTGGACAATTATTGCCGTGGTTATTAGCTACGCATTCGAGAAAATTATTCGCTGGGGCGAGCACCGAATTGTTGTTTGGAGGTTTTAACTATGGTACTACAAATAAAGTCACTGAATAAAAAGTACGAGGAGATATCGCTCTACAACGACTTCTCAATAAATTTCGAGGAGGGAACAATAACCTGTATTCTTGGACCATCGGGATGTGGTAAAACCACACTGCTGAATATGATAGGACAAACAGTGTTGCCCGATAGCGGTATTTTCGATGGATTCAACGGAAAGGTACTTTCCTACATATTCCAGGAACCACGCCTATTACCTTGGAAAACAGTGAGGGAGAATATTGAGTTTGTTTTAGGCGATGATGTTAATGCCGATGAGCGCAAAGCGTTGGTCGACCAGTTTATTAAGCTGGTTGAACTCGATAATTTTGCAAATTACTACCCAGCAAAGCTTAGCGGAGGAATGCGCCAGCGAGTTTCCATTGCCCGAGCATTTGCATACAAATCCGATATTATTCTGATGGACGAGCCGTTAAAAGGTCTCGATATTAAACTGAAACTAAACCTAATAAAAACCTTCGCTAAGATTTGGAAGGCCGATAAGCGAACCGTTATATTCGTAACCCACGATGTTGACGAAGCCCTTTTGCTGGGCAACGAGATTATTGTGCTAAGCCAAGCCCCCGTTCAAATTGAAACCCGTGTAAAGGTTGATGTTCCTGTGGAGAACCGCTCTGTTGATTCCACTACGCTAATGAATATTAAGCAACATTTGCTGGAGACCTTGGGGAAGGAGTAGAGTTGTGATGATTACTAAAGAGGCACGCGTTATAAACGTGCACCAGCGAGGGTTAAACCCTATTTATGATAAGTGTTTCTTATAGTTTTGCTTTCTGTATTTGTCAAACCTATATTTATTTTTAGTAATTATATTTTCAATAAATTTTGATTCATCTATTTTTTTGCAGTGGTCAAGTGCCATTTTCAGTGAAGGCAAATTGACTGTATATAAATCAAGTTTTTCCCACCTTAAAAGATTATACAAATATTCCGTGCTAATTTCTGAAATTATCTTATTTGTAATATTCCAGTCAATATTCGCTAGAGTGGGAAAGTGATGAATAAATATTTGTAGACCCGTTTTATTAATTGATGCTAATATTTTTGAAGTAATGGAATCTGTATCTGAGTTTCTGACTATAATTGAAAATCTTGTAAAATCAATTTGTGTTAATTTTTCAATTGTTGTTGCAAACTGCTGATAAGTGAAGTCTGATTTGATAATGAGATTATTAAAGAAGTTATCAGGTATAAGTTTTATCAATTCAAGTGTTTTTTGTCGATTAATTTTTATCAAGTTGCTAGCAGCCTCTCCAACTGACTTTAAATCGGCTTGCTCAAATTTTGATTTTAGAAAATCATTTGATAAACTATTGTAAAGTTGAAAAGCTAAATAATTGTTGGAATCGTTTATCTCTCTGAGTCCGTTTTGAATTGATGCAAGGTTTAATTTTTCTGTTTTTTTAGTGATTTCATTAAAGTCAAGTGTCTCGCAAATTTTAAATGTTTTGTTTTTGTCAAGTTTGGTAAATAAATTTATTGCAATTCCAATTTGGTTAAAATTTTCCTTCTCTATCCTTTTCTTTAATGAATCATCAGTTAACTTTATGAAAAGTTGTTTGGATGCTTTTTCTGATAAATCACTTAAATTACTCAAAAAAAACGCAACTTCCTTTATTGACTCTTTTGATAATTTATCAATTATAGAGGATTCTTCATTTCGAATAATATTAGTTGCAGATTCTTTCGAAACTGTTTTTAGTTTTATAACCAATGCTCGTAAGTCAAGTTTTTCAATATCTTCAGAATTATATTCGACTTTTCTATTTTTTTTTATTGATTCTATTTTCTCAGGTGAAATTGAACCTAATTCTCCTAATGCAGAATATGCATCACCATCTTTAGAGGTTTCTAATTTTTTTATGAATAGTTCGTTGGGAACACTTTCTAAAATAGTTTTTGTCCTTACACCATCAACAGTATTTAGGTTTGTTAATGCATTGGAAATATGCTGAATTGGTGCTTTTTCAATTTTGGATAAGAAGAAATTGTCTTTATCTATTTCACCATAAAGAAACTTTGCTTCTTCCCAACTAATATTTGAAAATATATTCTTTAGTACTCTGGATATACCATCAATTCTTAATTTACTCAAAAAATCCTTTTTTTCATTATAATCCTTGATGTCGTTGAATTGAAAAAAACTATTTCTCTCTAAAATAATTTCAAGAGATTCTTTTATAGTTTCTTTTTCTTCATCATTTAATTCGGTGCTTGTAATAAGTTCTTCACTGTATTGTTCGATATACTTTTCAAACTCCTGCTGCTTTATCTTTGAAGATTCTACAATATCTATAGGTTTAATTGAGTCTTGAACACTTTCGTACAATTTGTAAATAAAATATTCAAACGAATCTATTTCAACGAAATATGAGTTATCAAACTCTTCTATAAAAGCTTTTACTCGCCAATTAAGTTTTTCATAGGCTCTACTACACCAAAATACACCAAAATTGTGTTTTCTTTTTAAAGCGGTGAGGGCTTGCACTATTGAAATGTCGCTACCGCTATATCCTACTATAACAATATCTAATGTGTTTAATGCTTCTCCGAGTTTAACTTCCATATTTTCCCAAAGACTGCTAGTTTCATCAGTTGTATTTTTTATGTTCTCAAATAAAAAATCACCGTGAAGTTTTATAATATTAGGTCTAGTACTGTAAACATTAATATATTTTGCAATCTCATTATGTGCATAAACTCTTGGTTTCTTATTGCTGTATTTTACAAGAGAATCATTAATTAAGTCATCAAAGTTTGTTGTAAAAATGTTGGAAAAAAGGGTTACTTCGCTTGCAATGAGATGTGTAAGTAATAAATATGCTCCTTTGGGTTCTGATTTATCAATTAAATATTCAATGAATTTTTGTCTATCTCTTGGGCTTTCTGAAAACTGGTTAAACCAGAATCCATATAATTGGTCATTAAATATATTATCAAGATTCTCCTGGAATACTTGGTCATCAGTCTTACCGTTTCTTAAAATTTGAGGTATTGTCTTTAAAAACTTGTCTTTATTGTTGAGAATGTATTCTTTAAGTTGTAGTTCTTGTTCAATAGTTTTCTGCTCAAACAATTCAATGTTGTCTTTAAAGAAATCTTCAGTAAATTCATAATTTCCAATCTTATAAATATTTCCTTTAGGATGATTGTCAAGAAACCAAAGTTTTTTTAAAGCAGTAATAATTTCCCATCCTGTTGGAATACCTGAACTTTTTGAACACCCTGCTCCAAGAAGAATAGAAAATTTTGGAATACTTTCAAATTCAGGGTGTCTTGTCTGAATCTTATTTATTAAGAAGTCTAATGATTTAGTTTTTCCTTGTTTCACTTTTTCAATAATTAGTATTGCATATTACTTATTTATTGATATCAAAAGAATTAAAGACACAAATGATAATAGTAATTTACAATCCTAAATCTATAAAATTAACTGTGTTGCAGGAAATTTCTAATGGATTATTTATTAACAGGTTTAGTGCATAAAACTTAGTTTTAGAGTATCCACAAAAAAGAAAGCCCACTCTATCTTACCGATAAAGTGGGCAAATTCATATTATTTAAAAGTTAAAATATCAGCACATACAGCCAGTGCGCAATAATACCCGCAGATATTCCCCCAATGGTTTGTGCTAGTATGGCTTTGGATATTAAGTTTCGGTGTCCTAAGGTGTCGAACATAGCGCTATAGGTGCTTAGGAAACCGCTCCAGCACATTCCCATTCCTGTAAAAACGGCAATCTCGTTACCTGTTATAAAACCTTGAGCCGTAAATGGGTTTATAAGCGATAGTGCTGCACCCACAGCACCTAGCGAGGTTACTGGAAATGCAATTAACTCAGGATGCTGAAATCCGAACATCGGTTCAAATAGCCAGCTGAAGTATCCGCTTATCTTTGGAAGTATTGGCACACCCTCGTATGCCAAACCCTGATAACCTAACGCGGGGTCTTTTGCCCCAAACGATACTGTCATAATTATGGTGCTGATTACCAAAACACCAGGAATAATGGCTAAGCCAAGGTCAACACCTGCTTTGCCTCCATCAAGTATAGCGTTTAATGTACGCATAAATAGGCTACCTTCGCGACGGAACGAAATCTGTTGTTCATCGCCTCCGGTTTCGTGATTCTCAGTTGCCGCAAGTTGCTTACGGGAGAATTTCTGCATCAAACGGGTCGATATAATTGAGCCTATAAAAGCTCCTGCTAAGCCAACTAGGGCTGGGCCAAAATAGCCAAGTCCCGTCATAAATGATATTACAATTAGCCCCATTCCAAAGGCCGTGCTAAAGTTGGTTAAGGATACTAGCTGGTAAGGTTTGTAGTATCTGTTGAAGTTAGGGTCTTTAGCAAGACTAATTATTGCAGGATTATCCGATAGGAACGTCATTAAAGCACCAATTGCCGATACTCCCGGAAGGTTATACAATGGTTTCATCAGTGGTGCTAAAATAATCTCTATCAATCTTACAACCCCAAACTCAATTAGCAATTTGCCCAAAGCTCCCGAAAGGACTGTAATTCCCATTATGAAAAACACAGTGTTCATAAGCAAATCCCACGATGTGTGCATAAGGGAATTAAGCAGGTTCGCAGTGCCCATAACATGGGCTAGGTATCCAAAGAATCCAAAAAAGATAACTAGAAACACCAACGCCTCAATACTTCGGCGATGGGTAAACTTAAGTTTTTTGTAGAACTCCAACATCTCACACTCCTTTTATTAATAAGGTAGAAAACAAGCTTATTCATTACCGCAAAATTAGGGGTGAGAAATCAGAATATTTATGATTTATAACAAGACTCTTTAGGTTTTATAGCACCTTTAAATAGTTTTAAACCTGACTAATGTCATTGATTTTCCACGATTAGTTATTTTTAATTGCTATTTTTAGTGATGAATTAAAATGTGATTATTATGAACTCAGCATTAACCATCCTTATTGTAGGAGCAATAGTATTCCTCTCGCACTGGTTCTCCGGAATATTCGAGAAAAAGGGTATTCCCGATGTGTTGCTACTGATGATTGTAGGTTTGCTGTTTGGGCCAATACTAGGCGTTGTTCACGCTGAGGATTTTGGTGTGGCTGGCCCAATGTTTACCTCAATTACTCTGGTAATTATTTTGTTCGAAGGCGGTTTGGGGTTGAATCTACAGGAGTTGAAAAGTTCTATAAAGGGTTCAATGGCTCTTACTCTAATTAACTTTTTTGTAACCCTAGTTGTGGTGGGTTTAATTGCCTATTTCTTTTTCAATTTAAATTTACTGGTTGCATTTACTCTTGGTGCAATTTTGGGTGGAACATCGTCGGCAGTTGTAATTCCAATGGTTCGCCAGTTGAAACTTAGGGAGGAATCCCGAACTATTCTGGTTTTGGAATCAGCCCTGAGCGATGTGCTCTGTATTGTGTTTGCGCTTGCGCTTATTGAGGCTACCAAAAGCGGAAGTTTGCAGGTTGGATTAATAATTGGTAAAATACTTTCGTCGTTTATACTAGCTGCTGTTGTGGGTATTGCTGGGGCCATTGGCTGGTCAATTCTTTTGAATAGGATTAGAACCATTCAGAATTCAATTTTTACCACACCGGCTTTTGTGTTTATTGTTTATGGTGTTGCAGAGTTATTGGGCTATAGCGGCGCTATTTCGGCTCTATTGTTCGGAATTACTTTGGTTAACATTGAACAGTTCAACTTTTCGTTCCTGAAAAAGTATATTTCGCACGACCCAATTGCGTTGAACCAAACTGAGCGGGTGTTTTTCTCTGAGATAGTATTCCTACTTAAAACATTTTTCTTTGTTTACATTGGTCTATCAATACAACTCGATAGTTTTACAGCGCTAATGTTTGGGTTGATACTCTCGGTTGTAATTTTTGCATCACGCATTCCAATTGTGCGTGCATCAATAAAATCGCCATTACCAATTTTCGATAAAACAATAATGGCAGCTATGGTTCCAAAGGGTTTGGCTGCGGCAGTGCTTGCAGGTATTCCAATGCAACAAGGCATTATTGGGGGCGAATTGGTGCGCGACCTCACTTACGCGGTGGTACTAATTAGCATTGTTACGGCCAGTATTTTAATTCCGATGATTTCAACCAATAACAGGTTTGCATCGGTTTATGGTTGGCTTATTCGAGTTCGCTTAATTAGTGTTAAGAATAAACCACACGAAATGCAGAAAAATGCCGATTAAACTAAAAATAACTATTTTTGAAGCATTGTAACGCAATTTTAACACTATGCAGGAACGCGCTTTTTATATCGATTTGCTTAATCAGCATATTAAGAATCCCAAAATGATTGCCCATTGCTTGGCATCGGAGGCTGTTCTAAGGGCTTTAGCCGAGAAGTTGGGCGAGGATAAGGATATTTGGGGTATCGCTGGGCTACTTCACGATTTGGATGTGGAAATAACCAATGGCGATTCTACTAAAC
>JAEXVC010000048.1 GCA_023406715.1 Bacteroidota bacterium | reverse complement strand
TGTATATTTATCATATTGAACAAACATTTAATAAAAGTTTAAGCCGTTTTTATTCAATATCTGATTTGGATTGCTAATATTGTATAAACCTAAAACCGAATAATATATGCAAGTAAAAGGAACCGCTGTAAAAACAATCCCAGAATTTATAAAAGATAAGCATTCCGATAAGTATAGTGGATGGTTTAACCAACTTCCCGAAAAGTCAAAGGCAATATTCCAGAAGGGTGTTGCAGCCCCAAATTGGTACCCAATTGAGGACGCAATAATTACCCCTACAGCATTGATGTCGATGCATCTATTTGGCAACGAGAAGGACGGAGCATGGCAGTGCGGACGATACAGCGCGGATATTGCGCTAAATGGTGTTTATAAAATTTATGTGAAGATGAGTTCCCCTGCCCATATAATTGATAGAGCAGGACGTGTGCTACAGGCATACTATGAACCCTCGGAAATAACTGTTGTTGGCAGAACCGATAAAAGCGTAACCCTTCATCTGGTTAAGTTTCCTAAACTACATAAGGTAATTGAGTATAGGTTTGCAGGATGGATGGAGCGTGCGCTGGAAATATCGGGCTGTAAAAACATTAGGATAGATATACCAAAATCACTCACAAAAGGCGATACTCTTTCAGAGTTTAAGATAACCTGGGACTAATTTGCATTCATAAACAAAAAGGGCTTCGAAAATTCGAAGCCCTTTTTTTCGTCTAAATAATTATTTGATTGAATTTTCAATGCTGATTTTCAGGCAATAAGAAAATTTTTCAAGAAAAAGTAAAAAAAGGGGGTAACAATTCGGCATCGTTTCGGATATAGTTGTAGAATCCGGGAATAGGGTATCACATAATTTTTAGAGCCGAAAAACTATGTTAGTACCTTAATCAACATCAACACCACCCTATTCCCTATTCTTTTCTTTGAAATAAGAGGATATACCAAAGAGGGAATAGGAACCCTAAAAACCATTAAATACACTATTGTTGTTCACCTTTTGCCCATTACAGTAAACCCATTCCCTCTTCCTCTTTTTCTATGCTAATCAATTTTCGGCCAAAATCTGACGCATACATTTTCGCACTAGGGTTTCCTTTTTGAAATCGGATATATTTAAATGCTTTAGGTTATCAACTATTAGGGGAGTAACTTTGCGTTCAATTTCAATAGCAATATCGAAGGGTATACTTTCATAATCGTTAAGAAATTTATAGTAATGTTCCTCTGATAAGAGTTGGTTTAGTTCGGCTTTTACAGAACACGCAACACTTTCAACATCCACCACCGTATCTTCTACAAGAATTTTTGCATTAATCATATTGCTGCACCCATTTAAAGGCAACCTTTCCGAACATTCCGATTTTTTTTGGCTCAACAATTCCTGAACTAACGATAGCAATGGCATAGGGCTTTAGAGTATTAAATGTTATCGATTTAAAATTTAAGACAAACATCCGACGAACTTTTCCTTTTATTTTACGTACACATTTAACAAGAAAAGGCTTAAATACACTTATGATATTATTTAATACTTTTTGAGTAAGAATTGTTACCCCCAAAAACGAACTTTTTTCAAAAAAACAGGCATTCAATGTTTTATATCATATTATTGATTTTTTCTTGATGTTTTTTTTGCTTCATTTGACCGATATTACATATTTTTGTTAAAATCACCTAAGGTTTCCCCATGCAAGAATACACGGACAGCGAAATAATAGATTGCCTAAAAAGAAGACAAAACGAGGTTGTCCGATATCTTTTTGATAGATACCTTCCAATGGTACGTCTTATGGTTTATAAAGCGGGCGGTACACCCGATGAGGCCAGAGATATATTTCAGGATGGACTAATCATTATGATTGAAAAGATAGACCAAGGTGATTTTGTTCTAACCTGTAAGTTTAAAACATACCTTTTCAGCGTTTGCAAGAACCTTTGGCTTAAATTGCACGAAAAGAAGGAAGCCGCTGCAAACTATCTGAACCGACGACTTCAGGAGGATGATTTTGTGGAAATTCCTGACGACTACGACCAAGAGGTTTACCAAAAAATAATTCTTGAGGTATTTGAAACACTGGAACCCGGGTGTCAACAAATCTTAAAACTTTACTGGCAAGAGTTTTCGCCAAAGGAAATTGCCGAGAAATTAGGACTTACCTACGGCTACGTAAAGAAAAAGAAATGCGAATGCCAGCAGGTATTACTTACTAGAATTCAAAACCACCCAGACTTTAAAATGATTAAAAGAACTGAAAATAGCCTTCTTTAACCCTTATAAACTCCTTTATGAACAACTCTATTAAATACGTTATAGACTATAAGGACGGCAACCTTTCCGAATCGGAAATGTTGAAGTTTGAGGATGAACTAGCAAAAGATAAAGACCTAAGGTTTGATTTCAACCTGTTAAATTCAGTAGATAAAGCAATGCGAGCAAAACTCGACATTGAAGATGTGAACGAAGATATCAACCTTAAAGACATAGACAACGAGTCGAAAAAATTTGTGGCTGAATACAACAACGAGTCGGCAAAGCATAGCGATATAAAAGCATTTATAAGCGAAGCTTTAATGACTGACGAGGAGAAGGAGATTGCCCAAATTGAAAGCGAAATTAACGAGAAGGGTGTTGACAAGATAACCGCTGATTGGGTTCAAGATTGGGATAATAGCCAAACTGGTTTTGCTAGCATTAAGCACAAAGAGGTAACTCAATATGTTCAGGAATCGCTTATTCAGAAAACCCAAGAGAAACCTAACGAACTAAAGATATCGTGGTATAAAACAACCTTAACAAGGACTATAAGCATTTCGGCCGCTGCTACGCTTGCTCTTTTCTTCGTTGTGCGTTCTTTTATTGCGCCGTCTAGTCCTCAAAATTTATTTGAAACAAACTATAAGCCATACCAAGCATTTACCTCCGTTACCCGTAGCGACGACGAGAATACAGTCAACTACAACCAAGCCATTGTTAATTACAGGCAGGGCAACTACGAACTGGCTGCTATTGAATTTGAACTATTGATGAAATCCGATACATTCAACGTTGCTCCATACTTCTTTGCGGGCCTATCGCAAATTGAGCTGGGTAATTACAGTAAGGCCATAGAACTTTTAGACGAGGTAGTTAAGAAAAACCGGGATTTCTCAACCGAAGCACAATGGTATCTTGGGTTAACTTACCTAAAAACAGGAGACACTTTAAAATCGATAAGCTATTTTACTGACTTAAAAGAGAACTCTAACTACTACAAAAGCCAAGCTGTCAAAATACTTAAGAAGCTGGACTAATAGAAGTAGAAAAAACGTTTCCTACTCTTTAATGTCTCCACCTCTTGCGGTAACGCATATAAACTAAAAATATCGCAGCGGAAGCCACAACTATTGCTACATACCATAAATTACGATAAGGGTTTCCCTGTATAGGTAATTTATTGCCAAGCACTTGGTACGAAGCCCAGAAGTATGGATTTGAGTAGGTTGGGGTTGAGTTCTCCAGATATTTCAGCTTTGCCAATCGCATGGCTTCGTCCTTGGTTATTCCCTTTGATAAGTTCCAGTAGAACTCGGCCATAATAAACGAACTGGCCTCATCGTTAACATCCCAAAGCGTGTTTACAACGGACGATGCACCTGCAAGGAAGAAACTCCTTCCTAGACTCATAATTCCCTCGCCATGGTACAAAGTTCCTGTGCCTGTGTTGCAGGCACTAAGAACAACCATTGGCGACTCCACCCTATTCATACTAATCTCGTAGTTGTATAGCTTTCCGTCGTCAAGGGAATCCTGGTTGTTATCAAAAATCAAATATGAATACTTTGAATCCAGCGTATCGGTGGCCGAATGCATTGCAAGGTGCAAAACTGAGTTTTGGGTCAAGGTCGATTTAAATGCACTCTCGGTAGCCTTACCCCCTGAGTACTCGGTTCCAACAAAGAAATTATTCGCTCCGCGAGTCTCCGTTTTTGCGCCCAGCAAGTTTGCCAACGAGTTTGAAGCAAACGAAGCCGTTGTGTAGTCGGGGATAAAAGAGTTTAGCCTGTTGGTACCCTTTTTACCTCCAGAATAGTAGAAAGATGTAGAATAGGAATAGGCTATAGAGTAATCAAAAATTAAAAACTTTAACCCATCGAAACCAAACCTTTTCCTTTGGGGTAATTCCTTAATAAATGCCTCGAAGGGCAAATAGGAAAGCTCCTCGTCGGGGATAATAACCAAACTGGTTCCTGCAATGTTCTCCTTTATGGGGCTAACTAAATTCTGGTACATGTATGCCAACGCATTAATGTAGGAACTGTAAACATCGGTGGATTGGCTAAAATCGGCCTTAACCGCTGCTTGCTTTATAGCACTTACATTATTTGAAAAAAGCGAATCCACCTGCACCTTAGCATACTTAATTCCCTTACGATTGAGTGTAAAAATGTAGAAATCGCGCTTACCGTTATTATACCTATGTGGAATAAAATACTCCACAATAGTTTCGGTTGAACTTAGCTTGCGTTTTATCTCCGAAAACTCCAACGGTTTAGCTTTAATAACCTGCTCATTGAATAGGCTTGAAAGGCTCCTTATATCCCCATAGTTCTGCTCACTTGCACGGTTTAACTGGAAAATTTTATCCTTCCAAAGTTCAATTTTCTGTGAGTCGGGTTTGGTTTTTTGGGATTCGTCCTGTATAAGCTTGTTGTACGAAAAAATTTGCGATAGTAGTTCGTTACGCCTTAAAAGAATAGTGTCGGAAGTGGTTTTACTGTAGAGCAACTCATTATCGGCAATCTCGTCGGTTAGTACCCGAGCCTTACTTAAGCTGGATATACCGTACATTCGCTCTACGTACTTCTGGTCGCCTGTAAGGGCATGCATTAAGCTGGCAATTTCTATGGCCGACAGGTAGGTATCCTTCTCGTTTTGTGCTAAATACAGCTTGCTCTCCACCGAGAGGTACTCGCTACGGATTTTCTCAATAACCTCTAGCGCCAAGTTAATGGTTTGGTAACCGCCCTGCAAAAACTCCAACCTTTTACCCTCGTTTTTCTGTTGCTCACTATACAGAGCAAAAGCTTGAGCCTTACCCTTTAGGTTATCGAGCAGGCGATAGCTAAAAATTGCCGAACCCACGGTTGGATTGGAGAAGATATTTGTATCGTTAAAATCGCGGACAACCGCAACAAGTGCCTTCTGGTAAAATTCCAACGCCTTAGGGTATTCCTTTTCCTCGGTATAGTAATCGCCCAACAACTTGTAGGCCAACGAAACAAACGGATGCTTAGCCCCGTAGTTTTTAAGGCAAACCTCCAGCGCCCTTTGATGAACCTGAAGCGACTCCTGCTTACGCCCAGTGGAACGGAGAAAAAGACCATAATCGAATAGCACGCTGGTTATCCGGTAGTAATCGGGGCCAAACTCGCTGTTAAAGGACTCTATGCTTTTAAGAAAAAATTTCTCGGCATTTACATTATCTGTAAGTTTAACATAAACCTTTGCAAGATTTAGGTAAACCAAAGCCTTTTCCGATAGTTTAAACTTCTCCTTTAAATTACAACTTTGATGAAGAAATCGCAAAGCTTCAGAGAACTCGCCTTTTTCATAGTAGGTAAGGCCAAGGTTTAAATAACCAGTAGAAATTTTATAGTATAGATTTTTACTTGGCTTAGGTTGTGCTTGATAAAACTTTAATGCCTGGTTGAGAAAATCTATTGCCTTACCATACTCCTTAATTATTCCATAGTTTCTCGCCTTATTAATGTATACATCGGCAAGTTCCACCGACTCTCCTTGAATAACCAAGACTGATTCTGCTTGGTTTATAAACGCCAACGCTTTATCGTATCGACCCAGTAGGTTATTAACAACGCCTAAATTATTATAGGTAGCAACAATATAGACCTGCGATATAGAATCCTTGCATTCTAGTACTTCCAATAGAACTTGCTCTGCATTAATTAAATCGCCCTGATTATAAAAAGCAGAAAACTTTTTATACTGACCTGCCACATAGTCATTCTGAGACTTCAAAGAAAAGCCAAAGAAAATAAGAAGTATGAATATCCAAGATTTTTGCATTGTACAAAAATGAACAATGCAATGATACAAAAAAGGGCAATTCGATACTAGAGTCGATGCCCTAAATCAATATTTACTTAGGATTATTGGTTGGAGGTGTTGATGGAGGAGTTGGAATTATAATAATATTACCGCCACCATTATCCTCTCCCTCTCCACCGCAAATAGATTTCATTTGGGCAAGGTTTAACTTTTGGCTATGGTTAAACTGTGACTTTAATTGGTCTAAAGTATTTACTGAGCCTTTTGCTTGTTTTTGAGTTTTCATTGCTGTAACTGTTATGGGTTCTTTTTTACAGTTACATTCCGAACGGAGGGAATAAGTTACCTATCATTTTGAATATTTTTATTATACAACTGATTTTCAATATTTTAATTTACTAAAATTAAGTATATCCAAAAGAATTTTAAGCAACAAAGCTCTACCATTTAAGCAAAAAAACTAAACAGCTGTTAAGGCAAAAGTAATAAATTTATCTAATTGTTTTTCAGCCTGTTAATATTTTTTTGGCAAAACATAGGTAACAATTTGGCAGCGCTTCCTATAAAACTTCAAAAAGCAACCAACAAAAAACCTAAACAATGCCCGATTACTATTTAACAAAACGAACCAACTTTACGGGAACCCGAGCAGTACATAAGGAGGGCTGCCCATTTCTGCAAAAAAACAGTAAAAGTATTTATCTGGGTAACTTTAGCACGTGCAACAACGCCATATGGAAAGCCCGTATGATTTTTGATAACTCCAGCGCCTGCATATTCTGCGCCAAGGAGGGGGTAGCCATGAACGCTCCCGCCTACGCAGAGTGGAATATGTTCTCAACCTCCTAGGGCAAACATTAAACAAATGAATATTTATTTAAGCTATTAATTTGCAAACGCTTAACTATTGTATAATTTTATAATGCAATGATAAACTTATTGATATACTTTTTATAGTTTTATTGAATTAACGGCTTCGAATAGAAAGAGGCATAAAGGTATATGGATAAGTAAGTTGGCAACAAGCCTTAAAAACGACACAGCAGACAATTTGCTACATAAAGAAAAAAAAGAATGAACAGCCAACGCACAAAACAGCACATTTGCAAACCGCACAAATCGACACACTACCAAAGTTTGCAAAAAAGCTATTTTCCTGCCGACACACCATAAACGGAAAGGTATATGAAAATCATTAATATCTCAATTGAGAACTATAGGAATCTAAATAATGTACAAGTTACTTTCGACCCAACTTGTAATTTTATTGTTGGAGAAAATAATCTTGGAAAATCAAATACTCTGAGTTTGATAAATATTATATTTTCACGCAGAGCATTTGGGATAGATGATTTTGCGAATAAAACTTTGCCTATTAAAATTGATGTAAGTTTACAATTAGCTAACGAAGAAATTGGACATTTTGAAGACTTATTTGACCTTGATGATTATTCAAAAATCAATATTGTTTGTAAGCAGAATACACCTGATGACAATCTCGAGTTTTATCACAAAGAAACAGAAACCTATATAGCAGCATCTTTGATGAAATGCTTGAATTTTATTTACTATGATTCTTTGAGAAACCCAATAGCTGAAATTAATTTTGACAAAGGTCGAGGAGTAGGTCGATTTCTAACAAATATTGTTAAAAGTTACTTGAACCAAAAAGAATTAAAAACAGAAAATTTAATTAATGGAGCTGAAATAGAAGGATTAATAACTGACTTAAACTCAAAACTTTTTAAAATAAAAGCTTTTAAAGATTATGATGTTTCAGCTAGTATAGAAAATGAAATTGAACATCTGATACCTAAACTAATATCATTAAAAGACGGCAAGGGCGATACTTTATCTAAGAGTGGATATGGTGTGCAGTTTCTATTATTGGTTACACTTTCAATTCTTGATAAATTACAAACAATAACAGAACAGCGTGGAGAAAGAGGCGTTTTTGAAAATGAAGAAACAGGCGAAAAGGCAATTTCAATAGTATTAGGTCTTGATGAACCTGAAATTCATCTACACCCATACATGCAACGTTCATTAGTGAAATATTTAAATCGAGTAATTAACAATGAGAATGTTGATTTTGCATTATTGGTAAAAGAACTCTTTGGCATTGATAAATTCATTGGGCAAATTATAATTGCAACACACTCTCCAAGTATTATATTAAATGATTACAAGCAAATAGTACGGATTTTCAAAAAGGAAGAGAAAATAGAAATAATTTCGGGTAGTAATTTTGAACTCAACGAGCAACTAAATAAGCATTTATTTCTTCATTTCCCATTTATTAAAGAAGCCTTTTTTGCTCGTTGTGCTATCTTTGTTGAAGGTGATTCTGAGTATGGTTGTTTTCCTTTTTTTGGTGAAAAACTAAGCATTGATTTTGACGATTTTGGAATGACTGTAATTCAAGCTGGAGGTGATTCGGTGTCACAACTTTTGCAGATTGCCGAAAAATTTAGAATTCCATGTATTGGTATTAATGACAGCGACGGAGATAATAGTCCTACTGAAATTCCAAACCTTTTAAAAACAAATGAGCGCGATTTTGAAGCAGAACTTATGTTTCTAATCGATATAGGGAAAGAGTCAGTTTTAGAGGAGATAATATGTGAATATGACCCTTTGAAAGACAGAACGTGAGTTGGATGCTAAAGCATTAAACAAAAGAGCTTTTAAAAAATATGGGTATTTGACAACTGCAATAGACACCAATCTAAAATTATCAGAAATTGAAAAGACAAATCATTCTCTTTTGAAAGCATATTATTCTACATGGTTTGCAATTAATAAATCACAACCTTTAGGAAGACTAATTGGTATGAAACTTAAAATAGATGAAATTCCTTCGATATATAAAGATTTAATTGTTCAAGCAAAAGACAAGTGTTAATGGAAAGCTCCGAACTTGAAATAATTAAAACACGCATCAATAAAAAACATCAAGGCGATGAAAAACAACTTGATGTTATATTTTCTCCTGAAAAAAGGATACTTGTTGAAGCACCTGCAGGATATGGGAAAACTCATACAATGGTAAGTCGGATTGCCTATATGATTGCAAGCAATCAAATACCAGCCCCAAAGAGATTACTTGCATTAACATTCAGTGTTAACGCAGCTTACAAGATAAAGAAAGATGTAAGTAGTAATATTCCTGTTCTTCTTGCAGGTGTAGGGAAAGAAATTAATATTAAAGACAAATCATATATTTCAAACTACCACGGATTTTGCAGAACTGTATTAAAAAAATATGGGCAAAAATTACATTCAAGCTTGTTAGATTTAGATTCCTTACAGTCCATTGATGACAGTGATACAAGCAAATTAATGCAAACATTTAAGAATTTATCACTGCCTGATGCTGAATTACTGTCAGAGTTTAATATTTCAGTAAAAAATATCAAAGGAAAAGAATTAAGTGAAAAAATTGATAGATATAATGAGATAGTGATTTCAAAGTTATTGTCTAAAGAAGCAATACCTTTTAATGCGATTATAACATTAACTATTAAGCTGTTTAAAGATTATCCAAACATTCTTACTTTCTATCAAAATTATTATACAAGCATACTTGTCGATGAGTTTCAAGATACTAATATTTTAAGTTACTGGTTATTACACTATTTAATTGTTGAAAAGACAAATGTTATATTTTTGGGAGACTCACTTCAAAGAATATATGGTTTTATTGGAGCTATTCCTAATTTATTAAATCATGCTACTGAAAAGTATAAGCTAAAAGTCATTTCACTTGAAAAAAATTATCGTTTTGCATCTAACCCTAATATGCTTCAATTGGATAAAATTATTAGGCAAAATGCAATAACCCCATTTGCTAATCCTAATTCTTTAAAATCAGTAGTCGAGTTTTCGGTTTATGATGAACAAAAAACAGAAGCTTTAGAAGTTGTTAAAAAAGCATTAGCAACATTACAGAATGACAAAAATTCTAAATTATCTATCCTTGTAAAGCAAAGAGGAATTAATGTTGATTATATCATCGAAACATTTAGAATTAATAAAATACCTTTCTTTTACGGACTTTTTACAGACGATGATGCGAAATATATCAATTTCAATCGCAAATGCTTATTTGAATTTATTGAATTAATAAAGACAAAGAAAAGAGTAACAAAAAAACTCGGAAAAGTTCATTTTGAAAGGCTTAAAGAAGTTTTTTCAGAAGATGATTCAGCTATTATCCAAGCATTGTTTGAATTATTAGATGTTTTTTGGCAACGCTTATTTATTGATTACTCATTTCTTTCTGATGAAGATAGAATAAATCTTATAAAAGATACTTTTGAACATAATGGATTAAAACAATTTATGGAATTTCTTGATACTAAAATTGTTATATCTACAGTACATGCAGCTAAAGGGCTTGAATGGGATTATGTAATACTACCTGATATGGAACAAGATTTATTTCCAAATTGGTTTGGTTTGTGTGGTAAGTGTAATTGCAAAACAGATTGTAATTTAATTATTGATAAGAAGAATGAATTTACATTTTTAGAAGAATTAAGTGTCTTTTATGTTGCAGTAACAAGAGCTAGAAAGAAAGTCTCATTCACGGCAAGTAGGTCCCAGATGACTAAAAATGGTACATGGCAAAAGAATGTTAGTTGTTTTATGAAATTACCAGGGATTGAGATATTACACATCACTTAGCATTCAAGCACATTGTCTGGTCGCACAAAATGCCAACGCACTACCAAAACCAGCCAAAGAGCTTGCCTGCCCAAACGCACGGCAGGCAGAAACGAAGTAGCAAAATGAAAGGGAAAATGACAGAAAACAAAGAACACCGGGCGGTAACAGGTGGTTTAGCCTACTGGGGCTGATGATGCAGATACGAAAGTTTTTAGTAATTTAGTATGGTTTTAAAGTGGGAAGACGCCGTTGGCGGTTAACTCCCCAGCAGTTGTAACCACGGAACAGTTAAAAGGATAACTTCACTTTAAGATAATTTCAAAAATATTTTTTAACTTCAAAAAATTCCATAACAAACAAAGGAGGTAACTATGGGTTGGTTCAAAAGCAAGGATGATGATAAAAAAGATAAGGTGTCATATGGTCATGATAATGATACAGATAAGAATGTTTTACGCTTAGAACAGATTGAATTCAGAGAAGATGATAAATCAAAACACGACCATCATGTTGTCAAGATTGATTTTGAAACAGGGAAAGCTGGCATGACAACATATTATGCTGAATATAAAGAGGAGTCAGCACAACAAAACCAAGAAATCGAGAATCAAGATACTGAAAGCCAAGACACTGAAAGTCAGAATGCTGAAAATCAAGATGATGAAAGTTAAAAAGTACCAAACTATTTATTTCATAACAACCTTTTCAGAATTCAATAGTTAAGTTGGAGCACCAATTTGGATTGTAAAAGCAAGATACTAAAGAAACATGAGTTTAAAGTCCCTCGATAACAAACTTAAAACATTAGCCAAATCACTAAATGGAGAGATAACCAAAGATAATTCCAAAAGTATGTTTTTGCCATCTGGATTTGAGGAAAGAACTGTAAGGTGGAGTAATCATGGACTTGATTACATGTTTCAGATTTACCCTGAGATTAAAAATGATAGAATAAGTAAATGGATTTTCTGGGCATGTTGCTCATACGATACGAATGAAGCGAGATTTTGGAAAAAAAAGAACATACTTGAAAATCGGAGTCAAACTAAAATTATTGCTGATTTTGATAATCTGGTAAATAATGCAATTGACTTTTTAGAGAAATTAACAAAAGAGGAATTAGAAATTGCTGTTAAATTTGACAATTATTAATAATGCACAATGGCTAACAGATGTTATATTGCATGGGGTTTCAGAGGTTCTCTAAGGTTTGTAGCTCGTAAAAAAGTCGTTGTAAACTGATAGAAAATCGCTTTGAACTCCCGCGCGACACCATACCATAAACCGTTCACAATAAAAACTATAAGAATCATCAAATGAAGAAATTTTTCCTTGTTTTATTTTTGTGCGGAATTACACTCTTATCCTGCAAATCCGAAAAGGACAGATTAAAAGAAGAAAATTCCCGATTATGGGAGGAATACAGAAAGAAAGAGGAAGAAATTATCAGACTTGAAAAACGACTGGACAGTTTAAATAACGTGGATGAAGTTTTAATGAAAGAGTTCCTGGATAAACAGGATTCATTAAAAAAATAGCACCTACCACCTTCAACCCTATTTACAGACAAAAAAATATTACTACTTTAGTTTCGGCATCACAGATGTTGGCTACTGGGATTTAATTTTGAAACCCAATAAACCCAGCGCAATCAACTGCCGACCGTTAGAGGTAATAAATCACATATGATAACTAAGAATATTAAAATATCAAGATTTTATTCAATTAAAATGCGGAAACCGAAAAGCATAAAGAGTAGGTATTAATTAATTTATTTCAAAATGAAAGTTTTAAAGAAATTCAGAAAAGTTGTTTTAATTTTTGTGTTAGTTTTAGCGACAAGTTCTCTTTTTGCAAAAGAAATTACCGGTGGGGATATATATTCTCATGGTGGTGTATTCAAGTCTTATAGTACAATTGAGAACTATGGCATTATTACAGTTTGTACAATTACTTGTGTATGCAATGATGGTACCATTTTAACTCAAAAAGATTGGTGGTGGAATTGGTAATTTCCACTGATGGTATATATAGCATTTAAGAGGTGCTATATATACCTAAGACTCGCCGGCGCGGATATGTATCCGTGCCATTGCCTTTTTAAACCTAATACACACTTACACCCTCACCACACCACAAGTTTAATTTTATATATCTGAATAGCTAAACAAATAGCCAAATCTTAGAAAATATAGCTAACTTAGTTTTTGCAAGGTTTACCTCTCCTCTTGAAAAGTTATTCTTTAAAATTGAATTAATTGCACTGATAATATGAGCAATACAAGAGTATTTAAAATGCCATTTGCAACTGTGTATCCGTTGTATATCCAAAAAGCCGAAAAGAAAGGCCGTACAAAGGCCGAGGTGGATACTGTTATTTGTTGGCTTACGGGATACAACGAGCAAACTTTGCAGCAGCAAATAAACAACAAGGTAGATTTTGAAACTTTTTTTGCCCAAGCACCACAAATTAACTCGCTGGCGCGGATATGTATCCGTGCCAGTTACTTTTTAAACCCGCACGTTGCATACCCTCAACGTTTCCAAAAACTATAAAGAACAAATGAAGAAATTTTTCCTTGTTTTATTTTTTTGCGGAATTACACTTTTATCCTGCAAATCCGAAAAGGATAGATTAAAAGAAGAAAATTCCCGACTATGGGAGGAATACAAAAAGAAAGAGGAGGAAATTATCAGACTTGAAAAGCGACAGGACAACTTAAATAACGTGGATGAAGTTTTAATGAAAGAGTTCCTGAATAAACAGGATTCATTAAAAAAATAACACCTACCACCGCCAACCCTATTTACAGACAAAAAAATATTACTACTTTAGTTTCAGCATCACAAATGGTGGCTACTGGGAGTTAATTTTGAATCCCAATAAACCACCAACCGCTATGCTTTAACTATAGTTTGACAATAAATACCCACAAATTACTATGATTAAAACTAAAAGAGTACAGCTAACACCCAAGGAACTATTTTTAATTCTGATTCTAAGGTATATTAAAAAACGTTGGTGGCTATACGTGTGGCTTTGGGCTTTAGCCATAATACTTGGGCTCGATGGAATAAACGATTCTTTTGAAGTATTCTATTTAGTATTTGTTATAATCTACCCTATTTTATTGGTGGTTCAATTTTGGAGATTTGTTGTATCGAAGGATAATAAGCTGTTGTTGCTTGAAAGGCATTACGAGATAGATAATGAAAAAATAACTGGTATTATTGATTCCGATACCTATTCGCCAATAAAACTCGAACATTTTATAAAGGTTGAAATGATTAGGAAAACGTATTTGCTATTTATTGCAAAAAGCCAATTTATATACATCCCTAGCGATTCTTTTGAGACCAATGAGGATAGAGAATGGTTCGAAAGCGAAATAGTGAAAAAGATAAAAAAATAAAACGCTACATTCCATAACCCAGAAAATCATAGCATTAAGGCTAAAGTACAATTAAATAAAATACCAATGAAAAAACATTTAATAATAGGATTGATTTTTTTGAATACAATTATATCGTGTACAAGTCGTAAAGATGTAAATTCCAGAGACTATGCCATAATTACACCGGTAAAAGAAGTAAGTGAATTTTACGAAATTCCTTTAGACACTTCGGGTACAAAGGAAAAAACGGAGGTTGTAAAATATATTGATGGGTCGGCGGAACTATCTTACACATACGACTTTATTGAAACCGAAGAATTTGTACCCCTATTCTACACAATTAAAGTTGAAAAGGAGAGATCGGTTAAAGATGCAATGGAAGTTTTCCTTTTAACAAAAACTACTTTTAAAGCAACAAATGCTGCAGTAGGATTAACGCTGAATGAGGTTGAAGAAATTGCATTACCAGGAGAGCAAACCTACTATGCCATAAGGCTTAAAAACAACGAACCCAATGGCATTATCCTTATCATCAGGAAAAATAGTACCGTTTACTCTCTGATAACATCGGGCTTATACTCCAGCGACCATAGCCTAGTGACAGATTTAGTTTTACCAAAACTGGATAATCTGGAGTCAATAGTAATTAGATAACTTAACCTCAACAAAAATGAGCAATACAAGAGTATTTAAAATGCCATTTGCAAGTGTATATCCGTTGTATATCCAAAAAGCCGAAAAGAAAGGACGTTCAAAGGCCGAGGTGGATACTGTTATTTATTGGCTTACGGGATACAACGAGCAAACTTTGCAGCAGCAAATAAACAACAAGGTAGATTTTGAAACTTTTTTTGCCCAAGCACCACAAATTAACCCAAATGCAACTAAAATTACTGGAGTTGTGTGCGGTTGCCGGGTTGAAGAGGTTGAGGATGAACTTATGCGTAAAATTCGCTACCTCGATAAACTGGTTGACGAACTGGCTAAGGGAAAAGCAATGGATAAGATTTTAAGGGCGTAGCACATTTTCTTTTTACATACGCTAAACAGTTAGGTTAGTATAAGTGTTATTAATACATACAATTTATACAAAACAACCGATAAGCCCATGAAGGTACTATTAACTGGCGCAACTGGTTACATTGGCAAGCGATTATTGCCTGTTTTGGTTGATATGGGCTACAATGTGGTTTGCTGCGTTAGGGATAAAAACAAATTCCACCCCGAGGAATCGGTTAAAGATAGAATTGAGGTTGTTGAAGTGGATTTAACCCAAAAAGAGACCCTCAAAAACATCCCTCAGGATATAGATTTTGCCTACTACCTGGTTCATTCCATGTCTACATCAAAAAACTACGATGAGTTGGAGCGAATATCGGCCATAAATTTCAGAGAGGCGCTAAGCAAAACCAACGTTAAACAGGTTATTTATCTTAGTGGCATAGTAAACTCACAAACATTATCGAAGCATTTAAATTCCAGAAAGAATGTGGAGTTGGAGCTGGGCATGGGAAAATACGCGCTAACCACAGTTAGGGCAGGAATAATTATTGGCTCGGGCAGTGCCTCGTTCGAGATAATCCGCGATTTGGTTGAGAAACTTCCCGTTATGGTTGCTCCAAAATGGTTAAACACAAAGTGTCAGCCCATAGGAATATCGGATGTGGTTAAAATCCTCACGGGTATTTTAAACAACCCAACCACATTCAACCGAAGCTACGATATTGCAGGCAACGAAATACTCACCTATAAGCAGATGCTTATGGGATTTGCGCAGGTTAGAGGGCTGAAAAGGTATATCTGGACCGTACCGGTGATGACCCCAAAGCTATCGTCGTACTGGCTATACTTTATTACATCGACATCATACAAACTTGCAGTTTCGTTGGTGGATAGTATGAAAGTGGAGGTGGTTGCCAAAAACCAGGAAATAAACCAAATACTAAACCTTCAACCGCTCTCCTATAAAGAGGCCATAGAACAGGCTTTTAGCCAGATAGAGCATAATGAGATAGTATCGAGTTGGAAAGACTCAACAGTAAGCGGAAGGCTCGAATTTAAAATTTCGGACTACATAAAAGTCCCAACGTACGGATGTTACAAGGATATCCGCAAAAGAGAGGTGGATAATGCCGATTTTTGCATCGAAAAAATTTGGCGAATTGGAGGTGATACCGGCTGGTATTACGCCAACTGGCTATGGAAGTTGAGAGGTTTTATTGATAAGGTTTTTGGAGGTGTTGGTTTACGAAGAGGAAGAACAAGTATGAATAACATACAAGCAGGCGATACTCTGGATTTTTGGCGCGTACTCTATGCTAACAAAGCAGAAATGCGATTACTCCTTTTTGCCGAAATGAAATTACCAGGCGAAGCTTGGTTGGAGTTTAAGATTCAGGACAATAAGCTTATTCAAACGGCCACCTTCCGCCCCAAGGGATTACTAGGCCGTTTATACTGGTTTGGAGTACTTCCACTGCACGGCATAGTATTTGGAGGAATGGCAAATAGATTAAGTAAAAAATAGATAATAAGTAACCCTTGTTCTTAATTGTGTTTTGAATCCCAATAAACTTAAAGATGAAAAAGAATTATCAAGTGTTTATAGCGATGTTGGTAATAATGAGTTTGGTTAACTGCTCTAAAAGCGATAGTTCGCCAGTACTCCCCTCCTACCTGAAAACCACAGTACAATACAAACAAGTAAATGGCGTTAATGCAAATCTATTAAGCCTAGATATTTATCATTTTGGAGAATCGAACGCTGAAAAACCTGTAGTTATATATGTTCACGGTGGTGCGTTTGCTATTGGCGATAAGGCTAACAGTATGACAAATAAGCAAAACTTATTCTCATCGCTAAACTATATTCTGGTTAGTGTGAATTACCGATTGAGCCCATCGACATATAGCACCGACCCAAACAGAATAAAGTATCCAACACACAATAACGATATTGCTGATGCTGTAAAATGGATTTACGACAATATTGGTAATTATGGCGGTAATAACCAAAAAATGGCACTTCTGGGACACAGTGCTGGAGCCCAACTGATTGCCCTTACAGGTACAAGCAGCCAATTCCTCCCTGCGAGGGGGCTAAACCTAAACACACTTAAAGGAGTTGCCTGTATCGATACCGAAGGTTACGATGTGGTTGCGCAGTGTAACGATAATAACGAAATTTACTTAAATGCGTTTGGCGAAACAAATACCTATTGGGCTGAAGCATCGCCAATAAACAACTTATTCGCGGGCACATCGTACCCCAAATTTTTTATTGCAAAGCGTGGAACTGCTACACGTATTGGCTATGCCAATGATTTCATCACAAAACTTGAAAGTGTTGGCGTGTCGGTTAGCCAGGTCACTGCAAGTCAATATGACCATGAGGGTATCAACAATGCCATTGGAGCACCAGGCGAAACAGCTGTTACAGACCCTCTAAAAGCATTCTTTGCAGAGTGTTTTCAGTAAGAGACGCATCTTATAAGAATGGAAAATTAACGCTCAAAATGGTGCAGGAATTCATCCAAAGCGTAATCCTTGCATATTCCCTTGAACTCAGCCAATAGATCATCGCCAAAAGGGATGCCTTTATCTTTCCTATAAATCCAAGTATCGTATTCCTTTTCCCCTGCAGTGTAAATTCTATCCTGGCCGGGCATTTTCTTTGAGGCTCTTAGCTGACGTAGAATATCGCCAGTGGTCTTTTTAAAATCATCGGGTTCAACAAACGCATTTATATCAATAGCAATAAAAAAGTGACCAAGATTATACGGCACTTTCTTGCCATCCTGAAAACCCAGAAGCATCTTCATGTAATTCCCTTGCTGAAGGGCCGATGAGAGTATTTCAACAACAGTGGCATAACCATAACCCTTATAGCCACCCAACTCCTCGCCAATACCACCCAGAGGAGTGAGCGCTGCTCGACCAGCAATAAAATCGTCGAGGGCAGCAACCGAATCAGTTTTGCTTTCACCTTTATCGTCAATAACCCATCCTTTGGACATCTCTTTACCTTCGCGGGCATAAAGTTCAACCTTTCCTCGCTGAGTTATGGATGTGGCACAATCGAGTAAAAATGGGAAAGCCTCGTCGGTTGGAATACCAAAGGTAAGCGGGTTTGTACCAAGCATCCCCTCAACACCAAAAGTCGGAGCAATTGAGGGGCGAGCATTGGTTCCGGTAATGCCAATCATATTCTCCTTAACAGCCATTAATGAGTAGTAGCCAGCAAATCCATAGTGGCTCGAATTGCGCACAACTACCATACCCATTCCAAACTGCCTGGCTTTTTCAACGGCCATTTTCATAGCACTGGTAGATATAACGTGCCCCATACCATTCTGTCCATCAATAACAGCAGTTGTTGGACCTTCCCTAACAACCTTGAAGTTTGTAACAGGATTAAGAATGCCGTCCTTGATCCGGTCGAGATAAATTGGCTTTAAACGATTAACTCCATGAGAATCGAACCCAAACTTATCGGCTTGAATCAGAACATCGGTAATAATTTTGGCATCGGCAATGGGAACACCTGATTTTTCCAGAACTTTCACCATAAACTCTTCCATCACTTGAAATGGAATGAACTTTTGTGTCATAGCAAGGAGAATTTTTTTAAAGAAAAGGAAAATTTACGGAAATAAAAAGATGCACAGTTTATCCCTGATTTTATCCCCAACCCGTTTATACTATAAAATTAGCATCGAACTAGCCCCATAAAAACAGAAAAGCCTCTGATTTCTCAGAGGCTCTCCGTACCCGGGGCGGGACTTCAATCTATTATACCCCATTTTACTTATATATATTTATTTATTTGTTTTTCTGTATTTTACAATTTATCAATTTGGAATTTATATCACATTTTACTACATTAGATAAATTATTAGCACCTATTTAGCACCTACTTTTAAATTTATCCAATTTGATAAAAATGACATAATTATGGCAAATATTATATTCTATCTTAAATCAGAAAAATTAGATAAGAATGGGAAAGTATCTCTCCTTGCACAAATTACAAGCGAGTATAAACCATATAGAATGAAGCTTGGGAAGGTTAGGAAACGTGACTGGAACAAAAAGACACAGCGATTAAAACTTACTGCTTTAACCGAAAAGGAGTATGAAGAGAATGTAAGGTTTAATGTACTTGTCGATGAAATAGAGTATAAAGCAAAAGAACTTTTCAATAAAACTATCAAGGAGAAAAGAAAACCAAGCGAATTTGAGTTAAACAATCTACTGATTAAGCCACAGGAAGAGGCCATCTTAAAATCGACATCCTTCCTTGATGTATTTTCAGAGTTTATAGAATCAAACAAAGCAGATAAAGCAGAACGCACAATTAAAGGATACACAACTGTAAAAAATTTTCTGATCAGATTTCAGAAAGAAACATCATACATAATAACCTGGGATAATATTGATGTAAAGTTCTTAGACAAACTCAAGAACTTTACTTTTATTGCGGAGAAAAAACAACTTGGATATTTTGCTAAGATAACAAGGGTATTTGCAACTTTTTTGCATTGGGCGGAAGAACGGAGTTACTACAGTGGGAATATTTATGACAAACTAAGGGTTGATGAACCCGAAAAGGAAGTGATATTTTTAAGTATGGATGAAATATTTACCCTTCTCAACTATGACTTTAAAAATAGTAGGCTTGAAAAGGTGAGAGATTTGTACTGCTTTGCTTGTTTCACAGGGTTAAGGTATAGTGATGTAATTTCACTCAAACGGGAGCACATCAATGGTAAACTATTAACAAAAACGCAAGTTAAAACGGGGTATGTAAAAACTCTCCCACTTAACAAGTTTGCATTGGAAATTTTGACAAAATATGGAGCTGAAGAATCTCCCCTTCCCAAAATATCTATTCAGAACATAAATGATTATATTAAAGAAGCTTGCAAACTAATTGCATCCGAACAACCAGAAAAAACAGGTTTTAATAGGCTGGTGATAAAAAAAACAGTTATAGGAAGTGAATCAACTGAAAAAGCCATTCCGCTTTATGATGCCATAACCTTTCACACTGCAAGGAAAACGTTTATCACAAACAGCATTATGCTTGGAGTTAACCTTAAAGCATTACAAGATATGGGTGCTCCAAAAAAAGAAAAAGATTTAAAAAAGTATCTAAAGATTACAGATGCTTTTAAAAGTCAGGTAATGGATGATACATGGAATACTTTGGACACCAATTAGCACTTTTTTTCTCAGCAGCAAAAAATATCTAACAGCACACCCTTAAAAACTTTAAAAAATACTTATCAAAGATATACGAAAATCTTTAAAGTTTGACAATCTGGCCAGCAAGGAATTGCTGCAATTTCCTATCAAAGTACACATAAAGTTGAAGTGGACTGCATACCTTCGCATACCACTGAAACCCTTATTGGCCATATTGTGTATTGGTGGCTGTTTTTAGTCGCGGATCAGAATAAAGATAATTGAATTCTGATTTATCATTTTGAATATAATTCTCATCACTTGCTGCAAGCCAATTCAATAATCTATATAACCACAGATTTTTTTCAAAAATTTTTGATTCATTTTGATGCTCTTGTGCAATTAGATTGTCTAAAATAGTTTCTAATAAGTCCGCCCAATATATTTTACTAGATAAAATAACATCATCTCTATTTTTCAACGAATGATAATGTTCCTCAATAACATTTGCAGGATTTAAGAAATATATCCCTGAGCTATCATATAAAATTGATTTATCAAACCCGTCAACTAACTTATTATCTTTGATTTTCTTGTTTAGTAACATATCGATTAGGTCATCATCAATTACAATTCTTGGATGTTTTGCTCGCTTACTTTCCAAATTATAAGCTTTTATAAGGGCAGCAGATAATATTATTTCATCGTCACAATAATCTTGTCCATATGAAATTCCTCCTCTTATTAAAAAATGATTTTTACCCATTATTACTTGATATATTCTTGCTAAAAAGACTGTTAGCCAAAAGCAATTTGATAAACTATACTCATTATCTTCCTTGTAGGCAATTGAAAAATATAAATTATCTGAAAATATTTTATATTTAATTCTATCAAATTCTTTGTCTAATGAGTTTAATTTCGGATCTCCGACAACTGATTTTAGAACACTTAAACTTTCAGAAATTCCATTTTTAAGTTTCTCAAGGATTAATGTATTGTCCGCATTATCTCCTAAATCAACTAAATCCGTAAAACCTAAAATATCACAATAAAACACTATTGCATTGTTCATTATCGTAAAATTTCAAAATTGTCTCCAACTTTCTTATCTATAAACCTTTTTAACTTTATCTCCTTAGGTCTCTTTTAAATGAAAATACTAAAAAATTATGTCAATCAATCCTTAGATGCAATATAAAAGTAAATAAAAGTCAAACAAAAACAAATGATTTGATACTGACAATTAGTTGTTTGAATATATTCAATCATTTTCATCCTATTAAGCACCAGAAATCGGAAGTGGAAATTTTGTCAAGGACGATGATACCATAAAAATATACAACTATATCATCGCTCTGTATTACCCTTGACAAAAGCGGAACGGAGATTACCTTTACGACTCAGGATGAAAATGTTAGCAAAACCATCAAATGCAGATGTAGTTCACGGAGTCTACTCTTGATACCTTATGGCTAGGCTTTTCTATCTATTGCGATTTTTAGTCGTTCAAAAACAAAAATGCGTTAAGAACATACGTTTTAGAGCGTTTTGTATTGATTGGAATTAGTTTTTGTGGAGCGCACCAGACACAGATCTATCAGTCGGAGTCTCTTAGTGGAGCTGGAGGGAATCGAATCCTTTTAGTGATTTGCAGTAAATTCTATGCGTTTAAAGTTTAATGTTATTAAAGGTAACCGATTAGTTCGCGAGAATTAACTATTAATGATAGCTAGGTTTAATAATAACTTAAGAAACGACTTACTTAGTTACCCATTTTTTAAAACTTGGCATTATTAAATGGATGGGTTTTCAGAACAAGGCGGTAATCAAAAAAACTGTAGAGAGGATTCTCTAACTGTTAAACTTCAAATATTTCATACTATGCACTGTAAATAATATTTCTTTCTTTACTAAAATGGTAACTTTTCAATATCAAATTCATCATCTGATATGTTATCTATTTCGTGATCAATATCTTCCTGCAGAGATGCTTGAGTTCTCTCTAATCTCTTTTTAATTGCAAAAACGGCAGTCCTACCATTCTCAAGGATTTCTCTGATAATTTTCTCTAAAATCTGAGACTGATTATAATTAGTGCCAATCCAGCCACCCTCTATAATCGTCTTAAAACCAGTATTATCCAAATATCTTCCAATGTTATCATAAGTAATAGCCCTACCTCCTCGACTTCCCAATGTAGAGTCATCAACTTGTAATAACTTTAAATATTCCAAGGGGATATACATTCCAGAACTTAAACCAACATTGTCGGGCTGGAATTCAATCCTTGGACATATTTTAATATAGAAAGGTGCATTGTTAATTCTATAATCATTTATTTTTTCCGATCCAGAAATTGTTTTTAAAATTTTCAAGAAAGAGTCCATTCTTGATATCTCTTCATTAAACTGCTCATTAGGAAGACGAAAAATAAATTTGTCATTTTCTTTTTCCATTACCTTATACTGAACCATTACAAAACATTTAAAATCTTCATTATAGTAAATCAAATCAGTACCTAAAAGTTCTTCTAGAGCGAACCTGTTTGCTAATAAAACAGTTAGGCGAGTTCTGTCATTCTCAAAAACTGAGGATGAGAACTTTGATGTTCTCATTAATTCAAATCCTGGCAAATTTATTAAGTCATTAATAATTAATGAGTCTTCACGTATTTTCAAGTTTTTAATTCCATCTAAAAACGAACTTGATTCTTTTGTAGTGTAATCCCATCCTTGAACTTCATCTTTATCTATCCCTGCAATATTCATTGCTGTTAGGACTGCCTCTTTCTGTTGTGCCAAAGTTTTTTTTGCCAATTCAGATAGTTGCTCAATCCTTATTCGTCTTTCTCGAGAGTACTTATTAAGAATTGGAGCAGTTTCTTTAGCTACATTTATGAATACGCTTAAAAATTCCTCAAAACTTTTTGTAGGCATTAATCCTCCAATTTCAATTATCTTTTTAAGGTATTTCTTAAATTTTGGGGGAGTAGATTCGACAATTGATAATGCTAATATCCTGGTTTCTAGTTGATATATATCATAAATATTAAGCCTACGTAAATCTGTTCCCGCTCGAACGCCTCTTTTCCCAAGTCCAATATGCGTTATATTTCCTTCTTCATCGATAATGAAACAAACTAAAGGAACATTTCTCGAATGAGAGAACTCATGTACTGGTTCTGCAAATCTTTCACTACTTCTATTTTGAAATGAAATTGACCTATTTCTATTAAGTCTTACAATGTATCCGGCTATAGTTGACATAGTTTTATCTTTTTATATTTTGAAGGAATTTTTTGACCTACGTGCTTAATCACTCCTTGCTGTTTATGTTCATTGGAATGAAACAATAATTTCATTCGTCTATTATAAAACACCTAAAAGAGGTGAACTTCCAAAAAAATCTTCAGTTCAAACAAAACAAACATTCAATTGGAGACAGGTGTTCTCTAAATCAATTTAGTCAATTATTTTAAATTCTTTCGCTATGTCCAATTCAAATTTACCTTTTCCTTTTCTCATCGCTTCAGTTTCATCTATAGGAACTCCTATTGTCATAGCAATATTTATATTTAAGTCAGCTCTATCGGTAAATACTTGTCCTAAAAGACCATTATTCAACATTTCTTGCTTTTTGCTTTCTGAATAATTGGCTCTCAGTTTTTCAAATCTAATAATGTCGTTCTTGAATTTATTATAACGTTGTTGAATTGAAAATATTCTAACATTGTTTGTTGATTTACGAATATCATCGGGGTTCGTAGTGATTATGTTGACTGCTACATCAAAAGAATTTGGGTTGTTTACATCAATAGGCTTATCTGTTGAAAATCTAACGCATGAATGAAGATTGTCAGCATATGGGTGAGAATAATCATTTAGTCTAAAAACAGTTGTGTTTTTTAAATTTGAATTACAAATATGGCACGATGGAATTAAGTTATAAAAAGAAAGTGATAAGTATGGTGCTATTACTTTGGGAATAAAATGATCAAATTCATGCAATATTTTTTCATCGTCAGACACCTTAACAATGTGCATATAGGATTCGTTGCAATAAGGACAAACAACAACATCTAATTCATTAACAAGCCAAATAAATTTAATGCTACCTCTACAAGATTTATAGTCAAAAAGATTCAACACTTCTAACCCAAATTGAGTGGAAGAAATAACGCCTTTAATGTTTTGCGAAAATGCAGGGATTAAATTCTTCTTTACCATTGCGTCCATTTGTTCTTGTATATCTGCCAAATGAATTGGACTTCCAGTGATTATTTCTTCTAAAATTTTGTATTTTTTCTCTGCAAGTTTTTTATAAAAAACTAACTTTTTAGGGTCTTTCTCCCTTCTAATTTTTTTTTGCAATCTTTTCTTTAATGAATCTTTCATTAGTAAACCAGTTTTTTTGACTGGATTCAACTTTGAATAAAATTCATTAGCAATTTGCGGTAGATTTTTATTTTTCCCTTTTTCTAATTTGAACATTTAATTCTTTGTTTTTGAGGTAAGGATCTCCGTGAGTTTAGATTGTAAAACTGGTTCGCCAATTAATGCAATTATCTTTTTCAATCTTTGCTCATCAAACTTTTTTGGGGGCTCATCAAGAAGTGGTTTTAGTTCTTCTTGTAGTTTTATTCTAGCAAACTTACCTATTACTCCTTCTTTCATAAAAAATTGATTTGCAAATAATGAATGTATGTTTGCCGCAAAAGTTTGTTCTTCATTTAATGAAACAACCTTGCAAAGACCTTTTTCTTTTTCAAGAAAAATTAAATTTTCTTTCGGTAAGTCAGAAACAACAAAAGGAGAGTGAGATGTTAAAATTATTTGAACTTGATATTCGGGAAATAAATTTCGAACAAATTTTGTAAGATTAAATATATACTCGCTTTGCCATTGTGGGTGAAAGCCAGCCTCACCTTCATCAATTAAAATATAGATAAATGAAAAAGATTCTAAGTCTTCTTGATGGAGTTTCATGTATCGATTTCTTTTCTCGATTTGTTCTTTAAATTTATAATTTTTAGCGAAGTATAATCTTGAATATAAATCCATTAAGGCATTTTCCCCTGTACTTAAATTCCGCCAGCTTGTTGAAATGAAATTTATCTTACTGTCTGAAGGAATAGACTTTATGTAATGCTCATAATTACTTATTGAAATAACCCCACCAGTAATATCTGTAATAAATGAATCCGCATCATCTTCAATCCAGTTTTTATCAAAATCTACAGCATCAATTAAATCAATTATAGATGTAAAAAGTGATTTTGTTTGTACATACTGATTATTTCTACCATCCCATTTTTGATTTTCAAAAAAATATTTTGTTCTTTCAATAAATGAATTTCCTTGAATTTCTTCAAATTTAATACCAATATCTTCATCGTAATGCTTACTTAGATTATGAAAAAAGTTGTGTATGAAAGAATAACTAAATTCTATTTTTAATTTTTCTGCAAGTGCTTTTCGGTAATCATGATTCTTTGAATATTCATGATATCTTGGTCTGTTTTTTTCATCTCTGTCGTGTCGTTTATCAATTGAACTTAGTGTTGAGTTTACTTTTTGCCAAGCGTCGACAACAAGTTGGTCAAGATGTTTAAAAATAGCCTCGCTTTCAAACGTGAGATTTTTTTGTCCAGCATCTGGGTCAAAATAGTTGCGATGAAATTGAACTTTCACTTCATCTGGTAAATTGATTTCACTTATGTTCGCTAAGCCAGAATTGATTACCATATCAAACTGACGCCTAATGTTTGAATATTTATGTAATTCTAACTCGTTGACTTTTTCGGGATAAATATCACCATTCCTTATGACATCATTTTCTATTAATGCGTTGGTTGACACATCCACATATTTTTTATTCTCATTGGAAATAAGGGGTGGATAGTTTCTTAAATCCAAAATTGGATTATAATAAATCAAACCGATATTTCCAACAAACTCCTCAGGCTCTTTCAAATAACTATATTCCAAAAATTCATATAATGTTTGCTCTACTGGATCTGATATTTCAAACCCACTAACAAAACCTGTTGTTGTTAGTTTGAAATTCTTAAGTGTATGATATATTTTTATTAATTTATTTTTATTGTCTTTAAAAACTACAACAAATTTTTCTCCAATTGGCAGTTTATCTGTAAGTAAATCAATTATGAAACTCAGCAAATTTGTTTTACCAACACCATTTTCACCAATAATCCCAGTTACGTTAACAATCCCCCCAGTAAACTCAGTTACTCTATCGTTTCTAAGCAAATGTAAACTGTTCCCAAAAAAGTAAGGGATATAGTTTGGATTCTCTGTTAATATTAACTCACCATGTGTATCATTAGGTTTGTCAAAATGAAAGAAAATATGATTAGAGAAGTTAAATGATTGATTTTTTATTGTCATTCTATCATTATCTATCCAAAGGTATAATAACTCCATAATTTCTTATTTTTTTGTGTTCTAAATTTTACTTAAACAAATGTAGGTTTATAAATGGAACCAACTACTTTGTTTATTACCCTTTTAGTCTTAATACTTTTTAGGTAATCAACTGGAACTGCTTTTAAAGTCAATTAATCTAATCATTATGCATCATAAAATTACTCAAATGCTAAACAAAAACAAATGATTTGATGCACAGGCCATTTGTAGTTTGTGCATATTCTCTCACTTTCATCCTGTTAAGCACCAAAAATCGGAAGTGAAGATTTCGTCAAGAGCGAAAAAAAAATTGTATTTACAATACAGGTTAAAAATCTATTAACAATAATCATCTATTGAATCACCTCCAGACCACTCAAGACCTTGTGCTAGACAAAATTGTTTTTCTACTCCTTCTTTGGAAAAGTAACTATTTAGGCTTGTATGTATAAACAATCCATTTTCGTAAGTAATCTTAGCAAGAGCCCATGGCTTAACAGCACAGTTTCCTTCAGTTGATTCAGTCATCACATAGAGCGATTGTCGATCTTCCGAAATAGCACTCTTTAATATTAAAGAAGTGTAAACGTCGTTGAGACAAAACACTATACCTTCTTTTAGTGTTTCCGCATATGCCAAAATCGCGTCTCCAGTAAATTTCTGAGGGCAACATGGGAATTCTGATGGAATTAGCCAATTGCGTTGTACTGCATTTGTAGTTTTTGATGCTACTTCTGTGAAATAGTCCTCTTGTTGATCTTGGGAGTTTGTTCGATTAAAAATCCATTCACTCAAAGAACCACCAGAATGTGGTTTATCACTCATTGCCCACGCTGTCATCCTTTCTAAACTTATTTCTGCATCACTTTTGCTGACAGTGCACATCCATTGGTAGTTTGGTTCTGGAAATTTATCTCGAAATTTTGAAGGGTCGGAAAGAAACGCTTCTACGCTACCACAAATCATAGCAATACGTTTTGCTGTGATTGGATTAAGTAAAACGTTTTCCAACTTAGTAACCCATCTAAGGTTTTCTGGTCGGTTATTCCGTTTGTTAGTGTCTATATGATCAACAACATATTCTTTAGTTGGTGGCTCTCCAAGAAATGCAAATGCTACTATTCTATGAACTCGAACAGAGGCAATTTCCATATAACCAGTTCTGTCATTTGTAATACCAAAAGTCCATTGATTATCTGCTGAACGTAATCGCTTACCAATACGAGGATGCCTTAATATCGCTCCATTATCACGAACGGAGTATCTTTCATCTTTATAAGTAAACTCAATCTCCCTTGTATAGTCCGAATCTGGATTAATACTTGTCATTATGGCTTTATATTATTGAATGTCAATTCAATTAACAAACTCAAACACTCTTAAATGTTTCTTATATCAAAATTAGTAAAACATATTGAATACAGGTGATCATTTTCATCCTGTTAAGCACCAAAAATCGGAAGTGGAGATTTTGTCAAGGGCGATGATACCATAAAAATATACAACTATATCATCGCTCTGTATTACCCTTGACAAAAGCGGAACGGAGATTACCTTTGCGGTTCAGGATGAAAATGTTAGAAAAAGCATCAAGTGCAGATGTAGTGCACGAAGTCTGCTCTTGATACCTTATGGCTAGGCTTTTCTATCTACTCATCTTTTCTGAGTAGATTGTAAAGCCTATTATATTGAAATAGGTCAGATTTCTCTGACCTATTATTTTCCATTAGTTTGTGGAAGTTATTTCCACAACAATCAAGGCTGACTTATTAAAGAACATGTATTCCTGCAATTGGGGCGTTATTTTTAACAGATTCAATTCCATTTTCCATTGAATCTTTCGTTTTATACATTTCACTTTTGCCTATAGGCTCACCATTTCCTGCTTTAAGAACAAAGAAGTGTTGACCATCTTTTGCTACTTTGCGCTCATACTTCTTATCATCAGGAGCATTTTTCTTAACACTATCTACTCCTTTTTCACAGCCATCTTTTGTTTTATATCCTTCACTAGTCAGGATTGTTTGACCATTTTTTGCTGTAAGATTAAAGTAAAACTGATTGTCCTTGCCAGTTTTAATTTGAAATTCTGGATGTGCCATAATTTAAAATTTTTGATTAATAAAATATTAAGTGATTGATATTTAAAAGAATGACAAACAGAAATGCTAATGAAATACTAAGTTAGATAAAATCACTATACAAGTCAATTAATTAAAAGCATCATAGCATCTACTATTGATACCTTATGATTAGAATTTATATCTATTAAACTTTCTTGAACAGATTTTACAGCTTACAAAAAGGGGAGCATAGCTCCCCTTCGTAACTAATTAGGTGTTGATCGTCTGTGACCTGGCACCTTGATAGTTTTACCGCCTTGTTCCTTTGTATAAGGTTTGACAGGTACTATCTTCTTCCCTTTTTCTGTTTTACCCATTTCTAATGTTATTATGGGGTGATGAATTATGAGTAGCTTACTCGTAGCAGGTAAGTAATATTTTTTTGCATTTAAGACTTTAAGCACTATATTTACACTTCCAAAGAAACATAGACTTCATGTCTAGGGTCAGGCTCACTTACCTTTATAAGCCTGACCTTTATTATTTTACAAAGTTACGCTATAAAGGATATAAAAAATTAAATTGTTGATAACATTTAAAAAGTTGTCAAGTTGATGAAATATAGATAATTACAGCCCCAATCTACAATTTAACTTATTAATACAAACTAACACCATAAATACTCATACTCAAACTGGATATAATTTTTTGTAATAAAGTCTTTTGTATCATATTCAAACTGCTTTTGAACAGATAAATCAGCGTTTGAAAAATCCTCAATAAACTTCTTGGCACTCTGGATATTCAGAGGATTATTGGTAATAGATATTGTAATCTCCTGTTGATTATTTAAATCAATCCCTTTAATACAATTATCCAATATTTCTACATTAAGAAGATATTTACATATTGGATAATTTATTTTGTATTCATTTAACGATTTACAGAATTCTCTTAGTACTGGAGAGAAAATCCAATAACTATAAGATTTATCACCATTAACAATCATCTTATATGGTTTTGCACCGTTTATTAAAAATCTTTTGTTATCGCATTCAAGAACAAAAACACCATTAGAGTACGGTTCTGTTTCTTTTGAAATATTTTCGGTATGTTTATTTTGTACCTGAGCGTATTCCTCTGTAATAAATATCCTATTCAAATTATTAATTAGATGTTGAAATGCATAAAACCTATTAATTGGCCCCATGTATATATGCGCATCTATATGAGCTAGATTATTTCTTAAAACTTTAATCCTATCCCATTCCTCTGACAAAGTGGGATAATGTGGTTTTAGCTTGTTAATATATTGTTGTAATGGAATATGCCCTTTAGTAGAAAATTTTATTCCAAGTTGCTCACATCTAATTTTAACTGCCGTCTCAAAAATTCTTGTTGTCTTAGCAATGGCTTCATCAAAAAGAGGATAATAAAAAAAACTATATGCAATAATGCGCTCAACTACATCATATGCTTTTACAACACTCTCTGGAACATCTTTATGGAATTTACCTTTAACTAAAAATCTATTAATAAATTCTTCATGTGTTTTACAATGCCATAAAGACCACCTGCTATCAGGTTCAAGATAATTAATTATAGACATTACGCCACTCCCTCTTGATACAAGTACTTTTGAAACTCAATGAATAAGGCACTAATTTTTGATACCTCACCAAGAACTTCCTTAGCATCTTCTAATGATTGATACTTGTTGGTCAGTAGTATTGGAAGTTTCTCCTGGTCAAGTTCTTCGACTCCTGTTTCGATGTATTTACTAAGAACGAATTCAATAAATTCTTTTTGCTTCTCGTTAAGCAATGCAAAGATTGTGGCTTGGGCTGCAGCAACTCTTGCCTCTCGTGTAATTGGTCTGAAATCGCTATTGAATACATACTCAAGCACATCGAATATGTCACTTTTCTCAGCATCTATTAACTGTTGAAGCGTTAATAGTTCTGCTTTGCCAAAACCAGCCTCATCGAGTTTCTCTAGTAGAGTTTTCCTTGTTATAGGATTGCCCCATATTGCCCTAAGCTCACTTTCGCTTTTAAATAGATTCGGCAACTCTCCAAATAGGTTACTCAAAAACTCCTCTGCAGGGATTGGCTTGCCATCGGCACTCCAAAACGAGGTTGCTACCATATGTTGTATTTCTCGCTCTTTGCCATCTCTGAGTTTCACTTTAACCTTTTTCTTTTTATTGCAAATACAAGGAGTTTCTCCACAAACATAGCAAGGCTGCGGTGGCTCTTTAGCACAAATACAAGGTATTTGTCCACAGATAGGGCAAGGTTTTGAAGGTTTCTTTTCGCATACGCAAGGATTCTGACCGCACTTACTGCAGGGTTCTTCTGCAACTGGCTCTCCATCCCATTCTGGATCAGAGAAGAGGTGGTATGCGTCAACAAAGTCGTAGATTGTAAAAAACTCTTTTCCTTCAAATAGACGAGTTCCACGCCCTACAATCTGTTTAAACTCAATCATCGAGTTTATTGGGCGCATCAAAATGATATTGCGAATATTGCGAGCATCAACGCCAGTTGATAGTTTTTGCGAGGTGGTTAGTATTGTTGGAATTAACTTTTCGTTATCCTGAAACTCTCTTAAGAACTGCTCCCCAATTTCTCCATCATTAGCGGTTACTCTAACACAATAGTTTGTGTCCTTTGATTTTTTGTACTGATTGACCAGATCACGAACTGCAGCAGCGTGTTCTTGCGTAGCACAAAATACAATGGATTTCTCTTTTTGGTTTATTTCATCCATAAATATCCTCACACGCTTGGCCTCACGTTCCTTTATCTCTATAATGCGGTTAAAATCGGTTTCGACATAAAGTTTGCCCTCCTCAATTTCACCCTCAATAATCTGGTCGTCGCTGGTGTAGATATAATCATCGATGGTGGTTTTAATACGCCTTACCTTAAAAGGAGTTAGGTAACCATCGTTTATCCCTTCCTTAAGTGAGTAGATATAAACTGGCTCGCCAAAGTATTTGTAAGTATCAACATTATCTCTGCGCTTTGGAGTGGCTGTTAAGCCCAGTTGAACTGCAGGGGAAAAGTATTCAAGTATGTCACGCCAATTGCTTTCATCGTTTGCACCTCCTCGGTGGCACTCGTCTATTACAATAAAGTCGAAGTAATCGGGTGGATATGAGCCAAAGTAGGGTGCAGGTTTCCCTTCCTTGTCAGTACCACTCATAAAGGTCTGGAAAATAGTAAAGAAGATACTTCCATTAGTAGGTACTATGCCTTTCTTCTTTATCTCGTTTGGCTTGATGCGAACCAATGCATCATCGGGGAAAGCAGAAAAAGCATTGTAGGCTTGGTCAGCCAAAATGTTTCTATCGGCAAGGAATAGGATTCGAGGTCTTCGGCTTCCATCACGCTTCAGATTCCAGCGGGTTTGAAATAGTTTCCACGATATTTGAAAGGCAATAGCTGTTTTACCTGTACCTGTAGCCAAGGTTAAAAGGATTCTTGGCTTATCTTGGGCAACTGCTTCGAGGGTTCTGTTTATGGCTATCTCCTGATAGTACCGCAATTGCCAAGTTCCACTTTTATCCTCAAAAGGAATGCTGGCGAATTTTTCACGCCACTGGTTTTGTTCCTCAAATGTTTTATTCCAGAGTTCTTCAGGAGCAGGAAAAGTATTTACAAGTCCTTCCATACCTGTTTTTAGGCAAATACTATAAATTTCTTTACCATTGCAAGCAAATGTATTATCCAGATGCAGTTTTTCTGCATATAGTTTAGCCTGAGCAACACCCTCGCCAACTTCAAGTTCATTACTTTTGGCTTCCACTACAGCCAACTTAATTCCCTTGTAAACCAGAACATAATCGGCAGTGAGTTTTTTGCCACGTACACCACCTGTTTGAATACGCCCTTCTGTAATTGGGTACTCACGAAGGATTTTTGACCCCTCCACAACACCCCAACCACATTCTTTAAGTTTGGGATCGATAAATTCTGCTCTGGTTTCTGCTTCGTTCATAATAAAAAGATATTTATCAAATAACCATCAAATAAGAATATATTAGATATCAACCAGTTGTGTAATGTATTGGATTTTCAGTCTAATAATCATCAAATAAGATTTAAGCCCAGAATGGAAGATAACTTGCATATTTTCTTGACTTACTCTCTGGATCGTCCTCTTTTATTACACCTTCTTCCAAAGCATCTCTTATCATTCTTGATGCAATAGCTGCATTTTGATCACTAATTTTAAATCTATCTCTTAATGACTGATTTGTCATTTTCTCGTTTGAAACATACTTTAGGCAGGCGTGTTGATAGCAAGCCCTGATTTTCTCCTTTTTGTCCAAGTCGTTTAGGGCTTTATAACTGAACATTGTAACTCTAGTTCTATTTTCGGCAACAATCACATTAATAGGAGGAAGTTGGAATAGCTCATTGTAGAAAATAACTTTATCAAGGCCACTGCCTTTTTCCTCGCAGAAGCCCATTCTTCGCATTAAATCAGCCATTTTTTCATTCCTTGATATGTAGGCGTCAATAAAGCGTTCGGGAGTAACAAGCGGTGTTCCAGAATTTGATATTTCAATTCTATCGGTAAAAATTTCTATCATAGGAAAACCTTTTTCTGTAAGGTCTTGATGAATTAATGCATTTGCAACTAATTCCCTGATAGCAATCTCAGGATACATCCTAGTTTCTTTTCTTAGTGCTTTTCCTATTTCCTCATTGGCTGGCAGTTGACTATTTATCCAATCAACAAGTCCTTCAAAACCTAAGGCATAGCCTTTAACTCCAATCTGCTCCCGTTCTGTTTCAACTTTGTTTTTACCCTTGTAAACTATCACTCTAACAGATTTACGCTCTACACTCTCAAAATCTTTGAGATTCTTGGCAAAAAGCAGTGCCCCTAACTTGGTAATAGCATAACCATTACTTTTTACAACCAGACCTTCATCTATAAACTTATCAATAGCTGCTTGTTGAGTTGAAGGATTAGGTAAATTAAGTAAATCGAAGTAAGTTTCGGTACTTAGGAATTTTGAGATATCTGATGCTGTAAGATTATCCTTTGCAATTTCCTTTTCAAAAGGGACACTTTCTTTTTTCCAAATCTTGGCTTGTTTCTGAGGAAACTCGTTCAGATTACGTGTGATACTAGCAACTCTAATATATGCTTGATGCAAGAATTCTACTGGTTGATTTTTTGTAGCAGGGATAACAAAAAGCGAGATATGACGCTCAGGATCGTAGTCGAATTCATATATAACAAAGTCAATTCTTGGGTTTAACCGTGTTGCCAACCAATGCTCAAGTACCTCGTTCCCTTTTTTATGCGATTTGGCTTTAAATGTTGTTCCCTTTATTACGTGTGTATTATCCTCGACGCCAAAAACTAAGTACCCAAAGGGTTTATTTTGGATGCAAGCTCCGTTGGAAAGCGCTGAAATTCTTTCGCCAATCTCCTCTGCAGAATGAAAGTTTAGTTTAAACTCCACCCATTCGCTTTCGTGAGGCTGTTTAACCAATTCATTAATTAATTCAATGAGTTGCTGTTCGTTCATAGTGCCCAATTTTTAAAGTTCTCCCTTAAACGCCTTATCCAATATGCTCTTTTTCAACTCCTCTAAGTTATTAATTTTCTGTTGGTAAATTGCTTCTAACTTTAGTGTTTCGGTTCGAAGGGCATCTAATTGGCGGACGATGGCTTGTTGTTCATATATTGATGGATATGCTGTTAATATTTTTCTTAAATCACCAATGTTGATTTGCATTAAAGCTGCACCATATGTTTTCTCTCTAATTTGCTTTTGTACATAATTTGAAATTAGCAAGTAATATCCAAATTCTTGATTGATAAACTTTTCGTTGAAACGAATAGGAACAATGCCTCTCGTAACATTAGCATCTTTAAGTTCTGGAGTAGCAATTGAAACTACACCAGTCGTTCCCCGAACACACAAAAGCAATTCATCACCAATTAGCTTAGTTCTCTTGTAACCGTCAGCCAATTTCGGGTCTATTCTTTTTAGCCTATCTACTTTTATGTATCGACTTGTTAAGTCAGTTGGTCTAATAACTGGCAAACCGTTTTCAAAATCTTCTCCAGGTTGAACAATACCATAAGAAAGGGTGCATTTTTCGTCAACTAATTCTTCTAATGTTTTCTCGTCCCAACTATCCCTCTTTTTCTCAAACACCCCCTGCAAATAACTCTCAAAAAGTTCCTTGGCGTTTTTGAGGTTTTGCTCAGCATTGGCTTTGGCC
>JAEXVC010000044.1 GCA_023406715.1 Bacteroidota bacterium | reverse complement strand
CGAGGAATATCTTAAGATAATGCCCTTGAAAACAGCCCTGGTACCTGGCACTAGAGAATTACTTGAGTATCTAAGCGAAAAATATAAGTTGCATATCATTAGTAATGGTTTTAACGAGGTGCAATTCCCCAAATTAGAGCGCTGCCATATTGAGCATTACTTTGAGTGGGTGGTAACATCGGAGGATGCAGGATATCATAAACCCGACCCCCGTGTTTTTGGACATTCACTATCGAAAGCAAATGCAAAGAAGGAGGAAAGCATAATGGTTGGCGACGATTTTGAAAAAGATGTTGAAGGCGCTAAAAAATTTGGCATGGACCAAATTTACTTTAATCCCGAAAATAAACCCCGTAAGTTTAAGGCAACTTACGAGGTTCAATCGCTTCGCGATATTATGACGATTCTTTAATTCTTCTTAGAACGGTATATTACTATTATCTATTCCCTTGCTTGGGCGAAAATCGAAATCACTCTCGCCAAATGAGTCATCATTCATTTTTGACGAATAGGTAACAGGCATCGATGCTGTGAACGAAGCCGATGCTGCTGGTTGCATGCCTGAGTAATCCGTATCGTCCAAGTCCGAGAAGCGGGCCATTTCCTTTTGAAATCGAAGTTTTACATCTTCCACTGCTCCGTTACGGTGCTTGGCTACAATAATTTCAGCAACACCTAGCGTTGAGTTACCATCCTCATCCTCGAGCAATCCATAGTATTCAGGTCTGTGGATGAATGTTACAACGTCGGCATCCTGCTCAATAGCTCCTGATTCGCGAAGGTCCGAGAGTTGTGGACGTTTGTTGCCACCACGCGTCTCAACCGAACGGTTTAGCTGCGATAGTGCTAAAATTGGAACATTCAATTCCTTTGCAATTGCTTTTAACGAACGAGAAATTGTACTTACCTCTTGCTCACGATTTCCTTTTGTTTCCGCAGGGCCAGTCATAAGTTGAAGGTAGTCTATAACCACAACTCCAATATTGTGCTGTGCCTTTAATCTTCTACATTTTGCTCTAAATTCAAAGATTGATAGGGCAGGGGTATCGTCAATAAATATCTTAGCCTCGGAGAGGTTTTTAATCTTTACGGTGAGTTGAGTCCATTCATCCTGGGTGATTTTACCGTTGCGGATTTTCTCCGAGGAAAGTCCTGATTCACTAACAATTAAACGGTTTACCAACTGAATAATCGACATCTCAAGGGAGAAAAACGCAACAGGAACCTTGTGGTCAACCGCCATATTTCGAGCCATGGAGAGCACGAACGCCGTTTTACCCATTGATGGACGAGCTGCAACAATAATAAGGTCGGAGCGCTGCCATCCAGAAGTTAGCCTGTCCAAATCGGTAAAGCCAGAAGGAACGCCGCTTAAACCGTCCTCGCGCTTACCGGCCTCTTCAATCTGCTTGATGGCCTTCATCACAATGTTGCTGATTGGCTGTGTATCGCTTTTTATATTACCCTCTGCAACCTTAAATAGTTCCATCTCAGAGTAATCCAGTAATTCATCAACATCAACATCCTCGTCGAACGACTTATTCTGAATGTCGGTGGCAACTCGTATTAGTTCACGTTGGATGTACTTTTGGGCAATAATTTTGGAGTGATACTCCAAGTGAGCTGCCGAACCAACTTTTGTGGTTAGTTGTGCAAGGAATGGAGCGCCGCCAATTTCATCGAGTTTCTCCTTTTTGCGGAGTTCTTCGCTTACGGTTAGTAGGTCAATTGGTTCAAGTCGCGATGATAAATCCTGAATCGCTTTAAAAATAGTCTGGTGCGATTCCTTGTAAAAACACTCTGGCTTTAAAACCTCGCTTACTGCAATAATAGCGTCTTTTTCAACCATTATTGCACCAAGTACAGCTTCTTCCAAGTCGAGTGCCTGGGGTGGAATTTTACCTAGTTCTGCTCCAATAGGTTTGGGCTTGTATTGCTTGTTATATGTTCGCTTTTCGGCCATTGCTGTAAAATTAGGATGCAAAGGTAGCATTGAGGAGTTATTTTCCTTTAAGGATTCGAATCTGTTTTTGCACAAAATTTATTGGCTTGCTAACAAGTTATTAACAAGGCGAGCGGGTGTTAAAAGTTGTTATTCTTTGGTTGAAAATAGGCCAGTTGTTCTATTCTTCGAACATGGTTTACTATATTTGCTAGTGTTTGAAAACTGATAGCGCTATGTTTAGAAACGGAATATTTTTAATACTACTCGGAGTAACCCTAATTTCTTGCAAAAAGAATAGGTTGGATGATATCGACATATCAAAAAGTGCTGTCAATATTGAGGTACAGCGTTTCGATAAGGATTTATTCTCCATAAATCTGGATAGCGTTGAGGCACAACTTCCTGCTCTAAAGGAAAAGTATGGACAGTTTGCCGATTTGTTTTTTGAGGGTATTATTCGAATAGGAAAGCCCGAGAATCCCCAGTGCTACCAGTTTCTCCGAAGTTTCCTTGCCGATACTATGGTAAACAACTCCTACCGTAAGGCTCAGTCAACGTTTGCCAATTTCGATGATTTAAACATTGCTTTAACCGATGCTTTTAAGCGATACAACTACCATTTTCCATCCAGAAAAATTCCAACGGTTATTTCCTACATCTCGGGTTACAATTTATCGGTGGCTATCGATGAAAACGTTGTTGCAGTTGGGCTCGATAGGTACTTGGGAAGCGACACACCTCAGTATAAATTATTGGGCATACCTAGGTATATGGCCATCAAAATGGTACCCGAGAAGATACCCTCCGATATTGTAAGAGCTTGGCTTTACGGGGAATTCGCCTATAACGATTCCGTTGATAATTTGCTGTCGAACATGATTTACGAGGGCGAGTTAATCTACATTGCAAGACATCTTTTACCCAACGAGCCTGAGCATCTAATACACGGATTTAGCGAGGAGCAGTTGAAATGGTGTGAGAAGAACGAGGCCGATATGTGGACACATCTTATTGAGAACAAATTGCTTTTTACCACAAACACACTTGAAATTAATAAGTTTGTTAACGATGCTCCTTTTACATCAGGATTTCCACAGGAAAGTCCTGGCCGTGCTGCGGTTTGGATTGGCTACCGAATTGTTGAATCACTTATGCAGCGCAATGAGCAGATGACTCTTGAGGACTTGATGGGCATTCGAGACTATCAGAAAGTGCTTAATATGGCTCGTTACAAGCCTTAGCCTATTTAAAGCGCATCTGATAAATAGCAGATAATCAAAATTAAAAGATACGATTAAAGGTAAGTGTAAACAAAAATTTATGTAACTTGTTACATATGTTGTTTTACATTAACATATGAACATATTTTATTCATTGAAATAACCTTTTAATCATTTAACATATGAAAACAGATATCGAAATTGCTCACGAAATTAAGATGAAACCTATCGGTGAAATAGCCGATATACTTGGAATTGATAGGGAAGACCTTATTCCTTTCGGTAAGTACAAAGCCAAAGTTCCTCTAAAGTACATCAACAAGCAAAAGTACGAGAAGAATAAGTTGATTCTTGTTTCGGCAATTTCGCCAACACCTGCAGGTGAGGGTAAAACAACTGTTTCCATTGGATTAACTCAGGGTCTTAACCGAATTGGAAAACAAACTACTGTGGTTTTACGTGAACCATCGCTAGGTCCTGTTTTCGGTATAAAGGGTGGTGCAACAGGTGGTGGATACTCGCAGGTTTTACCAATGGAGGATATCAACCTACACTTTACTGGCGATTTTAACGCTGTTGAGCGTGCTCATAACCTTTTGGCAGCCCTTATCGACAATAATATTCAGAGCAAGAAAAAGTCGTTAGGTATCGATCCTCGTACCGTGAACTGGAAAAGGGTAATGGATATGAACGACCGCTCTTTACGGCATATGATTGTTGGTTTGGGTGGTACAACTCACGGTATACCTCGCGAAACTGGATTTGATATTACCGCAGCATCGGAGGTAATGGCTATACTTTGCTTGGCCGAAGATATGGAGGATTTAAAACGTCGTTTGGGTAATATATTCATTGGTTATACCTACGATAAAAAACCGATTTATGCCCGTGATTTAAAGGCCGAGGGCGCAATGGCTGCATTATTACGCGATGCCATTATGCCAAATCTAGTACAAACCATTGAGGGTACACCTGCGATTATTCACGGAGGACCGTTTGCCAATATTGCGCAAGGGACAAACTCGGTTCTTGCAACAAAAATGGGACTTTCGTTGAGCGAGTATGTTGTAACTGAGGCTGGCTTTGGTTTCGACTTGGGCGCAGAAAAGTTTATCGATATAAAATGTAAGTATGCCGGATTAAGGCCTAGCGCTGTTGTTCTGGTTGCTACAATTCGTGCGTTGAAATATCACGGAGGTAAGGATTTGAAGGAAATTAAGGAGCCAGATGTTAATG
>JAEXVC010000033.1 GCA_023406715.1 Bacteroidota bacterium | reverse complement strand
AACCAGAGCAGAGTTCTACACCCACGACTACAGCTTCGATTACGGTAATATTCACTTTACAGGCTTAGAGGCTTACGATAATTACGATGGCTATATGTATGATGTGTATGGCGCAACAAGTTTTATTCCATCGCAAATAACTTGGCTACAAAACGACCTTGCTGCTGCAGGTAGTAAAAAGAAGGTGCTGTTTTACCACTACGATTTTAAATCGGAACTAAACCTAACTGCCCTTGGGGTTGATATGGCTCTTTGGGGACACATTCATTCCGACCAAGGTAGCACAACCACCACTCCATATAATCTTGCAACTGCTGCGGTTTGCGATGAAAAAAGGGCTTTTCGTGTTATACGTGTAAACAATGGTACTCTACAACCCCAAAGTACAACTCGCACACACTCCAATGGCGATATGCTTACCATAAACTTTAATACTGCTAATAATGGTTCACTAGATTTTGTTTCGGCAACAATCAACAATAAGTACAGCCAATCGTTCAGTAACGGCTTGGTTAAATTCATTATGCCCATAAGTCAATACGGATACTCTGTAACTAATGGGACACTAGAGCAAGTGTTAGTTTTAGAAACAACTGCTACTTGCTATGTGCGTGTTAGCATCCCTACAGGAAGTGTAGTTACAACAAGTATAACAAAACTCAATTATCCGACAGGAATTGATGTTATTGAAGGAAATAATCAGAAGGTTAATGTTTATCCCAATCCATTTATCAATGAAATCAAAATAGATTTTAATATAAATAAAGAGGAAAATATAAATATATCGATTTACAACATTAACGGACAACTAGTAAAAACCGTGCTGAATAAAAAGATTTTACCAGGAAAATATACGGTAAAATGGGATGGAACAAATAATGCAAACCAACGAATCGGATTTGGCACATATCTATACAGATTCACGGCAAATGGAACGCTTGTTCAATCTGGTCAAATAGTTTTTTCGAAGTAAGTTCCTAAAAAAAGTCATAACAAAATAGGGGCATCAGTGAATTACTGATGCCCCTATTTAAAAAATTAAAATATTACGCTATTTCTCAATAACAATTTTAGAAATAACCTCTTTGCCTTCCAAATTAAGTTTTACCAAGTATATATTCTTGGGTAAGTGAGATAAATCAATACCCTTTACACCCTCACCAACAACTTGTTCTTTGTGAACAACTTTGCCTAGCACGTCCATAACAATAACTTTCACTAGGCTAAAACTTTTATCAAATTTAATATTTATCACACCATTACTTGGGTTAGGATAAACACCTATTCCATAGCTAGATATATCGTCAACTCCTGTTGGATAATAATTTATTGACCAAACGTTGGATGCCACATTTGTATTGCCAACCAAATCCGTTGCTATATCCGCTGGAACAGTTACGGTAACTGCTCCAGATGCAGTTGGAGCAATAAATATTTTGTATTCAGAGGTCGAAGTCACAACGAATGAAGAAATTGAAGCATTTGTAACATTTATATCCGATTGCTCAAACCCTGTAACGGCCTCATTAAATTTAAACCTAACCTCAATATTTCTAGAACTAGTTGATGGAACTGTAATTGTACTAGTCACATTTACTGTAGGCTTACTATTATCCAAAACTACTTTAAATGAATTGCTAACTGTACTTTCTAGAGTTGGACTAGATGATAATACCTTAATACGATATAAATCGCTTGACACAGTTCCCTCTGGGATTTGAGCACTAATAGATTTTTCGGTATCAGAAACTAACGTACCAATCAATACGGGATTAGAAAATCCACCTGTTGCGTCGGACAAATATGCACTAAAGGTATTTGAAGTGAATGTCTCTACCGTATTAAATGATACTTGAACTGAGGCCTTAATTGTATTTGAAACATAATAGGTACCTTCAATAAGGTTAAGAACAATCTCCGGCATTTCAAATGGAGCTAAATTTGACTTCCACAATCCCCTGCCATAGGTTGCAGCATATAGAACGCTATTTGAAGGATTCCCTTTGTCATAATGTATTTCAAGTTCACTTACAACTACCGATGGCAGATTATTACTAAATAAAGTCCAATCGGCATTTCCCTCCTTGATGAATACACCAACATCTGTTCCTGCATACAACTGCTGTGTTTTTGACAACTTATTTTTCACAATTGTACTAACAGGAACTAATGGTAAACCAGATGAAATATTAGTCCAATTATCTCCTGCATTATTAGACTCAAAAATCCTATCAGAATTATACTCTCCAAAGGTTATCCAAATTTTATTGTAATCCATATCATCAATAGTGATTGATGTAATAGTGCCAGTAGATGGTAATTTTTGTGTTAAGTTAACCCAATTCTTACCGCCATCAATTGTTTTGTATAACTGGTTCAAACTTGCAATATATAAAACCTGATTGTTTGATGATGCAATAGCCATTGACCTTATATTATCGCTCATATTAACTGCCGAAATTTTTGTCCAACTATCGCCCCTATCGGTTGTTTTCCATACATCAGCATATCCAACATATAAAACCTTATTATCCGTTGGATCTATTACATAAGGTGTAACCCATGCACCACTTGGACCTCCTGGAATATTTGCAGAAATATCAACGCTAGATTGCCAATTATTTAATGTTCTATCAATTTGCCCTTCGGCATAAGTGGCATACTGAATGTTTGCATCAAGATAATCAATCAAACACTCCATTCCGTCACCCCCTTTAACATCCTCCCAAGTTCCAGACTCAACCAATTTGCTTCCATTATCCTGTAATCCGGTAATTACTTTATCTTTTACAGTCTGAGAAGCACTAAGTTTATACATTTGACTAATAACCATGCCATCGGTCAAATCAGTCCAAGTAGAACCACCATTAGTTGTTTTATATAATCCACCGTCATTAGCTTCAAAAAAGGTTGTTCCATCTTGAAAAACCATATAATGCTTATCAGCATGTACTGCGGGAATACCGTCCTTCCCATACCAGTGATTTATTATAAACCAAGAAGTTCCACCATTTGTAGATTTCCAAGAGTTAATACCCCCCAAATAAACCTCATTTTCATTGGTAGGAGAAACTGAAAGGGTTAAGTCATACCATCCCTGTCCTGTTGCATCAGTACTATTTGCATGCCAATTCAAAAGATTTTTACCAGATACTGTGCCATCATAGACTTTTGCGAAGGATTCACCTCCATCTGTAGACTTATAAATACCATCCATACCTCCATTAGTTTTTGAAGATAGGGCATAAACCACCGAAGAATTAGATTTTGCAACAGCCAATTCTACTCTATATGCTGCAGTTGGAAAAGAATATTTAACATTCCAATTAACACCAGCATCTTTTGTTTTATAAAGTAACGGACTACCATTATAATCGGCAGTAGCGGCATAAAGCACAGTATCTTCTCCTCCAGATTTAAATTCCATGTCAAAGAAAGTACCACTTTTAACCATAGACCAATCTGTACCTCCATTAATTGTTTTATATATGCCACCATTAGTTGCAACATACATAATATTCTGTTGAGTTGGGTGTACCAACATCCTAGTAATTCTATAACGACTAGCAACATTGAAGGTTAGACCAGTAGTTGACCATGTTTGACCATCATCTGTTGATTTAAGCACACCTATGGAGTAATTATCGCCTGCATCCCTATCGCCAGTTGCAATGAAAATAGTTTTGGATGTTTCATAATCATTAGGGATAAATATCTCACTTACACCTATAACTGGGAGATTGTCCGTAAGAACAGTCCAGTTTAAACCTCCATCAGTAGTTTTCCATAAACCACCAGATGGAGCACCAATCCAAAATGTACTTTTATCTGTTGGATGAAAGGCAATGCAGTTAATCCGACCAATACCCGCATATCCTCCGTAAGAGGAATTTGGTCCCATACTTTGCCAATTTGAATTATCGGTTTTAGTTTTTTTGGCCTTTAATTCTTTGTAAACGGAGAATTTGTCAACTGTAGGAAACTTTCCTGTTTTAGAATCAATCCTAGTTTCCCAGAACCACTCCCAACGCTTAAATTGTTTCCAGCCTACTGCTTTTTTCTTTTGTCCATCTACTGTATAGTAGCCTCCCTTGATATCATAATCTTTCCAGTACTCATTGAAATCTTTCTGTATCTCATAAAAATTTATTGTGCTTTTTGTATCGTTGGAATTCGAATAAAAAGCTTCTCTCCAATTTTGAGAAAATAGAAGCACTGGCACAAGGCTCAGTATTACTAAAAAATTAAACTTTTTCATGGATTTATTATTTATTAAACATTGAATTCTTTATAAAAAACCTTAGTATCCCTACCATCTAAACTATAAATAACCATTATACGATAACGCCCAGCAGTTACAGATAATTTCATCGATTCCGGAATACCGTAGGAATTCTTTTCTCCACACCAACTCTCCACTCTGTCCCAGGTAAACGTAAAGTTTCCATCTTTAGCAACCGCTATAAACTCAGCAGGTCTTGCACATGGTGCACCACAAGGACAATTAAGTATCCTAACCTTCTCCCATTTACCTTCCTCCAATCTCTCAATATTTAGTTGCATATAGTTATGAATAAACATTTGAGTGTTCGATTTGTTACGAACTATAAATTGGATAGACTCTTTATTGGAGGAGCTTTCAATCTCAATTCCAGAAACTGGATCGCATCCTACACATGAAACTCTTTTCTTAGAGGGTGCACAGGCTAATATCAATAAAGACAGTATAAAGTAATTTATTTTTTTTATCATTAAATTGCTGTTAATCTTTATATTTAGAGTGCGAAAATAAGATTTATTTCTTTAATATCATATGATAGTTTTCAATTCAACTTATTTATAAGTAATTTGAATAAACTTTACTATTGGTAAACCCTATTTTACAGAACTTATGCGAATCGATCACGTTGCAATTTGGACAAAGGACTTAGAATTGATGAAAAATTTTTACGTACAATACTTTAATGGGCATAGCAATGAAAAATATACTAACTCTTTAAAGCATTTTGAATCCTACTTTATTAGTTTTGAGAATGGAACAAGAATAGAACTTATGCACAAAACAACAGTGCTAAAATCTAATTATTTAAACGAACTTTTAGGATTGACCCACATTGCATTTAATTTGGGCTCAAAAGATGCCGTTATTACGCTTACCGAAACACTTAGGAAAAACGGACATCGTATAATAAATGAACCACGTACAACTGGAGACGGTTACTTTGAAAGTGTAGTTCTTGATATTGAAGGGAACAGAATTGAACTCATGGCGTAAATACGCCAAACTTACAACACAGAATAAGCAATAATATTCTTTTACAGTTACATACGCTTAAATTTTAAGTTTGCATTGGTTAGTGCTTTTTAGTAGTTTTGCATCGGCAATAGGAATACTGTTTGAAAGCAAATTCCAATTGGCTAATTTTATTCTAGCAAAAGGAATATACTCATCTACTTATGAAGTTTGAACAGTACAATTTAATTCCTACACTAAAGCGTAATTTGGAAACGCTGGGGTTTAAAAGACCAACCGATATACAGTTTAAGGCCATCCCTCCTACCTTGAAAGGTGAGGATGTTTTGGCCATTGCACAAACAGGAACAGGAAAAACGGCAGCATTTGCAATTCCTGTTATACAACTACTTGCAACCCGAAAAGTTCAGAAGGAGCAATATTCAACCCGATGTTTAGTGATGGTTCCAACTCACGAATTGGCCATTCAAGTATCCGATGTTTTCAAACAACTCATCACCGGATTAGGCCTTCATGTTGTTGGCGTTTATGGAGGAGTTGAACAAGACAAGCAAATATCACTTCTTAAGAATGGAACGGATGTTTTAGTTGCAACCCCAGGAAGAATGTTCGACCTTGCTAGCCAAGGTTTTTTATCGTTCAAAAATGTAGAAATTCTTATTATTGACGAAGCCGACCATATGCTTGAACTTGGATTTATCAATGATATGGAACAGCTAATTCGGAGAATCCCTAGAAACCGACAAACGTTATTCTTTTCGGCAACCATTAATGAACGCATCAAAGATTTAGCCTACGGCTTAGTTCGCCATGCCGTTCGCATCCATATATCACCTAAAGACCCTGTGTCAAAAAATATTGACCATTCGGTTGCGTTTGTGGAAATGGACGATAAACGGTTCTTCCTGGAACGTTTTATTAACGAAAATCCTGATAGCAAAATACTAGTATTTGTTCGTACAAAGGTCAGAGCCGAAAGAGTACTTAAAGCGCTAGAAAGAGTCAATATTTCGAGCCAAACTATTCATAGCGGAAAGGACCAGAAAGAACGCTCTTCTATTATGGACAATTTTAAATCGGGAAAGAACCGAGTTCTCATTGCCACCGATGTTAGTGCACGTGGGGTTGACATTCCTAATGTTGAATTTGTTATAAACTACGATTTACCTGAAGTCTCAGAAAACTATGTACATCGTGTGGGTCGCACAGGTCGTGGTAATCAAAAAGGCAAAGCTGTATCCTTTTGTAGTACGGAGGAAAAAGAAATACTCGCTGAAATTGAAACATACCTAAGCAAACCAATATCTATAATGCACTTTACCGAAGGAGAGTACGAAGCTACAGTTGATGTTTCGGAAGAATCCTCTCACGATTGGAAATCACTACTCAATGACTTGGAAGAGTTTGAAAACAGAGAGAGAAAAAAGAAAAAGAAATCGAAAAAATAGTTTTTATATACCCATCAAATAATAATAAACCCAGCGCAGAGAATTAATCTGCGCTTTTATTATCCGAAATAATACAATATTTAAAGTTTGCTGTTAAATAAAAAACATTTGAATCATAATATTTACTACATTCATTGAGTTAATTTTATATACCAAACCTTTAAAATATGAGACGATATTTGACTGTAATAATACTATTACACATGGCAATAGTATTTGGAAATTCATCCTTACAGGCCCAAACAACTCAAATACAAGAATTTGTATCTCCTAGATTAATAATAAAAAATGATTCTAAAGAGCAAGAAAGCACCCTAAAAATCGACAAGTTAAAGATTGATGTGGTTACCATTGGCAATATTGCAACCACAACTATGGAGATGACTTTCTACAATTCCACAGATAGAATACTGGAAGGCGAGCTTGTTTTTCCGTTGGCCGAAGGACAAACAGTATCACGGTTTGCATTGGATGTTAACGGAAAATTACGCGAAGGCGTAGTTATTGAAAAACAAAAGGGACAACAAGTATTCGAAGCCGTTGTTAGACAAAACATTGATCCAGGCCTTCTCGAAAAAACAAAAGGGAATAATTTCAAGGCAAGAGTTTACCCAATTCCTGCTAAAGGGTACAAAACAGCGCTTATTTCGTACGAAAGCGAGTTGATTCATTCGACCAACGGGTACACATATTTGTTACCGCTGAATTATACCGAAACTGTTTCTAACTTTAAAATTCACGTAGAGGTTCTTAATCAGGATACAATCCCCTCGGTTGATAATAATGAACTTGAGAATATCGAGTTTAAACGCTGGCAGAATGCTTACATTACCGATTTTGAAAAGGAAAACTATTTACCCAATAAACAGCTGGGCTTTAGAATCCCATTTCAAAAAATAAACAAAAACACTTGGGTTGATAAAGGGAATGTAGATGAGGTTAACTATTTCTATATAAATGTATTTCCGCCAAAGCAGGATCGTGAAAAAGTTCTGCCTAAGAAAATTGCATTGTTCTGGGATGTATCCACATCATCGGTAAGTAGAGATATTGAAACGGAACTTAAACTTATTGATAAATACATCTCAAAAATTCAGAACCTAGACATGGAGTTAATAGCGTTCTCGAACACAATTGTTGACAACAAAAAGTATAGCATCCAGAACGGTAAATCAGAAGAACTATTCAACGATATCAAAAACCTAACCTACGATGGAGGAACACAACTTGGAACACTGGATTTTAACAAGTACAAATGCGATGAAATAATACTTGTTAGCGATGCTTTAAGCAACTTTGGGAAAGGTGAAATAACTCTTTCGAAGGTTCCTGTAATTACAGTTTCATCGAGCCAGACCACAGAACACTCGTACCTACAGTTTATTTCATCAGCAACTGCCGGAGTTTACCTGAATTTAAAAATACTAAGCCTTGAGCAGGCTTTGGAGTTTATTCTGAAGCAAAAAATGCAGTTCATCTCTGCTGAATTCGACAATACTGAACTTTCTGAAATATACCCATCCATTCCAACCCATTTTACCAATAATTTTTCGCTAGTTGGAAAATTAAAGTCGAAAGCCGCTACCCTAAAAATAAATTTCGGGTATGGCAATGAGATAGTATACACAGAAACAATTCAACTCGACTCAAAGAACATTGAAGATAAAGGCCTAGTGGAAAGAATGTGGGCTCAGAAATATTTAAACGAACTAAACTTTAATCCAATAAAAAATGCCGATGAAATTACTAGAATCGGTAAAAAGTACTCTGTTGTAACCAATAACACCTCGCTAATTGTACTGGATAGAGTTGAAGACTATGCTCAGTACAAAATTATTCCACCCCAAGAATTATTGGCCGAATACAACAAAATAGTTGAAAATAGCACAAACGAGGAGAAACAAACTACAAAACTACATATAGACCAGGTGGCGTATCAGTTCCAAAAAAAGGTGGAATGGTGGAATACTGATTTTAATTATCAAACCAAACCAATTATGGTTAATCAATCGACAAACTTACCATCGCGCCAGTACTCAACTGAAAGAAAAACAATTACTGGCACGGTTGTAAGTTCTGACGATGGAATGCCAATTCCCGGGGTATCGGTTGTGGTTAGAGGAACAAGTATTGGTACTTCAACAAATGTAGATGGAAAATTTGAACTTAGAGGTCCAGTAAATGCTATTCTACAAATTAGTTTTATTGGGTTTAAGACAATAGAAATAGATGCTGCCAACATTACAAATATTGACATAACGCTCGAACCAGAAACTAATGATATAGAAGAAGTTGTGGTTACTGCTTATGGAGTGAGCAGGAATGACTCTAGTGTTCAAATCAATTCTGTTGTATCGGGAGTGGAGGTTGAAGAAGAAGTATCAGAGCCTTTATTTTCTATGATTGCTGAAGACAGGGCTGATATCAGTGCAAATAAAATGGAAGTGCTAAAAAAATCTCAACCTACCATTGAAGTCAACAAATGGGATCCAGACGTTCCCTATTTAAAAGAATTGAAGAACATCGACACAAAAAATCTATATACCAAGTACTTGCTGCTAAAGAAGGATTATCAACAAACACCTTCGTTCTATTTCGATGTGGCTGATTACTTCTTCGAAAAAGGTAAAAAGGATGAAGCCATCAGAATTCTCTCGAACGTTGCAGAACTAAAACTAGAGAACTATGAGCTACTCCGAATATTAGCCCGCAAACTCCAACAGGTTGGCGAAATAAATACTGCCATCAGTATTTTCGAGGATGTGCTAAAGTTAAGATCGGAAGAACCACAATCGTACAGGGATTTAGGATTAGCATATGCAGCCAATAAAGAATACCAAAAAGCAGTGGATATGCTTTACTGTATTGTTGAGAAAAACTGGGATAACCGCTTCCCTGGTATTGAGGTCATAGTGCTAGGTGAAATAAACGCAATTATTGAGGAGGCAAATGGAAAGGTCGATACAAAAAAAATCGATGAACGATTCCTGAAAAATTTACCAGTAGATATTCGCGTTGTTCTGAACTGGGATGCCAACAATACTGATATGGATCTGTGG
>JAEXVC010000213.1 GCA_023406715.1 Bacteroidota bacterium | reverse complement strand
GGATTTTGGTTGCACCAGGATTTGGACATCGAGGAATTGAGGGGAAAATACTTGCAGTAAAATATGCGCGCGAAAATAACGTACCGTTTTTTGGTATCTGCCTTGGAATGCAGTGTGCTGTTATTGAATTTGCCAGAAACGTATTAGGATTTACTGAGGCAAATTCAACCGAAATGGTTCGTAATACGCCTTACCCAGTTATCGACCTTATGGAGGCCCAAAAAGGTATCACCGATATGGGCGGAACAATGAGGTTAGGTGCATATCCTTGCAACGTTAAGAAAAGTACAAAAGCATTTGCTGCATACCACAAGGCCGATATCCATGAACGTCACCGTCATAGGTATGAGTTCAACAACCTTTTCTTGGAGCAGTTCGAAAAAGCTGGTATGGCTCCAGTAGGAATAAATCCAGATACCAACCTAGTTGAGATTATGGAAATTCCATCGCATAATTGGTTTGTTGGAGTGCAGTTTCACCCAGAGTATAGCAGCACAGTTCTTAAGCCACATCCACTTTTTGTAGATTTTGTGAAAGCGGCTCTAAATTTTAACAAATAAAAAACGATATTTTATTACCTTTGCGCAGCTGTTTAAATGCTTAAAATGCAGTCATTCTGAATTTATTTCAGAATCTCATTGTTTATATATACTATATTCGGAGATCCCGAAGCAAGTTCGGGATGACTGTGGCAAAGTTTTTAAACTGCCATATAATTTTTTTGAAAAGAAATTAAAGAAATTTTAAACAATGGATAGGAATACAATTTTAGGCTTGGTTCTGATTTTCGTTATCATGATTGGCTTTGGTATTATGACTCAGCCATCGAAGGAAGAACGTGAAGCAATGCAGCGTAAAGCTGACTCGTTAGCAACTGTTCAAGCAGCAACTCAGCAGCAACGAGCAGAGGCCGAACAAAAGCAACAGGCTGTTATGGCCGATTCTGTTCAGAAAAAACAGGTTGTTGCACAAATGGGCTCTTTTGCTCAAGCACTTGAAGGCGAAAAACGATTTGTTACTTTGGAGAACAACCTTATGAAGGTTAAGGTTTCAACCCTTGGTGGTAGAATTTACTCGGTTGAACTCAAAAACTTTAAAACCTATACAGGCGGCCCTTTAGTCCTTTTTGAGGGCGACGAAAATACCTTTGGCCTTCAGTTCTGGGGCAACAATAACAACATTCAAACCAATAATCTTTACTTTTCACCGCTTGTAACGGACTCAATTTTAACTGCTGGTAATGCCGATTCAACCAGCTTGACAATGAGACTCCAGACAGCCGATTCATCGTACATCGATTATGTTTACTCAATTAAAGATGATAGCTACCTACTAGGTTTTGACATTAAGTTCAATGGTATGAAAAATACTATTGGCGGAACAATGGGTTCAATTGATTTGCTTTGGAATGTTAATGTTCGTCAGTTAGAAAAAGGATACGATAACGAGAAAACGTACACCACCATTGCATATCACTTCATGAATGAAGAATATGAAGAGATGAATGGTCGTGGACAAGAAGCGAAGGAAGAAATTACCACTAAACTAAAATGGATTGACTTTAAGCAACAGTTTTTTTCATCAATTATTGTTGCCAAAGAGCATTTTGCCAATGCCGATTTAAAATCTACGGAGTTAAAGGATGGTGAACATATTCGTAGTTTTACATCGAGAATTGGTATCCCATTTAAAAATGAGAATAACGAGACTATAGGTTTTAACTTCTATTTTGGACCTAACCATTACAAAACTCTCAAGAAATATGAGATGGATTTTGAAAAGGTAGTTCCTCTTGGAAGTAATATTATTCGTTGGATAAATAAGTACTTTGTTATCAATGTTTTCGATTTCTTAAGCAAGTATATTGGTAGTTATGGATTGATAATTTTACTTTTGACCATTCTTATTAAGATTATTCTATTCCCTCTTACCTATAAGTCGTACTTAAGCTCAGCAAAGATGAGGGTTTTAAAACCTCAGGTTGATGAGATAAACCAAAAGTACCCTAAGAAAGAGGATGCAATGAAGAAACAGCAAGCCGTAATGGGACTTTACAAAAAAGTAGGAGTAAATCCAATGGGTGGTTGTATTCCAATTCTTATTCAGTTTCCAATACTTATTGCAATGTTCCGTTTCTTTCCCGCGTCTTTTGAGTTGCGTCAGGAGAGTTTCCTTTGGGCAGATGACCTTTCGGCATACGATTCTATTTTAAGATTACCTTTTGAGATACCTTGGTATGGCGACCACGTTAGTTTATTCACCCTTTTAATGGCAGCTGCATTATTCTTAACATCGAAAATGAATGCCGACCAAATGGGCGATACCAATGCTCAAATGCCTGGTATGAAGTTTATGATGACCTATATGATGCCATTGATGATGTTATTCTGGTTCAACGGTTACTCATCGGGTTTAAGTTACTACTACTTCCTATCCAACGTATTTACTATTGGTCAGACCTATATGATTCGTCAGTTTGTAGATGACCAAGCAATTCTTGCAAAGTTGCATGAGAATGCAAAGAAGCCTGTTAAGAAGTCCAAGTGGCAGGATAAATTAGAGCAAATGGCAAAACGCCAGCAAGAAGTTCAGAAGAAAAAGAAGTAAGATTCAAATTCGATAATAGAAAAGCGCAACTTTTAAGTTGCGCTTTCTGCTTTCAATAAATTGTCGTTAGTTATTTGTGAAAAACGCAATCGATTTCTTTAATTCATCGGACTGCTCAGCAAGTTGATTTGCCGCACTGGACAATTCTTCGGCAGTTTGAGCATTATGCTGGGTAATATCATTTAACTGTACAACCGCTGTATTTATTTGGTCTATGCCATAGTTTTGCTCTAAACTTACATGGGCAATTTCTTTAATCATACTAACTGTTTCCTCAATTTCAGGTACAAGTTCCTCCAGTTTCTGACTTGCTTCCATCGATAGATCAACGCTACGATTCGATATTTCTGAAATCTCATTAGCCGCAATTCTACTTCGCTCTGCAAGTTTTCGTACCTCGGCAGCAACAACTGAAAATCCTCTACCGTATTCCCCCGCTCTAGCAGCTTCTATGGCTGCATTAAGGGCTAGAATATTGGTTTGACGAGATATCTCCTCTATTATGACAATCTTCTGGTTTATCAACTTAATACTGTCAATACTTGTTCGTGTAGCATCAACTACCTCGCCCAACGTTTTGTTTGTGCTTGTACTAATTTGTTCTGCTTGCTTAGCATTTCCCGAGTTGTTCTCGATGTTCGACTTTATTTGCTCCATTGATGAGGAAACCTCCTCGGCAACCGCTGCTTGTTTATTGGCATCCTCGGCAAGTTGATTTGAAATACCTTTTACAGCAGTGCTTTCGGCTACAAATAAATCGGAATTAGAATGAATGGTAGAAACAATACTTTGCAAATGCTCTATCATTTTATTTACCGATTTAGCAAGCAAACCAAATTCATCATTTGTTTTACATTCAGCATGAAGATTGAGCTCTCCTTCAGATAATCTTGTGGTAATTTGTGTAATAGATTGAATAACTTTTACTGAGCGTGAAATAAAGTAAACTACAAGTAACACTGATACCAACAAAAGCAAAAAACCTGTAATGATAACAGAAGTTCTGTACTTCTTTATTTCTTTTACTACATGAGCTGCCTCAATATCACAACCTAGCAATGCAATAACTTTTCCATCTGAATTTATGATGGGAGCAAAACTTGTAACCATCCAGCCATAGTTTTTGTTATAAGTTATCTTCGTGTAGGTAATTTGTTTTGTATTTATTGCTTTTTCGATATATGGCAAATCATCATTCTTGTCCCAATCCGCAACCGATCCAAACTGTGAATAATCCTCAGAGCTATTGTCTCCACCTTCAATGGCATACTCATACTTGCCATTATTGTTGAAAAAGAATGTGTACAGGTATTTCATTTCAGCCATATCGCGAATCTTCATCAACTCTGTTCGTAAATAGTTAGCGTAGGCCGATGAATCGTTTCGTTCTTTTATAACTACTTCAAGTGAATCGCCGTTAATTGCATGTAATGCAAAATTTACCACGGTTTTGGTATGCTCGCCGTTGAACCTATAGCCGAACTCAGATAGTTTTGAGTAACTTATTAAGCCTGTAACTATCAGAACTATCAGGATTATTATTGATGTAAGTACCGATAATTTGGTAACAATTGGAACAAATCTATTTTTAAGCATAGGTTCATTTTTTTAAGAGCTTTAAGTTAGTAAAAATTGATATTCATGGCTGAGAGTTTTTATCAATTTTTATGTTTTTAAAAAGATATCGGTTTACAAGGATTATTTAAAAGAAGTATTACTTTTGTTTTGAATTTGGTTTCCATTGGTTGACTCTTCAACTAAGGAATTAAAAGGGAATCCGGTGTAAAACCGGAGCTGTACCCGCAGCTGTAAGCCTTTATAGGCTTTCTGAATACCTCCGCCACTGTTTCGATTTATCGGGATGGGAAGGCCTCAGAAAGTAAGGCGAGCCAGAAGACCTACCGATTCGTTGTTTTTAGTATCATAGCTTTCGGGATAAAAAGCGATGTGACTGATTGAGAAATCACCACTTCAATTGTCCAATTACAGCCTAGGAGTAATTTGGTGTTTGCCGAAAGTTTATGGTTGATTTAAAATCTGTATTTGCAGAGTCATACTGCTTTAGCATTGCTATTGGAAAAGGTTTGACGGGCTGCACTTGCTGGTTTTAGGTGTAGTGTTTAACCATAAATTTTTTAAAAAGATGCGTAAATTATTACTGTTTAGTTTTTCGTTTTTGTTTGCCTTAAATGGTTACAGCCAAACCTCCGATTCAATTAAAAAGGTCAATATTGAGGAGGTTACGATTACCACTTCAAGAGCCAATACCAAGTTAAAGGATATACCTCAAAAGGTTGAGGTTATTAGTGGTGCAAAGATTAAGTCGATTCCATCGGACAACGTTGCCGAGGTTCTGAAAAGAACAACAAATATTGATATTGTTCAGTACCCAGGATTATCGGCTAAAATTGGGATGCGCGGTTTTTCGCCTAGCGCACACTCGCGCAGCTATACTTTAATTCTTATCAACGGAGTTCCTTCAGGTTCTTACAATCTGGCTAGTATTAGTGCCGATAACATCGATAGGATTGAAATTGTGAAAGGTCCTTACTCTGCACTCTACGGTTCCGATGCAATGGGAGGAGTTATCAATGTTATTACCAAATCGGCTCCAATGGAAACTGAAGGAAGGGTTTCCATCTCCTCAGGAAGTTTTGGTTCAATGGTACTTAGCGGTGATGTTGGTGCCAGTTTAAGTACCAAAACCAGCTTTAGGCTAGGTTACTCGCATACCGAGCAAAACAATAATTATAGGATTGGTAGTAGGAATTTGCTTAGAATGAATAGTGAAGAAAAGGTCATGCTCGACTCTGCATCGTATGGAGATGCAATGAAAAACTCCACTTATCAATCAAACGAATTAAATGCAGCGTTGGTACACCAGTTAAACAATGCTTGGAGTGTTGGTGCAAATGCTATCTATAGTTTTGCCTACGATGTTAGCGTTCCGGGTAATTATTGGGGTACTTATGGTCAGACTAAAAAAGATATTGATAGATTAAATATTACCGTGCCTGTAAAGCGTGTAACCGAAAAAAATACCCTAATGCTTGTTCCATATTTTAGTCAGGAAAAAAATCAGGATTACGATAATAATTCAGATACTGGATTTGTGTCGCTGCGTGCGTGGAACAAGGAGTATGGACTTAAGTTGTCTGATAACTTTGAGGTTAGTTCACTTAAAATACTTTCAGGAATTGATTTGGATGTAAAAAATTATGATTCTGAACGATTCGAAAAGATAGTTTCCTCTATAACTGGAACAAACCCTTATCAGCCCGATAACCAAATTGCTAAGTATGCTGTTTTTACTCAAGCAACATACACCTTTGGAGGATTACTTATAAATGCAGGTGCTAGGTTCGATAGAATTCATTTTTTAGTTGAGAAGAACGAATTGTTAAATTCAAAAAAAACTAAAAGTAACTATAATGCTTTCAACCCTTCTGCTGGTATTCAGTACACTTTTCCATTTAATCTAAAAGTTCACGGAAGCATTGGCAAAGCATTTTCTGTGCCCGATGCTTTTAAGGTAGCAGGTAGTTATAGTCCTTCCTATTTTGGATGGACTGTTAATTACAAAGGGAATCCTGACTTAAAGCCAGAATCATCTTTAACAATGGATTTCGGGTTAGGATTTACTTCTACGAATAAGGTTCTAAATTTTGATATTACTTTTTTCAATACAAACCATACCGATAGAATTGTTGATGATTATTCAATAACTGATACAATAACCTATAAGAATGCTAATTCAGCACTTTATCAAGGACTTGAAACAATGGCATCGGTTGATTTTGGTAAGTTTGTGGGAGATAAGTACAAGTTAGAACTATATGCTAACCTAACCTTAATGACCAAAAGTACCTTTGAGGATACCAAAGTTGTTGGAGGAAACACTGTGAAGTTTGATAGGGATATGCTCTATGTTCGTAAAAACAATGGTTCATTTGGAATTCTTTACGACAATTACAAAGGATTTTCTACCCGATTAAATGCCCGTTATATTGGTTCCCGACTGGAGAAAGATAATTTTACAACATTACGACCAAAAATTACTGCTGCTGATTACTACCAAAAAGGTGGTTACACCGCTGCAGATAAAGTACTTCAACATCCCGATTACTTAATTTTTGACTATTCAGTATCGTATACTTTCCAGAAGAATAAGAAATTTGGGTTAACAATTGCTAACTTGTTGGATGAAAACTACACCGAGAAGGATGGCTACAATATGCCTGGCCGCTCGGTAATGGGTAGTTTTACTTACAACTTTTAACATTATAGACTATGGCCAAGGTTATATTTATCACAGGCGGTCAACGTTCAGGTAAAAGCCGACATGCACAGAAATTAGCGGAGGAAAACTCCGCTAATCCTGTTTACTTAGCCACTGCTCGTAAGTGGGATGCTGAGTTTGAGGCACGGATTGAGCGCCACAAGGCCGACCGCGGCGAAAAATGGAGAACCGTTGAGCAGGAACGTTTCTCTGGTAGTGTCGATTTTACTGGCGAAACAGTTGTGATGGACTGCGTTACCCTTTGGCTAAACAATATCTTTTTCGATAATCAATTCAACGTTGATGTATCGCTTAAACAAGCAAAGGCGGAATGGGAAAAACTCACTAAATCATCGTTCCGACTTATTGTGGTAAGCAATGAACTTGGAATGGGGGTAATCCCTGAAAATAAGGAGGCTCGGCAATTCGCCGATTTACAGGGATGGGTGAACCAATTTATTGCATCGCAAGCCGATGAGGTCATCCTTATGATATCGGGAATCCCTCTAAAAGTAAAGTAGTTTCTCAACTTTATGAACTTTCTAACTTTTAACTTTATAAACCTATAACTCAATGAGAGAGCAATTACAGAAAAAAATCGATTTAAAAACAAAACCAACAGGTTCACTAGGACAGTTGGAGGATATTGCAATGCAGGTTGGGCTTATACAAAATACACTTAGTCCTTCAATCAAAAAACCAACCATAATAGTTTTTGCAGCCGACCATGGTATAACCGACGAGGGCGTTAGCCCTTACCCAAAAGAGGTTACCTGGCAAATGGTTATGAACTTTGTTGCTGGCGGTGCCGCTATCAATGTTTTTTGCAGAAAAAATGGAATTACCCTTAAAGTGGTTGATGCGGGTGTTGATTATGCATTTCCAAATGGTATTCCAGTTATCAATGCAAAAATTGCTAATGGCTCTAGAAATATGCGCAAGGAACCTGCAATGACAATTGCAGAATGTGAAGCTGCAATTAGCAAAGGACGCGAGATTGTAAGAAACGAACATGCCGCGGGTTGCAACACAATTGGTTTTGGCGAAATGGGTATTGGAAATACATCACCGGCAGCACTGCTAATGCATAGGGTGATGAAAATGCCAATTGAGGAGTGTGTTGGCGCTGGAGCAGGAATGGTTGGACCAGCCTTACAGCATAAATTAAATATTCTGAAGGAGGTTTCGGAGAAATATAATCCAACGTCTCCATTGGAAACCCTTGCAACCTTTGGTGGTTTAGAAATAGCAATGATGGTTGGTGCATATCTTGAGGCTGCTAAGCTAGGAATGATGATATTGGTTGATGGTTTTATTACAACATCTGCTTTGCTGATTGCTTGTGAAATGAATTCAGATGTACGAAATCATTGTATTTTCTGTCATTACTCCAACGAGCAGGGTCACGGTAAAATGCTCGATTTCTTTAAGGCAGACCCAATTCTTAAACTACGCTTGCGTTTAGGCGAGGGCACTGGTGCTGCGCTTGCGTTGCCAATTATCGAGTCGGCTATTGTGTTTTTGAATGAAATGGCTAGTTTTGAGGATGCAGGAGTTTCGAAAAGTTCATAAAGTTTGAAAAGAGAACTAAACATATTTCTATCGTCAGTACTATTCTTCACAAGAATTCCAGTCCCTTTTCTTAAAGGTGATTTACAGAGCTCTTTGAAGGATGCAGTTAGATATTTTCCATTGGTAGGGGCAATAGTTGGAGGAATTGTTGCCCTTGCTTTCTTTGGGTTACAGCAGATTTTTCCATTTCCACTTGCCATTTTGTTGAGTATAGTGGCAGGTTTGCTCATCACTGGAGCATTACACGAGGATGGTTTTGCCGATTTTTGCGATGGTTACGGTGGAGGACACACTAAGGAACGCATCCTGGCAATAATGAAGGATAGTTCCATTGGTCTTTACGGTGCTGTTGGGGTTATTTCAATTCTTGCAGTTAAGTTTGTTGCATTGCTATCCATTAATCCCGAAAGGATTATCTTTTCATTGATTGCAGCGCATACTTTTAGTCGGTTAACGCCAGTTTTTCTGATGTTTACCTCGCACTATGTTCGCCCCGATGAAACGGCTAAGGCAAAAACTGTTGGGAACAATGCATCGTTAGGAAGTCTACTGGTTGCATCTGCGGTTGGGGCTACATCGCTTTTTTTGTTGACAATAAATCAGGCAATTGTAATATTGATTTCCATAACCGTTTTATTTATCGGCTTTAGGGCCTATGTAATTAAACGAACAGGAGGTTACACTGGCGATGTGCTTGGGGCATTACAGCAAATTACCGAGGTAACAATGTATCTTGTAATGGTTGCAGTTAATTAATCATGAATTTATACCTTGTCCGACATACCCGAGTTGACGTGCCAAGCGGCATTTGTTACGGCTTTACCGATGTGCCCTTGGCCGAAACGTTTATTACTGAAAGTGACGAGGTGATAACGAAACTCCAAGGCGTTTCTTTCGATGCAATCTTTTCCAGTCCTTTGACTCGATGCGCCCAGCTGGCTAATAGAATTGCTGATGGTAATGAAATCAATTTCGATGAGCGTTTAAAGGAGATGAATTTTGGAAGTTGGGAGGGAAAATTATGGGACGATATATATCCAACTGCCGAGGCCAAAGACTTTTTCGATGATTTTTTAAAAAATCCTGCA
>JAEXVC010000280.1 GCA_023406715.1 Bacteroidota bacterium | reverse complement strand
GGCCACAAGACCTATTTTGGTATCGAGTAGTTCAAAGGTTACTGTTACATCGGTTCCTACAGTCGTAAATGTGTAGTTGTAACCATTTGTAAAGTTGTCCCCTTGTGTCGACTCGGTGGCTGAACCTGAGCATTCGGTGTTTTCGGCAATAGCCAAATTCCCGAAAGCCAATATTCCGAGAATTAAAAAGAATAATAGTCTGGTAAATCTTTTCATGGTGTTAGGTTTTAGTTAGGTTTAGGAGTAATTGCTATTTTTGATATACTCGTACGTAATCAATTACCATTTCCTGAGGAAAGGCCGTTGAATCAACTCCCATAACTCCGCCCCACGCACCACCAACAGCAACATTTAGAATTAGGTAGAATGGTTTGTCGAATGGCCACTCCTCAAAGGTTTTGTGCTCGTTGGGAAATGAGAAGTATTTTGTGCTATCGCAATAAATGTCAATTTGTTCTGGAGTCCATTCTACAGAGTAATTGTGAAATTCTTTATCGGTTCCAGGCATATAAATGCCTTTAGTTTTCTGAGTTCCTATTTTGAAGTAGTATTTCTGGCAATGAGTTGATGCGAAAACAGAGTCGGGCATATAACCTACTAGTTCCATTATGTCAATTTCCCCGCTTGCAGGCCAAATTCCGTAGGCATTATCGGAAGAAAGCATCCATATTGCAGGCCAAATGCCTCTGGAATTAGGAAGTTTGGCTCTCACTTCTACTTTTCCATAAAGCCAATCGCCTTTGCCTTTAGTAATAAGCCTTGCCGATGAATAATCTTTTCCATTTGTAGGTTCTTTGATAGCTTTAATGTGTAAAAAACCATCTTTTACCTCTGCGTTTTCAGCTCTATTTGCGGTATACCACTGTAGTTCGTCGTTGCCCCAACCCCAAGAGTTTCCAGCAGTATCGTAACTCCACTTGGTGCTGTCAACCACTCCATCTAAATCAAACTCATCGTTCCAAACTAATTTATAGTCCGATTTACCATTGTTACCATTTGAGCACGCTAAAAGAGCGTAAACAAAGAGGGCAGGTATTATTCTAATTAATTTCATGGTCAGTATTATTTGTTTAAAGTTTTGATTTACTATTGTTTACTTTAATTCAAACTGTGCTTTTAGTCCAGAATTTGAATCAGTTCCGACCCAAACCGTGAATAGCCCGGGTTCAATTATTTTATTGTTCCAGTCTATGTAGTATGTCAAATCGTTTGCGCTTAGATTGAACGACACATCTACTGTGTCGCCCGGTTTGATTTTTACTTTTTGGAATGCTTTCAGTTCTTTTACTGGACGGGTTATACTTCCAACCACATCGTGAACATAGAGTTGGACTGTTTCGTAACCTTCAAATTTCCCTGTGTTGGTGATTGTAGCAGAAATTTTTATTGATTCTTCCTTTGAAATTGATGTTGAGGAAAGTTGAAGATTTGAATACTCAAAGGTGGTGTACGATAAGCCAAACCCAAATGGGAAAAGAGGTTCAAATCCATCGTCTAAATGATGACTTTCGTTACCTAGAGATGTTTGTGGTGCGCGAACTGCAATTTTCTCAATTGGTGTCCAGTTATTATAGTTTGCGGGACGGCCTGTATTCTTTTTGGCATAGTATATTGGGCATTGACCGCCAGAAACAGGAATTGATATTGGTAATTTACCAGAGAAATTTGCCTTGCCAAATACTACATCAGCAATTGCAGAGCCTCCCATTGTTCCAGGGTGCCAAGCATAGACTATAGCATCGGAATAGGGTAGGATATTCTTAATAGAAAGCGGTCTACCCGCCATAATAACAGTGATAATTGGCTTTCCAGTTTTGTGTAATTCTTCAATCAACTCAGTTTGAACTCCGGGAAGGTTGATATTTGCACGTCCGTGAGCTTCGCCTGAAAGGATAGACTCTTCGCCCACAAAAACTAGGACTGCATCGGCTTTGCTTGCAATTGATTTTGCCTGTGCAAATCGGCCTTTATTGTTATCGCGGCTATGGGTAAGCGTTTGTGCGAATAGAACCTTATTCTCTCCTAGCATCGATTCAATAGCGCTTAATGGGGTAATTGTTGTATTTGTATCGCAGTCGAACACCCAGGTTCCCAGTTGCTCATACCTATCGTTAGCCATAGGGCCAACAATGGCAACCTTGCCAATTTGAGAGTTTAATGGAAGCGTATTTTTATCGTTTTTAAGTAGCACCAAACTTTCTAGAGCCAGTTCTTTTGCAATAATTAGGGCTGAATCGTTGCTGAATGTTGATTTTACTGTATCGACATAGGGATTATCGAATAATCCAAGTTGAAATTTTACTCTGAGGATATTGCGGACAGCATTATCAATAACGTCGATAGATATCTTTCCCTGATTTACAAGGGTTGCAAGGTTTTCAATATATGTGTCGCTCGACATTTCCATGTCAACACCAGCATTGGCAGCGATTAGTGCGCAGTGGCTCTCATCGTTGGCAAAACCGTGGTTGACCATTTCGGGGATTGATGTCCAGTCGCTAACCACAAACCCTTTAAATCCCCACTCTGTGCGGAGCAAATCGGTTTGAAGTTTTTTGTTACCGCTGCTAGGAACTCCATTAATCTCATTAAATGAAGCCATAAATGTGGCTACACCAGCATCGGTTGCGGCTTTAAATGGGGGTAAATAAACATTGCGCAGCTCTTGGTCGGATGTAATTACAGTGTTGTATTCGCGTCCAGCTTCAGCGGCACCATAGGCCGCAAAGTGTTTTGCGCAGGCCGCAATTCTGTCGTTTGCCGATAAATCGTTGCCCTGATATCCTTTAACAGCGGCTACACCTAGAATGCTTGTAAGTAATGGATCTTCGCCATAGCCTTCGGCAACTCTACCCCAGCGTGGGTCGCGTGCAACATCAATCATTGGCGAAAAAGTCCAGGTAACACCTTTGGCTCGAGCTTCTATAGCCGCTACGTGCGACGATTTTTCAACTAAAGATGGATTCCATGAGGCTGCTTGACCCAATGGAATTGGAAAGATGGTTTTGAATCCATGAATAACATCACGTCCAATAATTAAAGGAATTCCATGCTTACTCTCCTCAACAGCAACTCGTTGTAACTCGTTAACTGCACTAGGAGTGACCTCATTCAACAAAGAGCCTAGTTTCCCTGTGCGAATCATCTCCTTTAACTTCTCCGAGTCGCTGCTGTAAAAACTCGATATTTGAGTCATTTGGCCCAATTTTTCCTCAATGGAAAGTTTTGAGAGCACGGAATCAATTTTATACTCTAACGATGAGGTATTGCTTTTTTCAACCCCAGATTTACAGGATACAACAAACGCAATTCCTATAAGTATTGATATGTATCTATTCATTGAACCAAATGTTTGAATTAAAGGACAAAACAGTAGCATAACTGTTATAAAAACAGCATTATTTTATCACATTACTTTTTTGAAAAAGTTAGATAAACTTAAATCTTAACAATTTTGAAAGTTCCAGTTTTATTAGCGTTTAACACTTTAAGGAAGTAAATACCAGCATTGAGTTTGCTTAAGTTTACAGTACCACTTGAGTTTTGGTAATTGGTTGTAGGGATTACTTGTCGTCCTTGAATATCGTATACCGAGACCTGAAATGCTCCGCTTGTATTATCATTGAGTTGAATATCAATGTAATCAGAGGTTGGATTGGGGAATAGTTTAGTGTTGAAATTATTTAGGCTGTTTTCAGAAACACCAACATTATAGCCTAGGTCGTAAACACGCACATAGTCAATTTCGAAAGTTTGAGGAAATATAGTATTGTCAACACCTTGAGCACCACCCCAATTACCTCCAACTGCAAAGTTTAAAAGGATAAAGAAGTTTTGGTCGAATGGCCAGTATTGCCAATCGCGTCCTGAACGTTTGTACGATCCGTACATGTAATTGTCAACATAGTAACGTATAGTGTCGTAAGTCCATTCAACTGCATATGTATGAAAATCGTCTTCAACACCATAGTAGGTTATTTTGTTTGTTACGCTATTACCTGCATAGTTCTTGTTGGTGTGAATAGACCCATGTACAACGCTAGGAAGGTAACCCACATACTCCATGATGTCAATTTCTCCATTATCGGGCCAATATTTTGTGCCATAAACAACATACTCAGGAAGCATCCAGAATGCAGGCCATGTGCCACGACCCTTAGGTAGTTTTGCACTCATCTCTATTCTGCCATAACCAAAATACTTTTTATGTTTGGTATTGATTCTGGCTGAGGTATAATTAAAACCACTGTAACTTTCGTAGCGAGCAGTTATAATAAGTTTCCCATTTTCTACCTTTATATTTTCGGGGCGGGATGTGTAATACTCTAACTCATTATTCCCCCAACCTGAAGAGCCATTACCAATGTCGTAGTTCCAATAATCGGTATTCAGAGTTTCCCCCTCAAACTCATCGGACCAAATAAGTTGATGTTGTCCTTTAACGGAAGTGCTAATGGTAAATAAAAAGGCTAATATGTAGATTAATTTCATCATTATGGCAGGGTTGTGCTAGGTAATAAAGTTTATACGTTGTTAAACTCAACTTTGCTGTATTTTTTCCTAAAAAGAGGTTGCATCAACTACATTTTAATGTTGAGTGCAGGATGCAACCTCCTTTAAATCAATTAACTTTTTGTAAACACTATTGAAGAATTAGATCATCAAAATAGAATAAGCCATCACCTTTATTTGGACCTTCATCACCGAACTGAACAACAATTTTATCGTAGTCTGTATTAGTACTTACAGTACTAAAGTCGAAAGTTAACTCAATCCATTGTCCTTTAGTCTGACCTGTAAGTTTAACTTCGGTTTGGGTTTGCCAAGCATTACCACCCTGTTTTGTATCCTGTAGTTTCATGGCAACAGTTGGAACAGTTGCTGCATCATCGATATACACCTTCATTTTAAAAATGTTGCGTGTTGAAAGGTTCATTCTGTATGATAGAACAAACTGAAGGTTTGCATAGTCAGAGGTTCCTCTTTGGTATTTTCCAACCTTTGCAGATGTATTAATGCCAGTTGAAAATGGGTTAGCAAAATCTTCAACAAATTCAGTAGGGTTATTGTCTGCTACCCAAGTCATTGTACCTGCAGTTTCAAAAGTTTCAGTGATATCG
>JAEXVC010000256.1 GCA_023406715.1 Bacteroidota bacterium | reverse complement strand
CTTCCATGGGTGATTGACTATTTTTTGCCCTTTTTGGCAAATCTCTTAGGCTTTGTTCCCTCTCCTTGATTTTTAATGATTTTCAAGCATTCCTCATAGGCTAACGCATGGGCATCGGTTCCTTTGGGGATTTTATAGTTTGCCCCGTTATAGGCAATGTAAGGTCCCCAACGTCCATTCAGCACCTGAACTTTCTCCTCATGCTCAAACACCTTAATTACCTTTTCGCGTTCTTTTTTGCGACCCTCTTCAATTAATTCTACAGCTCTGGCTAAATCAATAGTTAAAGGGTTATCGTCCTTTTTTAAGGAATAGAATTTGGAGTTATGGCGAACATAAGGGCCAAAACGTCCAACCCCAATAACCACCTCTTTATCCTCATAATTACCAATTGTTCTTGGGAGTTTGAATAGCGATAGAGCCTCTTCCAATGTTAGAGTCTCAATAAGTTGCCCCTTTAACAAACTGGCAAATTGTGGCTTAATTTTGTTTGCTGTGTCGTTCTCGCCAAGCTGAACAACTGGGCCAAATCGGCCAATTCTCACACTAACGGGCTTTCCGCTTACAGGGTCAACACCTAAAACCCTCTCACCCTTGGTATAATCGGACTCCTTGGTAGTTTTTTCGACTAACTTATGGAATGGCTTGTAGAATTGGTCTATCATTTTAGTCCACTCCATGTTGCCCAAGGCAATTTCGTCGAACTCCTTTTCCACATTAGCCGTGAAGTTGTAACTAATAATCTCCTTGAAATACTCAAGTAAAAAATCGTTTACAACCATGCCTATATCGCTTGGAAACAGTTTCGATTTTTCTGCACCTGTGTTCTCTGTCTTATCTAGTTGCGATATTTTTCCATTCTTAAGAACGATTGAGGTGTACTTACGCTCAACGCCCTGCCTGTCCTCCTTTAATACATATCCACGGGCAAGTATTGTTGATATTGTTGGAGCATAGGTAGATGGGCGACCAATACCTAACTCTTCGAGTTTCTTAACAAGGCTTGCCTCGGTATAGCGTGGTGGACGTTGAGTGAAACGTTCTGTAGCGGCTATTTCTTTAGGGTCGAGCAATTGTCCAGCCTTAACCGAAGGTAGCAAATCCTTTCCGCCTTCCTCAGAATCGTCGTCGGTTGACTCGAAGTAAACCTTGAGGAAACCATCGAAAACAACTACCTCGCCAGTAGCAACGAATTGATGCTCCGATTTTGAAACCTCAATGTTTATAGTGGTTTTTTCCAACTGTGCATCGCTCATTTGCGAAGCAAGGGTTCTCTTCCAAATCAAATCGTAGAGTTTCTGCTCCGCTGCACTTCCTGGAATTTTAACCTTATCGAAATATGTAGGACGAATGGCCTCGTGTGCCTCCTGAGCACCCTTTGACTTGGTCTTGAACTGCCGTAAATGATGATACTTATCGCCAAACTCGCTTACGATGATTTGCTTGGCTGCATCCAATGCTGTTGCAGAAAGGTTTACAGAGTCTGTTCTCATGTATGTTATGTAACCCGACTCATATAATTTCTGAGCAATAGTCATAGTTTGCGATACCGAAAAATTGAACTTTCGGCTAGCCTCCTGCTGCAATGTTGATGTTGTAAAAGGTGGTGGTGGCGATTTCTTCGTGGGTTTTTTGCTAACATCAAGCACCTTGAAGGTTGCCGTTTTACAATGCTCAATAAAACTTGCTGCCTCCTTTATGTTCGGCAACTTGCTGGAAAGCTCTGCCTTAATATCAACATCGCCTTTAAATAATCCTGTAACCCTGAAAAAGGATGAAGAACTGAACGCAATAATTTCTCTTTCCTTCTCCACAATTAGCCTAACAGCAACTGATTGAACTCTACCAGCCGATAATGATGGTTTTACCTTTTTCCAAAGGATTGGAGAAAGTTCAAAACCCACCATACGATCCAGAATTCTACGAGCTTGCTGAGAATTAACTAAATTTATATCGATGCCTCGGGGATTTTTTATTGCGTTTAAAATTGCATCCTTTGTAATTTCGTGGAAAACAATCCTTTTCGTTTTTTTGAGTTCCAATTTGAGAACCTCTGCAAGGTGCCATGCTATAGCCTCTCCCTCGCGGTCTTCATCGGAAGCCAACCAAACCTGTTTGGCCTCAGCAGATGCTTTTCTCATCTCATCATCCAAATTCTTTTTATCATCGCTGATAATGTATTCAGGCTTGTAGTTCTTTTCTATTTCAACTCCAAGATTTTTCTTGGAAAGATCGCGGATATGCCCAAAACTAGACTTAACAACAAACTGTTTACCAAGAAACTTCTCTATAGTTTTGGCCTTGGCGGGTGACTCCACGATAACAAGGTTCTCAATCATACCTTAATTATATTGCGTTCAAAATTTGGCACAAAGTAAAACATTTGACAGATTATCAACAACAAAATATTTAATTATTGTGAAAATAATGAATATTAGAGTCAGTATAACCATCTGTTTACCTGAAAAATACATACTTAGTTTTCGCTAAATTAAAAAGATAAAACTATCAGCATAAATATTTCTTAACTTTACAGCTTATTACGAAACCTTCTTTATTATGAAAGTAAAAAACCTTTTGTCCGCCGATAAGTTTCGCTTATGGTTTTGGGGAATCTTCGCATTCATAGGACTTTTTATTATCACTATATTTATTTTGATTGGTGTTGAGTTTTTCGGACCAATGCCCGCATTTGAGGAGTTGGAAAACCCCAAAAGCAATATTGCTACAGAAATTATATCCGAAGATAATGTTGTCTTGGGTAATTTCTATGTGCAAAACAGGACTTTTGTTGATTACAACGAAATTTCACCAAATGTAATAAACGCATTAATCGCTACAGAAGATGCAAGATTCCATTCACACAGCGGGATAGATTTTAGAGGTTTAGGCCGTGTAATGTTCAAAACCGTTCTGTTTGGTAAAAGAACCGCAGGTGGCGGTAGTACAATTACTCAACAGTTGGCAAAGAACCTTTTTCCACGCGATACTGCTAGTAATAGTGCCGCAATTGTACGTAAAACAAAACTGGTTATTACCAAATTTAAGGAATGGATAACATCTGTAAAGTTGGAAAGGAACTATACCAAAAAGGAAATTATAGCCATGTACCTCAACGTTGTTGAGTTCGGAAGCAATTCCTTTGGAATAAAATCGGCTGCACGAACATTCTTTAATACAACGCCCGACTCTCTTAAAATAGAACAAGCCGCCCTTTTGGTTGGAGTTGTTAATGCCCCAACTCGTTTTAGCCCTGTTCGCAATCCGGAACGCTCAATTCAACGACGAAACGTTGTTTTAAAACAAATGGAGAAATACGGTTACCTAACTAATCAACAATACGACTCAATTTCAAAACTTCCAATCACTTTAAATTATAGCGAACAAGACCACAATGCTGGTTTAGCAACATATTTCAGGGAAATGATACGCCTTTTTATGACGGCTAAACAACCTGAACGTCGTTTCTATTATTCTGCCGATATGTACAGTGAAGATTCTTTGCTTTGGGAAACGAACGCTTTATACGGATGGTGCAGTAAAAATTTAAAACCAGATGGAACACCCTATAACATATACAGGGATGGCTTAAAGGTTTACACAACGGTAAACTCAAAAATGCAAGAGTATGCCGAAACATCTCTTAAAGAGCACTTAAAAACCGAACTACAACCAACCCTCGATAACGAAATTAAAGCAAGAGGCGGAAGACTTTACTCATCAAAAATAACCACAGAGCAGGCTAATGATATTATATATTCTGCCATGCGCCAAACTGAACGCTATAGACTACTTAGAAATGCCGGTGCAACTAAGGATAGTATTATGGCCAGTTTTAACGAAAAGGTTAGAATGAAGGTCTTTACATGGAAGGGTGAACGCGATACGCTAATGAGTCCTTTAGACTCTATCAAACATTACAAAAAATTCCTACGCTCAAGTTTTATGGCTATGGATCCGCACAATGGGCATATTAAAGCCTATGTTGGTGGACCAGATTTCCGTCATTTTAAGTACGATATGGTTAAACAGGGTAAGCGTCAGGTTGGTTCTACAATAAAGCCATTCCTATATACCCTTGCAATGCAAGAAGGCTACTCTCCTTGTTTAGAGGTTCCTAATGTACCT
>JAEXVC010000236.1 GCA_023406715.1 Bacteroidota bacterium | reverse complement strand
CTTCCCCCCGCTGCAAGGGTTTGAGGAATATGCTTTGTGTGTTCAACTGCTTTCTGCATAAATATCTCATCAACCAATTGCATACTACCTTTTGGCAAGCCAAGCTGATCAAGCGTTGAATCATCATTCAATTTGGTCATAATATCTACAAGGGCATTCCCTAATCCAAGAACTTTACTCATAGTTGAAATTTTTTATTGGTTGAAAGTTAGACATCTTTTGTGTGAATGCCAAGTAAAACGTACCTAAAAAGAAAAACCCCGATTGCTCATCGGGGCTTGCTCCTCATCTAGGACTTGAACCTAGGACCCCCTGATTAACAGTCAGGTGCTCTAACCAACTGAGCTAATGAGGAGTGCTGTTTTCTTTAGCGGTGCAAATGTAATATATTTATTTAATTTGTTCCAAATATTTTTTTAAAAAATTTTCATTTTTTCCGTATCCCATTGCTATACAACCACATTCTGAGGAATATTTTTTAGCCAACAACGAATATTCTCTAACACAATACCAGTTCTTCTATCAATTGCCTCCTTAGTGGCATAGCCTATATGGGGTAAGAGTATTGTGTTAGGGGATTTAAACAAAGGATGTTCGCTTTCAATTGGTGGTTCATGCTCGTAAACATCAACTGCTGCACCAGAAATTAATCCATCATTAAGTGCTTTGGATAGTACGCTATAATCCACCAAAGTACCGCGAGCCGTATTGATAAGTATAGAGTTGGGTTTCATGGCGCTAATAAGCTTATAGTTAACCATCCCAACTGTTTGACTTGTAGCAGGAATATGGAGCGAAATAATATCGGCAGTAGAAAAAAGTTCCTCAAGGCCAACGAGCTTAACTCCATCAATGTGCTTTTGGGTTCTATTATAGGCAATTACATTGCATCCAAAAGCATTGGCGAACTGTGCAACCCTAGTTCCAATTGCCCCTAGACCAACAATTCCAAATGTTTTACCCAAAAGTTCTCCGCCAAGAAAACCTCTACGGGTACCACCATTCCTTGTGGAAGAATCCAACTCCACAACTTTTCTCATCAAGGATATTGCCATTGAGATAGTTAACTCGGCCACAGCTGTGGTACTATAACCTGCAGCATTACTGATAAGGATTTTTTTATCGCGACAATAATCTAGCGGCAAATGGTCTACACCGGTAAAAGCGACAGAAATCATTTTAAGTTTCTCTAAGCCATTGATGGTTGTGGCCGACAATGGCTGATTGCTTAAAACCAAAACATCGGCATCGGCAGCCCTCTTGCTAAGATCGGACTGATCCTTGACTAAATCATCATGATATTCAACGGCATGACCTAACTCTTGCATTTCATCAGCAAAAGATGCCTTCGTGCTGCTTGTCATACCTATTGGTTCTGCAAATACAATTTTCATAACTATCTATGTTGAAATCTTGTGATAATAAAACTTATTAATCCTATATTTTCTCATCAATTATAAAACGCCAAGGGATATTTGCCCAGTATGGTCCAGCGTAATCGATACCAATTCGGGGTGTGGTTTTAATTTTGGGAGTTATCCCAACATTCTCTATCCAAATCCTTGATGAGGATGTAAGATCTTCGGCATAAAAATTTTTGTCAATACCAAGATGTTTTGTCAATTTACCTGGACCTGAATAACCTTTAATTCCCCTAATCAAAACTGCTTCAGGATCACCCTCAACGGATGTAACAACATTCAGCATCCAGTACATTCCATATATTAAGTACACGTAAACCAATCCGCCCTGCTGAAACATAACCTTATTGCGCTCGGTTCTGCCTTTGCTGGCGTGACAAGCCAAGTCGCCAGTCCCTTTGTAGGCTTCAACCTCTGTAATCAGGTATCTTAGAATTGAACCATCGGGCGATACACTAACCAGTTGCTTGCCGAGCAATTCTGGGGCAACCAACAATACATCTCTTGAATAAAAATCAGAGGTTAGTCGGATTGGATTCATTGATTTTGGGTAAAAAATTATCACCAAAAATAAATAATGATCCAAAAAGAACAGCAAAGGTTATCCCGATATGACTTTCAAAAGTATCCTCGCTCAACATCGAAACCATTATTATCGCCAAGAAGTAGACCGGTAAAAAATATTTATACCTATTTCTCAAAATAAATGGAACTAATAGTGCCACCATGAAAATAGCAAGTCCAATAAAACCGGCACCCACCCAAACGGTTAGGTACTGATTGTGTGGCATAAACCAAAGATTCTCTGGCAAGCCAAGTTCATGAACCTTGTAATACTGATTTAAAGATTCCTGGATATCGCCCCATCCTACTCCAACCCAGAAATTATCTTTAATTACAAACAAAGCGGCCTTAGCAAAGACCAAGCGTTGAATAACTGAACTGTAACTGACTGACCCTTCTGTTCTATAAGCATCAATTTCCCAGAGCAGTTGATAAAGTCGAGTATCAATGCCTAATTTACTCTCCTTAAATACAACGCTGGTTGCTCCATTCTCAATAAATGCAATATCCTCATCGCTAAGTTTCCATATTCCAACGGAATCTTTAGTGTATCCTAGTGATGTTAAATATCGAATAATTGTATGATTCAGCGGTTGACCTTTATTATCTAAACTATCGAAAGGAAGAGTGCTCCTCCTCGCCCACTGTTCGCTTAGCTCTGGGTCGCATATATTGATGTAGAGTAAATTGCCATTCTCGTAGACTCTCCTTACTGTATCGTGCTGATAAGGCGTACCGTTAGCTGTTCTTTGCATTAAAGTGCTAAAATCGGTATAGTTCCGAGTATAATACCTATCTACCTTATGGGTTATGGTAGATACAACAATGAACACGAGCGAAAAAAAGGTTGAAGCTAGAACAAAACGGGTAACTTGACTTTTTTTCTTTATATACAACAACACAAAGCCCATGAAAACTAAAAGAAAAAGCATTGCTATGCCTGTAAAAGATTGAAGAATGAAGAGGAAAGCTACAAGCCATAACATCACCATAGAAAGCAAAAATTTATGAATTTTTTCGAGGCCATTATCCAACACAACATAATGAATGATGATAGCTATGGCCAAATTAACCATTAACGAAAAGCGTATATGGGATATAAACAATGATATCTGGCGGACATCAATGACCAAATCTGTGGATATGCTAAAAAGATAAGTAGAGCTTATAATAGATGCTACAAAAACGGCTAAAACAAAAAGAAGCATTATCCATTTAAACTCTTTATTGTTCAAAGGTTCACTAAGCGCTACAATTGTTGGAACAACAATAAAGGGAAGCCATAAACGCAACTCTTTGAGAGTAATAGGGAAATTCGAAGAATAGAAAGCGCTGTAAAGAATTGGAACGTAAATGAGATAAGAGATCCAAAGAGCTTTATTACCCTTAAAAACACCAAACTTATACGCCCAATTTCCCTCCACAACGAAGTTTACTAGCATTGCAATAATTCCAATACTAACTGTGAACGGGGAAAATGGTAAAGAGCAAACGGTAATTGCCAAAGCAACTATGTATGCCCACCGATGAACCAATGATGAAAAAAGCATAAACGAATAAATGTAAAATTACAAACAAACTAATAACATAAAGTGAAACGACAAATGTATTGGAAAATTGTTATGATAGACTATGTGATGGACAAGTTAACGGATAAACACTCTCTCCACTTATTTTTTTTAAATCATCCTGAAAAACATATTGTTGTTTAAATAAATAGTTGTAATTTTGCATCCCGCTTATTATAAATTATAGGATCACAAAAAGTAGGTATTAACTTAAAAGTTAGGAGTTTACAGTGGACACATTAAGTTACAGAACGGTAATGGCCAATAAGGCAACCGTTACAAAAGAGTGGGTAGTAATTGATGCAACCGACCAAGTTCTTGGTAGGTTATCGAGCCAAGTTGCTAAAATGCTACGCGGCAAGCACAAACCCAATTACACACCACACGTTGATTGCGGCGATAATGTAATCATTATCAACGCTGAGAAAGTTCGTTTAACCGGACGCAAGTTAACTGACAAAGAGTATGTTCGTCACACAGGTTTCCCTGGAGGACAACGCTTTGCTACCCCAAAGGAAATGCTTCATCGCAAACCAATTTGGGTTATCGAACATGCTGTTAAAGGTATGCTGCCAAAAAACAGATTAGCTAATGCTGTTTTCAGAAACCTTTACGTTTATGCTGGTAATGAGCACCCACACGAGGCTCAAAAACCCAAGCAAATTGAATTAAGCACAATTAAATAGTTAACTTATGCAGGTTTATAACGGATTAGGAAGAAGAAAGTCTGCAGTTGCCCGTGTTTACCTTAAAGAAGGTAAGGGCAATATCACCATAAATGGTAGAGACTTAAAAGATTACTTCAGCTCTGAGCTACTTCACTACGTAGTAAAACAACCTTTGATGGTTCTTAACGTAACCGAAAACTTTGATATCAAAGTAACCCTTGATGGTGGTGGCGAAAAAGGACAAGCAGAGGCTTTACGCCTAGGTATTGCTCGTGCTTTAGTTGAATTCAACGCTGAGAACAAACCAGCTCTTAAAGCTCACGGATTTATGACCCGCGACCCACGCGAAGTTGAGCGTAAGAAGCCAGGTCAGCCAAAAGCAAGGAAGAGATTCCAGTTCAGCAAACGTTAAGAGAATTATCAAATTTATTAATTATTTGGCAGGCAGTTTAGTAATAAATTGCCCAGACTCCCGAAAGGGACTACTGTGCGATTGCCAATAAAATCTAAACGAAGAAAACAAAATGTCAAGAACAAATTTTAAAGACCTACTTGATGCAGGTGTACACTTTGGCCACCTAAAACGTAAGTGGAACCCAAAGATGGCTCCATACATTTTTATGGAGAACAATGGTATTCATATCATTGACCTACACAAAACAGTAGTTAAAGTTGATGAAGCTGCCGCTGCAGTTAAGCAAATTGCCAAATCAGGACGTAAAATCCTATTTGTTGCCACAAAAAAACAAGCTAAGGAAATTGTTGCAGAACGCGTAAAACAGGTAAACATGCCATATGTTACCGAGCGCTGGCCTGGTGGTATGCTAACAAACTTCCCTACTATTCGTAAGGCAGTTAAGAAAATGTCGTCCATCGATAAAATGATGACCGATGGCACTTTCAACAACCTGTCGAAACGTGAAAAACTTCAAATTTCACGTCAACGCGCTAAGTTAGAGAAAAACTTAGGTTCTATCTCCGATCTTAACCGACTTCCTGCTGCGCTTTTCGTAGTAGACGTTCAGAAAGAGTACATCGCCGTACACGAAGCTAAAAGATTAAATATCCCGGTATTTGCAATGGTTGATACCTGTTGTGATCCTACTCCAATTGACTTTGTAATACCAGCTAACGACGATGCTTCAAAATCTATCGCTCTTATTGTTGACATTATGTCGAAAGCAATTGAGGAAGGTTTAGAGGAAAGAAAGGCTGAAAAAGAAAAAGAGCCAGCAGCAAAAGAGAAGAAAGACGAAACAACCAAAACTCGCGCTCGCAAAGGTGTTAAAAAAGCCGATGACGCAGAAGTAGCAAAGGTTGAAGACGCTGATGATAGCGCTGCTGACAGCGAAGATGACGAATAGTATTTACTTTAAACGATTATAAAAATGGCCGAAGTAACAGCTGCTGATGTTGCCAAACTAAGAAAAATGACCGGTGCAGGTATGATGGACTGCAAAAATGCATTGGTTGAAGCTAATGGCGATATCGATAAAGCGATTGAAATAATCCGCGAACGCGGAAAAGCTATTGCAACCAAACGTGCAGGCAGAGAAGCTGGCGAAGGTGCTGGTTTATCGAAAGTAAACGCAAACGCAACCCGCGGTGCAATGGTAGTATTAAACTGCGAAACTGACTTTGTTGCAAAAAATGCTGACTTTGTTGGTTTCACACAAAAAATTCTTGAGATTGCCCTTGAGAAGGCTCCTGCAAACCTAGATGCTCTTAAAGATCTATCCATTGATGGAAGAAAAATTTCCGACATGGTTGCTGAGTTCTCAGGTGTAACTGGCGAAAAGGTTGATTTATCGTACTACGATCAAATTGATGCTACTTTTGTTGTTCCATACATCCACCCAGGTAACAAACTTGCTACCATGGTAGGCTTTAACAAGGTTATCGATTTGCAAGCAGGTAAAGATATTGCAATGCAAATTGCGGCCATGAGCCCAGTTTCTATCGACAAGGATGATGTTCCTGAAGATGTTAAGAAGAAAGAGTTTGAAATTGGTCGTGAGCAAGCTCGTTTGGAAGGCAAGCCAGAAAATATGCTTGACAAAATTGCTGAAGGTAAACTTCAGAAATTCTTCAAAGAGAGCACTCTTATGAATCAAGACTTCGTTAAGGATAACAAAATGACTATCCGTCAGTACCTTCAAAGCATTGATAAGGATTTGAAGATTGTTGCTTTTAAACGTGTTTCGCTAAACGCATAGCATAAATTCAATACAACTAAAAACCCCAAGGAATCTTGGGGTTTTTCTTTTCTCTTAATGGAGTAACTAATAAACTACAGGGGCATTTGTTCGTTTTACTTTAAACTTTCCTTTTAAGTAGAAAGGTGCTTCACTGCCCTTATTCGCATAATAAAAATCTCCTTCGTATGTACCTTCGATATATCCTCCCACTTCGTCAATCTTTGTAACGTTTACTGATGCGTTACTACTATAGATATAAAGACCTGACTCTTTAACAGGAAGGTTTAAGTAGATTTCAAACTCACTATACATAGTTGTTTCACCAACCTGTGCGCTATAAATTTGGAAGTAATACTCCAACTCAACATTTTCGCCCAAATCCACATTCTCTTCGTGTCCAATATAGATACCATTATACTCTTTTGCTATGCCATAATTAACAAGGTAACCGACATGTGCATCGGGCTCTCCTAGGTTAAATGTGGGATTAGTATAAGTTTTTTCTCCTATTGTAAAAGTTCCCTCAATGGTTACCGAGTTAGACAAACTTTCCTCATCCTTTTCGCAAGAAATGAATAAAGCACTAACAACTGCTAATACTGCAATAGTTGAAACAAGTTTTTTCATATTTTTAAATTTAGGTTAATGAAGTGATAAACACGTAAGCGTGATATATTGTTTAGTTATCCCTAAAAAATAGCAAAACCTGAAATCATTCATATTGGAAAATGATTCAATGAATAATTACTTCTATTAAGAACCAAAATAATTTCATATTACAAAATTAAAGGCCACGTTTAAGTGGCCTTTAATACTTCTAGCAATTACATCCGCATCCGCATCCCTTAGATTTCTTACCGTAAATAGTAATACTATAAATTCCAGTTCCAGCATCTTTGAATGTTTTTAATTCAGATTCACTCAAAAAATTAAGCAATATCTCATCTGGAACGCTAATTTGCTTTTCTTTTTGAATTGTAACATCAACAAATCCGGTATGTTCAATAATCCCAACGTACTCGTCCTTATCAATTGCGCCAGCAACACATCCGGCATACATTTCGGCGGCTTGCTTAATTTTATCGGGCAACTCGCCTTTAATAACTACATCCGAAATTGAAAAATGTCCACCATTTTTCAGAATCCTGTAAATCTCCTCAAAGGCTTTTTGCTTATTTGGAACAAGATTCAGCACACAATTGCTAATTACCACGTCGGCAACTTTTGCATTGAGAGGCATACTCTCAATATCCCCGAGCACAAACTCCACATTGCTGTAGTTTAGTCTCTTTGCATTCTCACGTGCCTTTGATATCATGGCCTCGGTCATGTCAATGCCAACAACCTTACCGTATTCACCCACAATTGCACGAGCCACAAAACAATCGTTTCCTGCACCAGAGCCAAGGTCAACTACCGTATCGCCCTCCTTAATTTTAGCATACTCTGTGGGGATGCCACATCCTAAGCCTAAATCTGCATCGGCATTATAGCCTTTAACTTGATTATAATTTTCGCTAAATATTGTGTAATCAACACCAGAGCAACATCCTGTTGCACCACAACACGATGATTCGTTCTCCTGTTTCGATTGCATGGCTATTTGGCTATACTTCTCCTTAACGGTTTGCTTAATATCCTTTTGATCCATAATTTAAATTTTTTTGTTAATGAATTAGTGATTACTTACAGCAATTACATCCAGTTGTGTCTAACATATCCAAGTAGGATTGAATTGCTTTTTTTAGTTCCTCAACTCTTTGGGGGTTAAGGCAATAATTAGTTTTAACGCCCTCAGTAACGCCAACAATTAAACCAACATCCTTGAGCTCTTTTAGGTGCTGATTTACAGTTGTTCTACTTAAAGGCAATTCCTCTGTTATATCACCAGTGATGCACATCTTAGCATCGGACAAAAATTTTAGAATTGCCAACCGGGCGGGATGTGACAATGCCTTGCAAAGTTCTGCGCAGCTTTGCAAATCGTTGTCAAAAAGTTCTGTTTTAGCTAAAACCATATGGAATTAATTTGATTTCAAGCAGGAGACACCTAAAAAAATCTCGTGCTAAAAACTATTTATAACGCAAATATACGTCAATAAATATTATGACGCAATAATACGTCAAAATATTTTATCGATTTTAAATAATTTATTGCCTAAGTAATAGTGGGCCTTGATGGGAAAACGGGTAAATCCTCAACAGAAAACTCTACTTTACGCCCAACTTTTATGGTTTCATTGGCGAGAGTTTCTGTATCAACCAGCACTGCCTGAAAACGTCCAAGCGAACAAGTTCCACAGTTTAAGTACTGTTTGCGTTGGTTTATGTAGTACATCTTATGCAGCTCTAACTTATGAGTGTGACCAAGTATAACTAAATCGTACCTTCGAAGTAACTTTAACGCATAAAGCAGGTATTTATAGGAATTATACTTTCGAGGGACGCGATTAACCTCGTCATCGTACTCCACAATTTTGAAGTACAATCGCTCTGCCCATTTCATTTTCACAATAAACCTCAGAAAGTAAAAGCCTAATTTACCAATTAACCTACCTATTGAAGTTCCATTAAGGAAATCGGCATTGTGTCCGTGCTCAACGTGTATTGTTTTACCTTGTGAATTTGTTATATTGAAATGATCCTTGGCTTTAGGATTCCATAAATCATGATTCCCCCTAATGTAAATAAATCCGTTGCTATCAAAATAATCAATTAAGAACTTATTTCTTGCAACAATATCGGTATAGGTGTACTTATAAAGTTCAAACACATCGCCGTTCAGAATAACCTGATCAACTCCGTAGTGTTTAATAATATCGTCGAGGATTTTGATAAACTTCTTAGCTTTCCAGCCAAAAGTTCCAAACTTATCGCCAGTGTCAATATGCAAATCCGATAAAACTAACAGTTTCATGATTTATTAGAGGGTTGCGTTACAAAAATCGATTAAACCTTAAAACCCATAACCAAAATATCGTCTACTTGTTTTTGATTACCCTTAAAATCTTCGAAATTTTGCTCAATAATCTTGATTTGCTCCTTGAGTGATAATGTTTGAATATCGAGTAGCAATCTCTTAAAATTAATCAGCATATACTTTAAGTTGGAAGGGCCTCCAAACTGATCGGTGTAGCCATCGGAGAACATGTAAAAGATATCGCCATTGTGGTAACCGATTTTGTGATTTGTGAATGGTTTCTCCCCAATAACATGATAACCAATTGGCATTTTATTCCCTTTAAACTCGTATATAGAAAACCCATTATGCGATTCTACTGGTTGCTCCAATCCAAAGCCACCAAGTTCAGATTTCCTGGCAATTAAAAGGGGTAAGTATGCCCCAGCATATTCCAGTTCTTGTTTCTCCTTATCGATAAGCACCAGGCTCATATCCATACCATCGTGCGATTCACCCTCAACACCAGTTTGGTTTAATGATGCGATAACCAACTGGCGCAACTTGAATAGTAAGTCGCCAGCGCTCTCGGTGCAATGGGTCGCTGTAAGCTCTTTAATAAGAGTAATTCCAAGCATACTCATAAAAGCCCCTGGCACACCATGACCTGTACAATCCGCAACAGCTACAGCGATTCTACCGTCGGCCAGTTGTGTTGTCCAAAAGAAATCGCCACTTACAATATTTTTGGGCTGATAGTATACAAAATGCTCAGTAAGGTAGTTATTAAGGTTATTAGTTCGAGGCAGAACTGCAGCCTGAATCCGGCTCGCATACCGAATACTATCGGTAATTTGCTTTTGTTGGTCGGCAATTTGGTCACGTTGGCGTTCTGCCAAATCGCGTTGAGCTTCAATCTCCTGCTTTTGATCCTCAATCTCACCTTTTTGCCTAAGTATTTCATGATTCTGTGCTACTAATAACTTGTTTATTTTTTGCTTCTCCCTTAAAAAGTAAAAGATTACCAATGCCAATGCAATAGCAAGAACAAGGGCTATGGAGATAAAGAGAGTAAACATCCTTTGCCGTTCTAATCGCTCCTGCTGCATTGCTTCGCGCTGTTTGGTTATTATTTCCTGCTCGCGCTCCCTTTTATCAAAATCGTACTGCATTTCAAGCCTTGAGATTTCGCCAGCATTAATGCTATCCTTGATGGAAGAATGGTAACTATAATTCTCCAATGCATTACGGAAATCTCCTTTTAATCTATATGCAGAAGATAAACTTAGATATATATCCCTAACATCGGACATTAACCGCTGCTTTTGGGCTACAGTAAGCGCAGAGTTAAGATACTTGAATCCTTCGGAGTAGTTACCCTTTTTAATTTGGATTTCGCCAAGATATCTGTTTAACTTCGAAACATCAATACTATCGTTCACAGATTGCTTAAGGTTAAGGGCTTTCTCAAGGTTCTCTGTGGCTTTATCCAAATCATTTAGTTCAAAGTATATTATTCCCATCAGCAAATTGTTTGCAGCCATAGCATGGGTGTTTTGAGTTTGGGAATTGTATGCTAGTACCTGCTTTGCAATTTCGAGAGCTTTATCGTTCAACCCTGAATGGTAGTATATATTAGCCTGCTCGGTTAACGATAAGGTTATACCATTCTGATTCCGTAAATTCCGATATTGGTTTAGAGCAATCTCATTATACTGGAGTGCCTTGTCATAAATTTCCAATCTATTAAAAAGTCTGGCTATACTGAGCGACGTCCACGCCATTCCCTCCTTATCGGCCTCCTTCTCATACGTTTCCAACGCTTGCAACATATGCTCAATGGCCTTGGGGTAGCTTCCTGTTAAACTGTAAACAGTCCCAATGTTAACCTGAGTGCGAGCAATTTGGATTTTATCCTTAATCCTCTCGTTAATATCCAAAGCACTCCGATACGAATTTAGGGCTTGAACAAAGTCGCTCCTGAGTTGATAAACATTTCCTATTCGGTTAAGGTTAATTGCAACCCAAAGTTCTTGATTTTGCTCCTTTGCAAGTTCTAACGATTTTTGAAGATGGTTTAATGCCAATTCAAAATCGTTTCGGTTGTAGTAGCAGTAACCAAGTGTATGCTCAGCCTTTAAAAGCAAAAATTTATCATCAATATCGGAGGCTAGGTTTACTGCTTTCTGCGCCAAGACAATGGCCGAATCAGAATTTGACGTGCGTGCCTTTTCGGCGCTATTTATCAAAGACTCTAGCAGTTCTTTATCGTTCTGTGCTAAAACGCTGTACGAAACCAAAAGGATTAGCAAGCACACAAAATGAACCTTTAGGAAATTAAATTGCATGGGATAATATTATTTAATCCAATAAAGATATTCCATTTGGTTAAACCAATAAGTTTTTACCAATATTTTTTTAAAAGGCTGAGCCGATTAATGTGTGTTTGTTTTGTTCTATTAAAACATTTCGTATTTTTAACCCAATTTGGTTGTATCAAAGTAAACTTAAAAACTAAAGCAATGAGGTTGAATATGAAAATCGGCGCAAAGATGTTACTCTTTGTAATGATTACTTCAGTGTCAATAATGCTTGTTATTGGACTTTTTATCGGATTTAGAATCAACAAAATTGCCAACGACAATGCGGTTAAACTTGCGCAAGCAGAAGCACAAAAAACCGCCAACCAAATAAAATCCGAACTAGAATTGGATATGGGCTTTTCCAGAGCACTGGCTCACGCTCTTTACATTTACCCTAAATTCGATACGGTTACCCTCGATTCTATTTTCTTCAACGTCTTAAATAATCAGGTTATAAACAATCCACGATATTTAACCGTATGGTATTCGGTGGAATATTTTGCCTTTCGCAAAGGCTATACAAAAGATTATGGTAGACGTTCCACAACTGCTTACTTGAAAAATGGAGTTCCTGCTAGGGATATAGAGCATAAAAATTTAACTGGGGATATTACCACCAGTAACTATTACTTATCCAAAACATGTAACTGCGAAATGCTTCTGGACCCTTACACTTTTGATGTTGCTGGCAATGAGGTTTTGGCCACAAGTTTGAGTGTACCAATAAGGGTTAATGGAAAGTTTGCAGGCCTAGGAGGGGTAGATATTTCGTTAGAAAAATTTCAGGAGCAGATAGAGAAAATTAAACCATACAAAAACACCATTGTAGCCCTTATTGCCAACGATGGAACCATAATAGCCCATACAAAACCCGAGTTAGCCAAACTAAAATTTACCGATTTCAACCCTATAGATGACAATCAATTTAAAATATCAGAAAAGATAAAGAAGGGAACCGAATACAAGTATTTCTCAGAGATTAATGGCGAGCAAAACCTCAACATTCTTTCCACAGTAAAAGTTGGAGACTCCCCATCCACATGGTCGGTATACCTCTCCATCCCAATGAGCGAAATAGTGGTTGATGCCAAACGTGCCGTGATGTATACAATATTTGTTTTTATACTTGGTGTATTGCTTCAATCTGTTGCTATTTGGTACATTTCACGCTCCATTGCTCAACCCATTAAAAGAACAACCGATGCCCTTAACAGTATTGCAGAAGGTGATATTGATATCAACAAAAAGATATTTGTTCACACTGGAGATGAACTGGAGGACATGGCTCGCTCTGCAAACAAACTAATTGATGGGTTAAACCACACAGAGCAATTTGCCCGAGAAATTGGTATGGGTAAACTCGATGCTCAATTTCAACTTCTAGGCGACAAGGACATCCTAGGGAAAGCCCTCCTTGAAATGCAAAAAAGCCTTGTTAATGCAAAGGAGGCAGAAGCCAAGAGAAAAGAGGAAGAAGAACAACAAATTTGGGCAACCCAAGGTATGGCAATGTTTGGCGAAGTATTACGCCAGCATAACGATAATTTGAACGAGTTGTCGTACCTAATTATCAAGAACTTGGTAACATACACAAAATCTATACAAGGAGGCATATTCATCATTAACGACAACGACCAAGAAAATCCTGCTCTCGATATGTCTGCTTGCTTCGCATACGACCGGAGAAAATTTATGGAAAAAACCGTGCTTCCGAACGAGGGCTTGGTTGGCCGATGCTTTATTGAGGGCAAAACCATCTTCATGAAGGATGTACCAAAGAACTATATCAAAATAACATCAGGACTGGGAGAGGAAAACCCACGGAATATAATTCTTGTCCCACTAAAAGTAAACGATGATGTTCTGGGGGTAATTGAAATGGCAACATTCAACACCTACGAAAAATATCACATTGAATTTATAGAGAAAATTGCCAATAGCATTGCCTCTACCCTTTCCAGCGTGAGAATTAATATTCGCACAGCAGAACTACTTGCTCGAACACAGCAACAAGCAGAGGAAATGAAGGCTCAGGAAGAGGAAATGCGCCAGAACATGGAGGAACTCCATGCTACCCAAGAAGAAATGGAACGCAAGCGCCATGAGCAGGAGGAAATTCAGGCACAACTACGGGAGGACAAGTCAATTCTTAGCAGTTTACTTCAGAACTCTCCCGATTTAATTTACCAAAAAGACATTGATGGACGCTATGTACGCCTTAGTAACTCCATGATTAATCTCCTTAACATTTCTTCAGTTGAAGATGCTGTTGGATTAACCGATTTCGACCTTCTATCGGGCGACCAGGCTAGAATTATTGCAAGTTTTGATAATGACGTAATGCGAAATAGGACTCCAATTACAAACAAGGTAATTTCTTTAGTTCTAACAGATAATGAGGAACACAAAGCCGTTCTAACTCTTATGCCACTCATTGAAGATAATGGTGAGATGATTGGGGTTCTTGGAATAATAAAGATAATGACAGATGTTCGGTAGCTTTCAAATGTATTAAATAGAAAAAGCCGCAGTTGCGGCTTTTTCTATTTAATACATACTAAAAAGGCTTTAACTAATTCTTAATGCACCTAATTGAATTTGCACTATTTGGTTGAGCATTCTGAAGCATTAACATACCTCCAGATTCGCCGTAAATCTGAACAGTCTCAGCACCACCATCAACCCAAAAACTTGCAATAGTGCCTATCATGTAGAAATTCCAACTAGCAGAATAATCTGCATATCCTGCAGGACGAGCAGAGAACCCAGTGACGTTTGTTTGTGCAAAATCATTAAACCAAAAACCAACAGGATCGCTAACTGTTGTTCCTTTTTCAGATAATTTTTTACTTAACTCTTGGGTATTGCTCATCCATTCACTACCTGCTATAAATTTAAAAAGTTCTTCCCAATCAGAATGCGAAGGAACCCTCCACCCATCGGGACATACATTTCCAGAATTTACTGCTGTTTGAGAATAAAGTAATCCGTAATTTGCAATTGTATCGGGCCAAACAGAATTGCTATAAGCAAAAACCTCTGTTGGAGTTATTGGAATTGCATTTGAATATTGAGTAGATATAAGATTCTCCGCCATCCAAGTTTGACTGCCGATAGTTATAGTTTTGTATTTATTGCCCATAATATCCGTAATAAGACCAGAGGAAATACCTACATTAGTTGATACGTTACCGGCAACCAGCATATCTTTTTCTGAAAGTACAGTATTTTTGAAATAGGTAGAGTCAGTAGTAACTTTAAAGTAGTTGGTTGGGGTACTCTTTGAGCCACTCAAACCGCCCACAGCAAAACCTCCTTTTGCTCCTTTTGAAGTGTTATCGATATAAACTCGAATACTATCGGGCGAAATATTTAAATACTCAACATTTGATTTTGAACCACTTAAACCACCTACAGCAAAACCTCCCTTTGCTCCTTTTGCAGTATTTGTGCCAACATACGAGCGAACACCCGATTCGTAAACTGCAAAAACAATCTCCTTATTAGAATTTAAAACTGCAAAAATTGGTTGTTCTGGCTTATGCCCAACTTTTGGTACAATATTCACAGAACTATCCGTTACAACAATTTCGCCATTAGCAACCCAATTTGTACCATCGAAAAATGCTGTTTCTCCTGCATTTGCAGAATTTGTTTTTATTCCGTTTGCTGCATGTAAAGCGTAAGGTACGCCATGTAATTCCTGTCTCTCGAATGGAGTAAACGTGGTTGCAGGGCTAACCTTTAACTCTACAATCATAGAAATTCCACCATCGGACCAAGGAATGCTGGCAAAGGCGCCATCTACAGGCAAACCTTTTCCAACAACTAGCGTTGCTATACCCAAGTTATTTGTTGTTATATCGTGGGTTTCCTTGTAATAATAGGTAGTACCCGCTTTGTTGGTAATATTAACACGGATTGTAGCAGATTTACCTGACAACACATTTCCGCTAGCATCTCTAAGTACAGCCTGATAACTGATACCATACTGAACTTGGGCATTCAGCTCTGTGGATAAAAATACTATCAGAACTAATGCAAATTTTGTAAACGTTCTCATATTCGATTTGTTAGTTAGTTTAAGAGTTATAAAAATTTCAAATTACAATTTTTTATCAATAAAATAAACAAATAATTGACCAGTGTAAAAATTGCGTACACAAAACCTCAAACAAAGAAAATGGAATATTGTTTGCAGGCATCCTCATGTCTATAAGGAATGTGTTCAAACAAATTAATACATTTGTGGCTGTAACTTTTTAAAAACTCAAGCGTCCTACAATAAAATTTAGACCGGTTTAATGACAGTTGAAGAGTATAACAAGTGTGTGGATTTGTACTCCGATGGCATTTACAGATTTGCGCTGAAACTGCTTAAGGATACTGATTCGGCAGAGGACAACGTTCAGGATTCCTTTGAGAAACTTTGGGTAAAGCATTCCGAGGTGGAATTTACCAAGGCAAAGTCGTACCTTTTTACAACATGCTATAACGGCTCTATTGATATCCTGCGTAAAGAAAAGCGCCGCACGGAATACTCAAATCAACTGCCCGATAAAGAGTATGGCGCCAATATTAATTTTGATGTTAGCGAGGTACTTGGCAAGGCGGTTGACCAATTGCCAGAAATACAAAAGTCTGTTCTGCTACTCCGCGACTATGAGGGATACTCCTACGAGGAAATAGGGGAAATTACAGGTTTAAATGAATCGCAGGTGAAAGTCTACATATACAGAGCACGGCTTTCCCTTAAAAATTATTTAGTAAGCATTGAGAATTTAATATAGCAGGCATGAATATCAACCGAGAGAATTACGAAGCCATTCTGGTGGATTACCTCGATGGGAAACTAAGTCCAGAGGATGAGGCTGAACTTATGCTTTTTTTACTCAAAAATCCAGATATTGCTGAGGAGTTTGAGGGGTTAAATGATGTAACACTAAATCCTGCACCCATGCAGTTTCCGAGCAAATCGGCTCTAAAAAAACATCATTATCAATCCATGGGTATTGACAATGAGATTGAGTACCTTTGCATTGCAGATTTGGAGGGGGATTTAACAATCGACGAAGATGTTAGACTTAGGAAACTTTCTGAAAGCGACGAAAGTATTCGCCATATCAAAACTGTGTTTTCCAATACAAAACTAGCAGTTCCTCACGAGATTATTTATCCTCAAAAATCGAACATCAAAAGGTTACTGGTAATTCCTATTCGTAGGTCGACTTTTAGAATTGTAATGGGAGCAGCAGCCTCTGTAGCCATTATGCTAGGAGTATATGCCGCTTTGGATTTTGAAAAATCAATTAAAACTATAGCCGAAAATCAGCCAAGCGCAATACAAAGTAACCTGAATCCGAAAGACAATAATTCCATGGAGAAGAACCTGTCGCTGACTGATATGAATAATACCAACAAGAATGTAATAATTAGTCCAAAAGTTGATAAATCATCACCTCAAAATGTTAGCCAAGAAACCTTGACTACTATTGAGAAGCAAAATCTTGAAACGATTCAAGCATTACCTGCTAAACTAAATCTTGTTGCACAGGTATCTCCATCTAAACTTGATTTGCCATCTCATATATCAACAATTAACGAGATAAATAACAAAACCTTACAGGGAACCCCCCAAGTTTACGGAAATACAAAGGAGTACACCTTAGCCGATATTGCCAAGCAAGGATTAAGAAAAGTAGCTAACTCTTTAGGTGTTGAGTATGAGGTTAAAAAAAATGAAGATGGGAAATTAAAAAAACTATCCATAGAAAGCAATCTGCTTGCGTTTTCCACAACAAAAAACAAAAATGATGAGTAAGCCTGTAACAAACTCAAAGGTTGTTCGTCATACGGGAAAACAAAGCAAGTAAAACCATTTAAAATCAAAAATTATGAAAAGTTTTTTATTAGCAGGAATGCTCGTTATGAGTAGCGTTGGATTGATTGCTCAAAATCAAGAAAACGAATTAAGAAATCTGGAAAAAGTTGATACTATTAAAAATTCTCAATCGGACACATCAACTGTAATTATCAAAAATGCAACCATTCACGAAAACATAGTGACAAAAAATGGTGATACAATCAAAGTTAAGTCCGATACTGCAATTATTCGATTAGGTAAGAAAAAGATTGTATTTGTTGAATCTGACGACAAGACAACTATTGAATTCCCTGATGAAAAGAAAGATTTTGTTTATGAGTTCAAGGAAAATAAACGCTTCAAAGGGCACTGGTCGGGTATTGAAATGGGTATAAACGGTTTTTTGGACAAGAACCAATCTATGAACCTTAAGAACGAATTGGCTTGGCTAGATCTTAAACAAGCACGTTCATGGAACTTCAACATCAACTTTATGCAGTATAGCATAGGTTTGGGCTCCGATAAGGTTGGCCTTGTAACAGGTATGGGTCTGGAGTTTAACAACTACCATTTTTCAAACCCAATCAGTTTACAAGTAACCGATGGTATTACTACGGTGGATAGCACATACATTAAAGCTGACTACAGAGTTGATAAAACTAAACTAAGCACAACAAACCTCACCTTGCCACTATTGTTAGAGTTCCAAATTCCGACTGGTGAGAAAAAACATAGAATTTACATGTCGGCAGGTATAATAGGAGGATTAAGGCTTGGTTCACACACAAAGGTTGTATACGATGATGGCGATAAGCGTAAAGACAAGAACCGAGGCGACTTTAACATTGCTACTTTCCGCTATGGGTTTACAGCACGTATGGGTTACAGAGCAATTAGGCTATATGCCAACTACTACCCAGTGCAACTTTTTGAAAAAGACAAAGGCCCCGAGGTTTATCCTTTCTCTGTTGGTTTAGTCCTAATCCCCTTTCATAACTAAACTTCATCCATAATATAAAAAAAACCGAAGATTAATCTTCGGTTTTTTTTATGTCTCATTTTTAGTACATTTGAAATATGGCAAAACCATTTTATTATGAATAGGTTATTGTTCAAACTATCGACCATAGTATTCATATTCTGTTCGGGTATATCAAAATCGCAGAGTATTGATAGTTTAATTAGCGCCCTAAATAATCAGAGAAACGATACGGCTCATTATAACCTTCTTGCTAAAATAGCCTTAGCATACTCTGACAGAAGTTACAACAAAAGCCTACAATACTGGCAAAAGGCGTTAGACCTTTCACAGAAAATCAAGCAGCCAAAACTTACAGCTGATTCTTATCACCAGATTGGGTATAGCTATCAAAAAATGGGGGAATTTCATTTAGCGTTGGATAACCTTACAAAAGCATCAGTAATATATTATGACTTAAATGAGCAAAAAGATTTAGCTGGAGTGCTCAACGATATAGGTTTAATACACCGCAACTGGAACAAATACGACGATGCTCTAGTGAGTTACTTTAGAGCGCTCGAAATATTTGACGGCATACCCGATGCCGAAGGTTCTGCAATGGTCTCAAACAATATTGGTCAAATTTACTTTTATAGAGAGAATTACGCTAAGGCTATAAATTATTTCGAAAGGTACCTTAAGGTAAATGAACAACTAAAAAACCCCAGAGCAGTTGCTGGTGCTGCAAATAATATTGCCAGTGCAAACATGGAACTTTCTAGATACGACGAAGCATTACGCAATTACTTAAAAGCACTAAAAATTTACGATTCGCTCGACATTCAAATAGGAGTGGCAATAATACACGACAATATAGGCTCGCTATTCTACCAAAAACAACAGTACAACGATGCATTGCTTTACCACAAAAAAGCGCTAGAAACATTTGAGTATCTAAATAGCCCTGTAAGAACCTGCAATACCATTAAAAATATTGGTATGGTATATTTAAAACAAAATAAGCGTCAATTAGCAATAAAAGAATTAGAGCAATCATTGGCTCTAGCCACAAAAATTGGCCAAAAAGAAATAATAGTAAACCTTTACCAAACCCTTGTGCAAGCATACAAGGAAGAAGCAAATTACAAATTGGCTTTCAATTATCTTGAAAAATACGTTGCTCAAAAGGATTCCCTTCAGAATTCTGAGTCTTTGGAAAAAATTACACAGTTACAAGCAGAATACGAATTGCAAAAAAGAGAACACGAAGTTTTATCAGTTGAGAATCGTGAAAGAAATAGGCACATAATACTTTACGGCCTTATAGGTTTCTTTACAATTTTACTATTGCTTCTGTTTCTTTTGTACAAAGAAAATCACAGAAAGAAAGAGGCATTACGACGGTTATCAACTAAAAACAGCAATTAGTCAAAAGTATTAATCATTAATTTTGAAAGTGAAAAAAAAAATCTAAATTTAAGAATCATCAATTATTCAACTCTTGTAATTGAGATAAAATATACCGTTTTTTATAGTTCAAAAATCATAGCACTATGGTAAAGTTACTTTTAATAAGCAACTCAACAAATGCAGGCGAAGCCTACTTGGAGCATCCAAAGGAGGAGATTAAAAAATTCTTGGGTAATGTAAAAAAAGTGTTGTTCCTACCCTGGGCAGCAGTAACCTATAGCTATGATGAGTACGAACGCAAAGTACAGGCGCGTTTTAGCGAATTTGGTGTGGAGGTTGACTCCATTCACCATTATAGAAATACAAAACTTGCAATCCAAGAAGCAGAGGCAATAGTTGTTGGCGGAGGAAATACATTCAAATTACTAAAAACCATTCAACAGCACGATATCATTGAAACAGTGCGTAGCAAGGTTCTAAGCGGTACTCCTTACATTGGCTGGAGTGCTGGAGCTAACGTTGCTTGTCCAACAGTCTGCACAACCAATGATATGCCTATAACAGAGCCTGATAATTTCAACGCATTTAACTTGGTTCGCTTTCAAATAAACCCTCATTATCTTGATGCACACCCCACAGGACATGCCGGAGAAACCCGAGAACAACGGATTATAGAGTTTACGGAAATGGACCCTTACACTTACGTTGTGGGATTAAGAGAGGGAACCATGCTTCTATTAGAAAATGTTACCTTAACACTAAAAGGCCCCAAGCCCGCAAGAATTTTCAAAAAAGGAATGGCTCCAATGGAAGTTAATGCTGGCGACGATTTGGACTTCCTCTTTGAATAGGTTTACTATTGAATATCGCTCGGGTTATTTATACTCGACAATATAAAATCGGTAAGTTTCTTTACTGATTCATCTGGAGTTTCCTTGTCGGTATCAAGTATTAGATCGGGATTCTTAGGAATTTCGTACAAATCACTTACTCCTGTAAATTGATAAACCTTATCAGGGTTGCCATCGGGCAATAAGGCCTTTTTATAAAGGCCTTTTGTATCACGCTTTATTAGCGTTTCCATACCACAACGCACCCAGACTGTTTTTACTTTGGGCGAATACGCCGCAAGTTCCTGTCTAATGCTCTCAAATGGATTTATTGCTGAAATTACAGATATTATATTATGCTTAAGAAGCAACTTGCCAACGATTCCCAGCCTACGAAGATTTTCAACCCTATCCTCGTAACTAAATCCTAAACCTTTGCAAAGGGTTTTACGGTAATCATCGCCATCCAACACCTCAATATTTAACCCTATCCGGGCTAATTCTTTTTGAGCCATTGTGGAAATTGTTGTCTTGCCCGAACCGGATAATCCTGTAAATTGAATCAAAAGCATTGCTCAAATATTATATTGCTTTTATCAATTTATAAAATCATACTAAAACAAACCATGTATTTGGGCATCAATCTTATTGATAATCAACCTTAAATCTTCCGGTTTTTCGGGAAAATTAAGGTTGTCAACATCAATAATAAGGAGTTTGCCATTCCTGTAGCTCTCAATCCAAGCTTCGTAACGTTCGTTAAGGCGTTGTAGGTAGTCTAAACGGATGTTCTTCTCGTAATCCCTTCCGCGCTTCTGAATTTGACGCACCAATGTTGGAACTGTAGCCCTGAGGTAAATAAGCAAGTCCGGTGGATTAATTAGCGAGGTCATAAGATTGAATAGCGCCAAGTAGTTGTTAAAATCGCGAGTTGACATAAGTCCCATTTGATGCAAGTTTGGAGCAAAAATATTGGCATCCTCGTAAATGGTCCTATCCTGGATTACATCCTCGCCTTTGCGATGTATATCAACAATTTGACTAAACCTGCTATTAAGGAAGTATATTTGTAGATTGAAACTCCAGCGTTGCATATCCTCGTAAAAATCGTTTAGGTACGGATTGTCATCAACATCCTCGTAATGGGGCTTCCATTTATAGTGTTTAGCCAATAAACCCGTGAGGGTTGTTTTCCCTGAGCCAATATTCCCTGCTACTGCAATATGCATAGTAATTAATTTGAGTTATACAGATTTAAGAAATCGTAAAAGTTACTTTTTAAAAGTACGAATAGTTTTTAAATCTGTCCGATTGCAAGTGGCAGTTTTTATTAACAATTGGTTTTTGTTGATGAATTGACAAGTAGAATGATGCCTAGAAGAGTATAAGCGTTGTGCATATCAAGGTTATTTTGCTAAATATCCTTTTTCCCTAACTGCGCATCAATCTCAATTAACTGTTCAACGTACTCCCTCGAATTCGATAAGCGAGGAACCTTGTTTTGTCCTCCGAGTTTTCCGCGCTGTCGCATCCACTCAAAATAGGTTTGCTTGGCAACACTACGCACAATAGGCATTTTAAGGGTTACGCCTTTATATCGCTTTGCCTCATAATCGGAATTAATGGAGCATAAAGCCGAATCGAGTTCCTGGGTAAATAGGTCAAGGCTATTCGGCTCAACATCAAACTCAATAATCCACTCGTGCGTGCCAGTTTCGTTACGGCTCATAAAAACAGGCGCAGCGGTGTATTCACGAATCTGGGCACCAGTTTTCTCACAAGCAATTTTAAGTGCTTTTTCAGCATTGTCGACAATAACCTCTTCGCCAAAAACATTGATAAAATGACGAGTTCTGCCTGTAATTTTGATTTTATGGGGAGCTTTGGAAGTAAAGGTAACGGTATCGCCAATCAAGTATCTCCACAATCCTGAGTTGGTACTAATAACGAGAGCATAATTTTTACCAATTTCAACATCGGCAACGGTCAATACTCTTGGATTATCCAATCCAACATCCTCGGTAGGTATGAACTCGTAAAAAATACCGTAGTCGAGCATCAGCAACATATCATCGGTGCCAGGGTTGTCCTGCAGGGCAAAGAATCCTTCGCTGGCATTGTAGGCCTCCATGTAGTTCATAGAGGGCGAAGGAATAACCTGTTTAAACTGTTCACGGTAAGGAGTAAAACTTACGCCACCGTGCATAAAGAGCTCAAGGTTAGGCCAAATCTCCAGTAAGTTTGATTTACCCGTATGATTTAGCAAATGTTTAATCATAACTAAATTCCACGATGGAACACCTGCTATACTTGTTACATTCTCGGTTAAAGTTTCGCGGGTAATCATATCGAGTTTTTCCTCCCAATCGGGGATAAGGGCAACTTTTGAACTTGGAGTTCTAATAAAATCGGCCCACCAAGGTTGATTCTCAATAAGTATTGCCGATAAATCGCCATAGTATGAATTCATGGAGAAATTATCGATTTGATGACTTCCGCCAAGAGTAAAACCTTTCCCTGATAGCAAGTTGTTGTTTGGATGTAAGTCGGTGTAGATTGCAATAATATCGCGTCCCCCTCTAAAATGACAATCTTCTAAGGCTTCAAAACTAACCGGAATAAATTTGCTTTTGTTCTGGGTAGTTCCCGATGATTTTGCAAACCACTTTATCTCACTAGGCCAAAGCAAACTTTGCTCGCCCTGCCGTAATCTATCAATATAAGGTTTAAAACCCTCGTAATCTAATATAGGAAGCCTCCGCTGAAAATCCTCAACAGAGCGGATTGTTTCAAAATCATACTTTCTTCCATACTCCGTATCCTTAGCTTTGCTGAGAAGTGCAGTGAGAGTATCGAACTGAACCTCCGCAGGGTACTTCCGGAAAAGGTCAATCTGGTATAACCGTTTTGTATTTAACCAACCTAGAATTGAATTCAGAAATGGCATAGTTTTTTCAATTTTTCAAATCAATTCAAATCTACATTTTTATTTGAAATGAATCTAGCAACAACCAATGAATTAACAAAAAATAAGCAGCCATGGTTGGCTGCTTTGTATATAAATTTAGAAGATGAAACTTATTAAAGTTTAGCCAACCTATTTGCAGCCTCAACCAAATCGTCGTATTTAACAGCTAAATTAATGCGCAGCTGTTGCTTGCAAGTTTTATCGTGGTTGAAGAGTGAAATTGGGGTAACCGCTACTCCATGTTCCTTTACGAGTATCTCTGCAAACTCAATATCTTTTGCAGCTGTAATAGATGCGTAATTCAAAATAAGAAAACTACCTCCAGAGTTTGGAAGTATCTTAAATTTGGAATCCTTAATAATATCAACAAATGCGTCCCTGTTCTTCTCCAGCAACTCCATATTTGGGAAAAGAGAACTGTAACGTGCAATATAATCGGCTATAGCCAGCTGGAATGGGTGATTTACTGAGTTTACAACGGCACGTTGAATTTTACGAAAACGTTCCATAAGCGATTTCGGGGCAAGGCAATAACCTATCTTCCAACCAGAAACACCTAGCGAATGGCTCAACGAGCCAACAATAAAAGTATTATCGGCTAATTTTGGGTAGAATGCTGCACTCGATGCTGCCGAATCGGCGTAAACTATTTCAGAGAGAGACTCATCGCTTATAACTCTAATTTTAGTCCCATTAATTAACTTCTGGAGATTCTCCATATCGTCGGCAGTTAAAACTCTTCCCAAAATATTGTGCGGGGTACAAATTAGAATAAGTTTTGTGCGGGTTGTTATTGCTTTCTGAACCTCACTCCAATCTATTGGATTTTCAGCATCCTTTAGTTTAATAAAGATTGGGCGAGCTCCGCATATTTCAATGGCGGTAGCATAGTTGCTATACGATGGTTCAAATAATATTGCCTCGTCTCCTTCCTTAACCGATGATGCTATAGCAGTGAAAATGGCTTGTGTTCCACCAGCAGTAATGGTTATCTCATCGGCAGGGTTATAACTCCTAAAATACTTTTTGCTTATATAATCAGAAAGGGCATACCTTAGTTCAAATGTACCCTCCGCAGGGGCATTGCCTGTTACGGATTTTAGGTAAGCAAGAACCTTCTCTCCAAGTATCTCGGGGAAAGGAAACGACGAAAAGTCTCCCGATAAGTCAATTGCATTATAATCCTCGGCCAACTTAGACATGTTACCCTCTATCGAAAAATCTACTTCAGAATTTGTCTGCTTGGTCATAAATTTTCTTTTCTATAATGTAAAGATAACAAAATAGCGCATCCTACAAGGAATATTTTTGACATAGTTCAAAAAAACGGGGATGAACTGGCTAATAATTACTCGAAAAGTTGCTGAAGTACAGCCAGAGAATTAAACTCTAACGAACTGCCTAAGTGAAAGCGATAGTACCTAAGTATGCCATTAATTATATGAACACGCTGCTTGTGATTCAAAGATAACTCATCGACCTTATAGAATGGTGTATCAATAACGTCACCAATTAGTTTGCTAACATCGGAATCTAAATAAAAGTTATGTTGTGGTGGTTGTGCAACAAATGTTCCGTTTTTGTAATCGAAATACTTAGCAACATCAGTCCATAAATTTGAGGGGAAGAAACCTAGCTGTCTGGAGTGTTGCATTAAAAATACAAGATGGAAATTGGCCTCGCCACTCTGCATTATATCCAGAAGATGAATGGAGTTTTCGAGAAAATTGTAAAATACAGGATTTGGCTCCTCCTCTTTAACTGTTCTATACACCACTTCGCTCAGAAATAGAGCAATACTCCGCTTGACGGGATTAAAAGGAAGAGTGCTCTGATTTATTGCAACTGCAACCTCCTTTAATCGGCACAAATCGGCTCCAGTTTTTCGGTAAAACACCAAGTCCAGAATTGCAAATGGCTGAAAGTAAACAGCCTTACCCGGTTGTTTGCCCTTACCATAAGCCCCATTCACCATAAATGAAATTCGGCCAAAAGCCTCGGAGTAGCAATAGGCAATTATACTATTGTCCTTATACTTTATGGTATGTAAAACAATGGCCTTTGACTTATGCAGCATAGCGCTACTTTATAAAGAGAATTTTTGTTACAGTGCTCTGTTCCCCGGTTTTATCGGCACAAAAAACAAGATAAACACCAGTGGCAACCCTGTTCCCTTTCAAACTTTTACCATCCCACATGGCCATTCCTCCTTCCGACATTGTTTCGTAAATAAGATTTCCGTTGATATCCGTAATCTTAACAATAGTATTCTCTACAAGTCCTACAATGGTAATTTTCCCAGAATAACCTGGCGGAACAGGATTTGGGTACGAGTAAACTTTTCCAAAGCCATTTGATGGTTCACTTGCATCGCCTCGGTAGGCAACCATGCCCTTATCGGTGGCAAAAAACACCTCGCCAGTTGTTGGATGTACTTTAATATCGTCAATGCTATTGGTTGGTAAAGGGCTGTTCTCTGCTGTGA
>JAEXVC010000073.1 GCA_023406715.1 Bacteroidota bacterium | reverse complement strand
ACGTAAGGGGGCATAGCCGAGTCGATATCGAGGTGCGCAACCTGCACAAGGGCGTGTACTCCTGCATCGGTTCTTCCTGAACCATAAAGTTCGTAGTCAGTTTTTTTGTAAACCTCTTTAACAGCGTCCATTAGTTTTCCCATAACAGTGGGAACCTCTCGCTGAAATTGCCACCCGCGATAGTGCGAGCCATCATACTCAATCGTAAGTTTAAATCGGGGCATAGGGTTGGTGTTTTGGGCAAATATAAGGCAAAAATAAACCTCTCGGGTAATATTTCCGAAAGGTTTATTTGATTTTAAAGTAATGGGATGCCTTGCAATTTGCAATAATCTTTTACCTCTTTTGGCCAAACTGACGATTGCACTTCTCCAATATGTGCCTTACGGAGTAAAAACATGCATAGGCGCGATTGTCCAATTCCTCCGCCAATACTTAGTGGCAGTTTTCCCTCAAGTAAGGTTTTGTGAAAGTAGAGTTCCTTCCGATGATCCATGTCATGGAGTTTAAGTTGCAGTTCGAGAGCAGTTTTATCAACTCTGATTCCCATTGATGATAGTTCTAAAGCATCGTTTAGAGTAGGATGCCAAACTAGAATATCGCCATTTAATCCACGGTAGCCATCGAGGCGGAGCGAGGACCAATCATCGTAATCTGGCGCACGACCGTCGGAAGGTTTGCCGCTTGAAAGCGGATAACCAATTCCTTCAATGCAAACAGCACCATAGTGCTTACATATCTCGCGTTCCCTTTGCTTTGCACTTAAAAGAGGATACATTTTCTCCAGTTCCTCAGTATGGATGAAGTGAATTCTATCTGGAAGAATTGGATTGATTGGCGCAAAGGTTTGGCATACCGCAGCCTCGGTTTGCTGAATTGCTTGGTAGATTGATTTTACTGTTTGGCGGAAGTAATCAACCGTTCGCATCTCCTTTGATATTGTTTTTTCCCAATCCCATTGGTCTACATAAATTGAGTGCGTTGCATCTGGGGTTTCGTCGGGGCGCAGGGCGTTCATATCCGTAAAGATTCCTTTGCCCACGGCAATGCTGTGCTTCCAAAGTGTCATTCTTTTCCATTTTGCTAGCGATTGTACAATTTCAATTTTTTGAGAATCTATTCCTTTGGCGCTGAAATTTACTGGTTGTTCTACTCCGTTGAGGTCATCGTTAATTCCAAGCCCTGCTTGAACAATCATTGGTGCTGTCACCCTTTTCAGGTCGAGGTTCTGCGATAGTTTTCGGGTGAACATTTCCTTTATCAAGGCAATCCCCTCTTCGGTTTGGTGCACATCTAGTAGTGCTTGGTAATGTTTTGTTGCGGTTGTTTCCATAGTTTTTATGTGTTTTTAATAAGTGTTTATAAAACAAAAAGCCCTTCACGGAATCCGGGAAGGGCATAAGCATAGCAAATCCAATCCCGGTGGGTGGAGGACGATTATTATTGTTATTATTTAAGTTGTATGTCATATGTCGATTTTATTAAACTAAAAAAGGCTTTCCTGATTTAGGAAAGCCTTGCTTTTATTGTATCTGTTTTTTTCAGCAATAACCTTCCAGTTCCAACAAGTAATTATTGTTAGAGTTGAAATTTGAGCTATTGTTGATATGTGTTCTCATCTTATTGCTAATAATGTTGCAATATATAGAATGCTTTTTACAAAGCAAAAAAAGAGGTGCTTTTTTGCACCTCTTTAAAACTATTTTTTTGAGATTTTTATTATTTGTACTGAGTTGTCCGTACTAATAACTCTTAGCAAGTACATTCCAGGGGCAAATCCCGTTAAATCTGTATCGGTTTTTGAATCTAAAATGTTCTCTTTAGCATTTAGTATTCTACCTGTAATGTCTAAAACCTGAATGCTTCGAATAACATTATCACTTTTTATGTTTACAACAGATGTTGTGGGGTTAGGGTATACGGCAATTTGGTTCTCAACAATGTCAACCCCATTAATAACAGTAAATGTTGCTACTGCGGTTGTGTTGGAATTAATGGTGATTTGGGTTGATGCCGAGTTTACAGTATTTCCATTGATTTCCCATTTCTCGAACTGCCATCCTTGGTCGGGTGTTGCGGTTAAATCAACTGTAGCACCTGCATTGTAAGTATGCTCTCCTGTTGCTGGAGTAATAGTTCCATTGCCATTTTTGCTCATTGTTATAGTATACTGGGTAGGACTATCTATCTTTTTCCCGTTAATAACAATGTCATCAATTCGGCTAGTACCTCCCGAGGCTACGTTGCCAGATGATACCTGAAGGTTACTTCTCATCACCCAACGTAAAGAAACTGATGGTTGATTTGCAACATCATTTGGTAGAGCAAAATTGGTTAATACTCCCGAAATATAGTTGTCGTTAGCAAGTGTTATATTGCTCGAAGGCACATCAATCCAATTTGTTCCGGTTGTTTTATATTGAAGTTTGAACTCTTTGGGCCCTGTTCCTGAACTTTTTTGCTTGGACGAAATGGTAATTGTATTATAGCCTAATGTGCTAAATTCTGCTAGCCAAGCTTTTGAGTCAGCTCCATTATCCCATCCTGTGCTTGTTAATGCATTGGTGCCTGTACCTCCAGTTCCTGTTGAATAAGAGACTGTTCCTGTAGCGCTTGTAGTGATTGTTTTTGTAGAATTTGTGGCAATCCCTTCGTCGGCAGTTACGTTGCTATCCTCAAAATTCCAGCTCACAATTACTGCTGGAGCGTTAGGGTCAACAACGTCGATATAGTTGGTTTTTGTTTCAGTTACATTGCCATTAATGGTTAGGGTTACTGTTTTGTTTCCTGCAGAGGAGTAGGTTACTGAGTGAGGGCCTGCTGTTGTTGCAGTTGCAGGAGTAGCTCCGCTTCCAAAATCCCAAGTCCAAGATGTAACTGTGCCGTTCGATAAATCGGTAAATGTGGTGGACTCGCCAATGTTAATAGCTGTAGGTTCTGCTTTAAAGTTTGCAACAGCATCTGTTGCAGATGTTTCTGTAATACTGATATCATCTATACACCAAAACCAACCCCAAGTCCCAGTGTAGTTCCACTTGAATCTTACCGATGGTTTATTGGCCACATCAGTTAATATCTTTTTGTAGTTGGTTGGATTTGTTGTTGTTGTAGTCCATTGGTCAATTTGAATCCAGTTGGTTCCATCTAGGCTGTATGAAAGGGTAGCAGTTTCTCCTGCTTCAGCTTTGAAGTAGTGCTTAAATGAAATAGTTACGGATGAGAGTCCTGTAGTGCTTATTGCTGGGGTAACTATATCGGTATTTTGTGTATTGTCTTCCCCATAGCCATCGGAATCTAAATAGATATAAGTTCCTGGTAATGCTCCACTGATATTGCCAATCTGCCATACTTGACCATTACCTTGGTTGTCTATTATGGACCAACATCCAGAAATTTCACCTGAATTAAAATCTTCTGTTAAAGGTAGTGTTTGAACTCCTGAGCAGGCAGTTTTAGCTTGAGTAACTGTTCCTGATGAGTAGTTTGGAGTGGAGGTAAGTTTTGTCCAAGCCTTATAGTAATAAGTGGTGTTGCTATTTAAGCCAGTATGGTTAAATGAAGTAGCGTCGCCTTGATAAAGTATTGTTCCACCACCATTTATCGATTGGCCAACTGTATAGGTGTTTCCATTCACCAACGAACCAAATGTTGATGAAGTTGAGTAGGCTACTACAACATCTCTATTTTCCGATTTAGCCCACGATAAATCAATTTGAGATTCATTTGCAGCTACTGCCGAGAAGTTTGTAGGGTTACCAGTATTACCACCATCAAAATCGAATGTAATAACACCAGTGCTAGTGTTCTCGGAGATATTT
>JAEXVC010000064.1 GCA_023406715.1 Bacteroidota bacterium | reverse complement strand
AGATTGGCCTGAATATCTTGTAAATTTGGTAATGCAGAATATGAGTAAGTATCCTTGGCTAGCTGATTATAATTTTGATAATTAAAGATTGATGAGAGAACCAACATATATATTCATTGGTTACTGCGATAGGTCGGGCTCTACCTTTCTATTAAACGAGTTAAATAAAATTGAAGGAGTTGTAGTTTGCCCTGAACTTGATTTGCTGGTTAGAGTTTTGCTCAAAAATCCACACAAAGAAATAAATATCAGGTTTTTGAGGAATTTTAGACAAGCAATTTCGAATGAAAATAAATTTACCCTTTGGGATATTCCTATAAATTCAACTGGATGTATTAATAGAATTGATTTGTTCTTTAAAATTATCGATGATTATTCACAAAAGCTCACTAAAAGCCCAAAATTTATTGTCTTTAAGGAGCGTAGTATTTTGGAATACTTCAAGGTGCTGAGCAATTCAAATCCAAGTGTATGTTTTGTGAGTTTAATACGAGACCCCCGAGCAGTTTTTGCTTCACAGAAACGAACAATCAACCTTTCGCAAAATAAACTAATGTCGAATAATGCTTTAACTACCGCTAGAATCTGGAATAGGCATTGCAGAACAAACGAAAGAATAGATATAAAAACAATAACTTACGAAAGACTAATTGGTAATCCTGAATCCACTATCCAAGGTCTTTTCAGGTGGATAGAAAAATCGGATAGTTCATTATCCTACAAAACAGACATAGAAGCAAAACCATTTTACAACAAAATAGAAGAAAAGCACACTCTGGTTAGTGAACCTCCAATTATCAGCAGAATAACTGCGTGGGAAAAAGAGCTATCAGCAGCCGATATTGCAATTATTGAACACATCTGCTACGATAATATGGTAAAGTATAAATACAAAGTTTCTAGCAAATCAAAGATTAACTACTCAAAATACATTTTGCAACTATTATTGCATTGGATAAATATACTCTACTGGAAAGTCAATGTTTTGAAGAGAAAAATTCGCTTTACGGGTTTAATTAAAAGCCAGTAAAAGAAAGATTTCAAAACAACAACTACCAGAAAACGTAATAAGTAATAAATGTTTGCTGGCCAAAAACCAAGAATAGCTAATCCACGAAGCCTAACTCTCAATGAGTTTATAAGTTGTGCTTTCTTTTTAGTTTCTGAGATGTTCCCATGCCAAATTCTATAATAAACCAACGGCTCCTTATCTATAAAACATTTATACTTTGAGGCAAACCTAGTCCACAACTCGTAATCGAGACTGGTATTGAATGAAGTATTATATCCCCCTAGAGCATTAAAAGCTTCTTTACGGTATATGGATGTGGAGTGACAAATTAGACAGTTTCGCAGAATTGTTGCCCTAAATCTTTTGCTATCGAATTGCTCGCCGTTATTGAAAAGTCTTGAAAATCGACTATCAACATCACCATTAATATCGACAGGAATAGCAGATGAACCAAGCAAAGCAATTTCTGGATTGCTTTCCAGAAACTTAACTTGATGCTCCAGTTTGTGAGGCATCCAAATATCGTCGTGGTCTATGCGTGCCACAAAATCACCTTTGGCTTGACAAACGCCTAAGTTGGCTGAGTAAGGAATTCCTTTGTGTTCATTATTAATTACAACTATTCGATTATCCTGACTAACATAATCTTGAAGTATTGCATTGGTTGAATCGGTAGAACCATCGTTAACAATAATAAACTCAAAGTTGCGGTACGTTTGATTCAGAACACTCTCTATGGATTTACATAGGTGCTTTTCGCCATTAAATACGGTCATTACTATGGAAACCATATAAAAAGTGATAATTTTACAGAGTGAAAGTACAAAAAAGAAACCGAATTACGATATGTGTTTCGTTTATTCGTCCAATTATATCGGGCGATGGCGATAGTGCTTTGGTTTTTGCAGAAGCATTAGAAAAAATGGGCTGCAAGGTTTCGGTGGTAAGTTTAAACCCATATGCAAAGTTGCCTTTTAATTCATTACAGGGTACAATTCAAATTTATCGCTCGCCCTATTTCAACAAGTTGATATTGGGCAAGTTATTCTCACGTTTTGCTTTTTTCCCAATAGTTACCTACAAGATTCTTTTTTCAGATACTGTAATTGTATATGGACGAATGCTTGCCTACAAGTACTCCTTATTTGTTGGTAAACTATTCAGGAAAAAGGTTGTTTTCAGGTCAACCCTAATGGATTTCGATGATGTATCTACACTCACTAAAAAAGGGATAGAAGGTTGGCTAAACAAAAAACTTTTCGGCATTGTCGATTTTTACTTTGCAACAACACCTGCCTTTGCAAGACGATGGAAAAATGGTGGATTTTTATCGAGTAAAGTCTTTGAAAGCCCGCAAGGGGTAAATATTTCACGATTTTCGGCAGTTGCACATTCCGAGAAGGAGATTCTTTGCAGAAAACTCAACCTTCCCACTAATACTACCATTATTTGCTCTATTGGTGATTTGTGCTATCGAAAAGGCTACGACGATATTGCAAAAGCCTTAGGAAGCATCAATAAACGCTTTGTATACATTGTGCTTGGAGCAAAAGAACCTAAAAAAGGTTTATGGGGGCAGAAGAATAATGCTAAGGAAATTGCCGAAGTAAAACATCTTCTTGAGGGTTTAAAAGATAAAGTTCTGCTGATAGGACTTGTACAAAATCCTGAAGAATACATAAAAGCATCGGATATATACATTCACTTTTCGAAAAAGGAAGGATTGTCAAATGCTCTCCAACAAGCATTGGCATGCGGGTTGCCGATGGTTGTAAGGCCAATTGAGGGTGTGCCTGACTATATTCTGTATAGCGACAAGAATTGTCTTTTTGCCAACAGTACAGAAGATTTAGAGGGACAATTGAATAAACTGCTCGATAATAGTAAACTAAGAGTCGATTTGGGTTTGCAGGCAAGGAAGTTGGCAGCTGAAAAACTGGATGTGGATAGGGTTGCCCAAGAGTTTATCAATTTTATTGAATAGCATACGTTACTGCTATGCGAATACTGGCATTTCATCTGCTAAACAATTACACTGGAAGCCCCAAGGTGCTCTCGCAGCTGATTAAAATTTGGAGAAAAGAGGGTTTTGATGTTCACATTGTAACATCGCTAAAAAATGAGGGGTTTTTAAGCAATATGTCAGGCATAACCTACCATGCCAATTATTACAAGTTTTATAACAATCCATTTTCCCGATTTATCAGTCTGTTGTTAAGTCAAACTTTAGTTTTTTTCAGGTTGCTGTTTTTGGCTAGGCCAACCGATATAATTTATATCAATACTATTCTACCTTTTTCGGCTGCTTTGGTAGGAAAAATTAAACGTTGCAGGGTGATATACCATTTGCACGAAACCTCAACCCGCCCAATTATTTTCAAGCGTTTTTTAATGTGGGTGCTAAAGTTTACCGCTACAGACGTTGTGTATGTATCGGAATATTTAGCCGATGCCGAAAAAGTGTCCAGAAAACGAACCTACATCATCCATAATTGCATCGATGATGAATTCTATAACACCGCAAAAGAATTTATCAGAAGTAAAGCCGAGAGAAAAAACGTTCTAATGGTTTCGTCGCTTAAAGCATACAAAGGAGTTGAAGAGTTTATCGCTCTCTCAAGGTTTAATCCACATCTACATTTTAGGTTAGTATTAAGTGCATCGGAACGTGATGCTGAACGGTTTGCCAAAAAAGTAGGCAATCCGGTAAATGTGGAGGTTTATGGCACAACATATAATTTGCACCCGCACTATCAATGGGCCGATATTGTGCTTAACCTTTCGAATAGAGAAAGGTGGATTGAAACATTTGGATTGACCGTGCTCGAAGGAATGGCCTACGGATTACCCGCAATTGTTCCTCCAGTTGGAGGAGTTACAGCATTGGTGGAGAATGACGTAAATGGGTACTGCATCTCATCAAAACAAATTGAAGAGATTTCACAAAAAATCAATTTCATTTTAAGTGATGATAATACTTACAACCGATTCTCGGAAACAGCATCCATTAAAATTGAAAATTATAGAGAGTCGAATTTTTATGGAGAAAACTTATTAGTGTTGAACAAAGAAAACTCAGGAAAAGAATAGGTCAATTCAATAAAACATTATATTTATATTGATGTTAAGTTTTGGTTAAATATCGAAAAACGTTTCAACCTCTTATCATTTGAATTGTTGATTAAAGAAAGCGATTTAACTATGTACCCCGATTACCACATGCATACTAACTTTTCCGATGGCCGCGATACCCACGAGGATATGCTTGCATCGGCATTGGTTAGAGGGGTATCCGAGATTGGATTTTCGGACCATATTAGCGTTAAGCCAGTAAATTGGTCAATGGAACAATCGGCTATTCCTTTAATGGTTGAAACTATTTTGCAGCTAAAGGAGAAGTCAATTAACTTTCCTGTTAAGTTGGGTGCCGAGGTTGACTATATCGTGGGCAAGGAAAAGCAGATTGCCGAACTGCTAAAAACTATTCCGCTCGATTACTGTATTGGCTCTGTTCATTTTATCGACGATTGGAATTTCGATACTGACATATCGCCATACGATAGCATCAATATAAATGCTTTTTACAAAAACTATTTTAGCTTGGTTCAACGCTCTGCAAAATCGGGTTTATTCGATATAATGGGACATTGCGATTTAGCCAAAAAATTTGCCTACCACCCAAGTATTCATCTCGACAAACTGTATGAGGAAACTGCAAAAATTTTCAGCGATTACGGTGTTGCTTTTGAGCTAAACACTAGTGGTAAAAATAAACCCTGCGCGGAGTTCTACCCTTCAATCAACTTTATCGAAATACTTCATCACTATAAAGTCCCTGTTACTTTAGGTTCCGATGCCCATGTTGAGCAGAATATTGGACAGTATTTCACCGAAGCGGCATCGTTGCTAAAACTAATTGGTTACAAGGAGGTGTTGGGATTTTCTCAACGGAAAAGAGTTCCCATCAAACTATAGACAAAATTTGTTGCCCGCAAGATATTTTGTAGCTTTGTGCAAATTATACTGCTATGTCCACATTTAACTGCGATTTTTTGGTAATTGGTTCTGGAATTGGCGGCTTAAGCTATGCGCTTAAAGTTGCAGAGCACGGAAGTGTTATTGTTATCACCAAAACAGGTTTGGATGAAACCAATACTGCATACGCTCAGGGTGGAATAGCGGCTGTTACGTACGAACCAGATACAACCGAGAAACACGTTCAGGATACATTGATATGTGGCGATGGTTTATGCAACGAGGCTGTTGTTAGGATGATTGTAGAAGAGGCTCCCGCTCAAATAAACCAGCTAATTCAGTGGGGAGCAAAATTTGACAGGAAGCCAAATGGACAGTATGATTTAGCCCGTGAAGGCGGGCACTCAGAGCATAGAATTCTGCATCACAAGGACAATACTGGCCACGAAATTCAAAGGGCACTTAGCGATAAAGCTCGCAAACACCCAAACATCAAACTTTTTGAGAATTTCTTTGCTGTTGAAATTATTACCCAGCACCACCTAGGTGCAATGGTAAAGCGTGGCGACCATGATATTACCTGCTTTGGTACTTATGCTCTGGACCTAAAAACCCAAAAGGTTCATACGTTTTTAAGTAAGACAACCGTTATGGCTACCGGGGGTACCGGGAATATCTATAACAGCACAACAAACCCAACTGTCGCAACTGGCGATGGAATTGCAATGGTTTACCGTGCCAAGGGCGAGGTAGAGAATATGGCGTTTGTGCAATTCCATCCAACATCGCTATATAACCCAAGCGAGAAACCATCGTTTTTAATAACAGAGGCCATGCGTGGCTTTGGTGCAATTCTAAAAACCACCGATGGCAAGGAGTTTATGCATAAGTACGACTCCCGAGGTTCGCTTGCTCCCCGAGATATTGTTGCACGGGCTATTGACAACGAGATGAAACTTCGGGGTGAGGACCACGTGTACCTTGATGTTACCTTTAAGAATCCCTCAGAGATAATTAACCATTTTCCCAACATCTACCAAAAATGTCTTTCGCTAGGAATTGATATAACTAAGGATTTGATTCCTGTAGTACCCGCAGCACACTATATGTGCGGTGGAATTAAGGTTGATATGAATGGTGAATCGACCATTCATAGGCTTTACGCAATTGGCGAGTGCTCGTCAACAGGTCTACACGGAGCAAACCGACTGGCCTCAAATTCGCTAATTGAGGCAATTGTTTATGCCGAGATGGCTGCACGCCATTCTTTGGCAAATCAAAACACCTTAACAATAAATGGCGCAATTCCTGAATGGAACTACGAGGGAACAACCCACAACGAGGAGATGGTGCTTATTACCCAAAGTTACAGGGAGATGCAGCAAATTATGAGCAGTTACGTGGGTATTGTGCGTTCGAACCTACGCTTGGAGCGAGCATTGAGCCGGCTGGAGATACTATACCAAGAAACCGAGGAACTATACAAAAAATCGATACTTACCCAAAAGCTCTGCGAACTAAGGAATATGATAAACGTGGGGTATCTTATTATACGTTTTGCACAGAATATGCACGAGAGCCGTGGCTTGCATTATTCGTTGGACTATCCTAAGCAGAAGGGAATGGAGTTTTAAAACAGAAAACCTCGGGAAAATCCCGAGGTTTTTTTGTAGCCCCACCAGGACTCGAACCTGAATTTGAAGTTTAGGAAACTTCCGTTCTATCCCTTGAACTATAGGGCCAAAAATTCCCCGCAAAGATATAAAAATTTTTACGGCAACTACAAATCTTGTTTATCCGCATAAACATTGCAATTATTCCTGCCCAAAAACAAAAATGTTAATAACTATTGCTTTGCTGTTAATTTAAATTGGGGTGGCCTATTGCTATTATATTTCAAGTCGCGATAACTTAGTATTAAGTTTAATCAAAATGTTGAATTTGTGCTGTTGATAAAAAAAAAGCTAAATGGTATTGTGGAGTGAAATAAATTACAATATTTACATCATAATTCTAACAAAAAAAATCGATTAAACAACACACTAACAAGTTGTTACAATAAATGGAGAGAGAGAAAATTATTTTTTTTGCTGATTTTATCGATTTTTCGGAGGATGAGGAACCTCCGAGTAGATGCGAAAGTAAGATGTTTACTTTCGCTTTTGGTTGGTGCCATTCAAGTGTGTTGAAACTAAATTACATTGTTTCCTCAATCGTAATAAATCTAAGTTTTTATAGCAGGGAATTGTTCCCTTCTGTAGAGTTGTTGTACACTCTCCCTAAGGATAAAGGGGTTTCTCCTTTTTCTTTAGCCTCTCAGTTCTACCCTTCAGGCAGAATGGTGGAACTTTGCTCGATAAGTATTTCTGAGAATCAGTCAAGGTTTGATTGCTACAATCATCGGGCAACAATTAATTCGAAAAAAATATCATTTACCTATAAAACTATCTAACATGTTGAATGTGGGCATAGCCTACGATTTGCGTAGCGATTACTTAAAGTTAGGATACACCGAGGAAGAAACTGCGGAGTTTGACTCAGAGGTTACTATACGCGCCATAGAAAGCACATTGCAACAGCTTGGCTACAGAACCCAACGAATTGGCAATGTTTACTCTCTAATCGAAAAACTGAACAAGGGTGAAAAGTGGGATTTAGTTTTCAACATCTGTGAAGGATTGTATGGCATAGGTCGTGAGGCGCAAGTGCCAGCAATTCTCGATGCTTACCGAATTCCTTACGTTTTTTCAGATTCGCTGGTTATGGCATTATCGCTTCACAAGGGGCAAACCAAAAGAATTGTCCGCGACCATGGAATTCCTACCGCCGATTTTGTCGTAGTAGAATCGTTGGAGGATATCATGCGGATAAACCTGCCTTACCCTCTTTTTGCTAAACCCATTGCCGAAGGAACAGGAAAAGGTATCGATGGAAAATCAAGAATATCGTCGCCAAAGGAGTTGGTTCCAATCTGCGAGAAGCTTTTAATTAAGTTCAATCAGCCAGTTTTGGTGGAAACTTATCTGCCCGGCAGAGAGTTTACTGTTGGTATTGTTGGAACAGGCGAGGAAGCACGTGCTGTTGGTGTTATGGAAATAATTATAACTCCTCGTGCAAAGGAGCAAACCTACTCACTTCACACAAAAGAGAATTGGAAAGGAATAGTTGATTACAAGCTGGCAACAGGCGATATCGAAAGCATTTGTGCTGAAACCGCCGTTAAGGCATGGCGAGCTCTTGGATGCCGAGATGGTGGAAGAATAGATTTGAAAATGGACGCAAACGGGATTCCCAATTTCATTGAGGTAAATCCTTTAGCAGGAATCAACCCCGAGCATTCCGATTTTCCAATGCTAGCTCGTTTTAAGGGTGTTGATTATGTAACATTAATGGGAATGATAATGGATTCAGCAATTAGTCGTATTAACAATGTAGGGTATGATGGAAAAGTCTTTGAAAGCAGTTATTCTTTATAACGAGTTATCCGCCAATCCTGGTCCCGATGAGGCCGATGTGCTAGACCAGGTAAAGCTTATTGCAGATATGTTGGAGCAGTTAGGAATTAAACATCAAACCCTAGAATTCTCACTCAACCTTCAAAAAAACAAAGATGCGCTTGAGCAATTAAAGCCCGACTTTGTATTCAACTTGGTTGAATCTGTTAACAACAGCGGGAATCTCATATTCCTTGCTCCGGCTTTGCTGAACTCAATGCAAATTCCTTTCACAGGAGGCTCGCTCGATACTATATTCCTTACATCATCCAAAACAATTTGCAAGCAAAGGATGAAGGAGGCAGGAATTCCAACTGCTTACTGGTATGAGGGGAAGGGTGAGTTTTCGCCAGATAAGGACAAGCGTTATATAATCAAGCCTATTTGGGAGGATGGTTCGTTGGGCTTAGATGAGGATTCTGTTTATTATGGTAGCGACCCAGAGCTAATTAATCGAGTTAAAAATCTCAACTTTAACATACATTTTGTTGAGGAGTATATTGATGGTCGCGAATTTAACATCTCCATACTAGCAGGTAATCCCAAACCACAGGTTTTGCCAATACCCGAGATGATATTCCATAACTATGCCGAAGGCAAACCAAAGGTTATGGGCTATAAGGCAAAATGGACTGAAGATTCCTTTGAGTATAACAACACTACAAGAACTTTCGATTTGCCCGAAACCGACAAACCTTTATTGGAAAAATTGAGGAAAATTTGTCTTGACTGCTGGGATACATTTAACGTTAACGGTTACTCACGGGTTGACTTTAGGGTTGACAAAAAAGGCAACCCTTGGGTGCTTGAGCTAAATGTTAACCCTTGTATTACTCCCGGAAGTGGGTTTTACACTGCATGCGAGCAAGCGGGTATTCCGTTCAGCGATGCTGTTACCAGAATTTTGAACGATATTCCAAATCTAAAGAAATAGTTATAAAAGATTATGCAAGGAATAACACTTAGAACCGAGCCAAAATTTGAAGATATTGAGAGCGTAAGGGATATTGTAACCTCAACAGGTTTCTTCTACGATTACGAAATCCCTGTTGCTGTTGAGTTAATTCAGGAGAGAATTGAAAAAGGCATAGCCAGCGAGTATTTTTTCGTATTTGCCGATTTTGAGGGCAAAACAATATCGTACGCATGCTTTGGCCCAATAGCCTGTACAAAAAATAGCTACGACCTTTACTGGATTGCAACCCACAACGATTATAGAGGAAAGGGAATTGGTAAACTCATTCTTGAGGAATCGGAGAAAGAGATAGCCAAACTTGGAGGTCGTGGAATTTACATCGAAACATCATCAAAACCGCTATACACTCCAACCCAGCAATTTTACTTAAAGTGTGGTTATAAGATAGAGGCCATACTTAAGGATTTTTACGATGTTAACGACGATAAACTCATATTTACGAAGTTTATCAAGTAAAATCCTTCATTTTATTAGTAGAGGTTGGTGTTTAAACCATTCCAAGTTTTTTGATTTGTAAAAAAATCGTATTTTTTTGGTCTGTTTTCTGATATTTTATTATTTTTAGCATCGGAAAAATACCAAACTGTAACCATATGTCGGAAAAGTTCAAGGTTGATGCAATTGACCAAAAAATACTCTCGTATTTAGTAAAGAATGCCCGTATGCCATTCCTAGAAATTGCCCGCGAATGCGGAATTTCTGGAGCAGCAATCCACCAGCGAGTAAAAAAAATGGAGGATGCAGACATTATCGCGGGTTCCCGAATGATTGTTAAACCCAAAGCCTTGGGCTTTGATGTTTGCGCATTTGTTGGCGTTCAACTTGTTTCAACCAATCAGTATGTTGGTGTTATTGATGCCTTAAAATTGATGCCAGAAGTAGTAGAGTGTCATTTTATTACGGGAGAATTTGCGTTACTTCTTAAACTATTCTGTAGAGATAATGAGCACTTAATGGATGTGCTGGTAAATACAATTCAGAATATCCAAGGAATCTCCAGAACCGAAACATTTATCTCGCTCGACCAAGCCATTGAGCGTCCGGTTTACGTGAAGGACAAGAGCGTTGTAAAGTAATATAAAAAAGAAAGCCCCAATCAGGGGCTTTTTCTTTTGCCATAAGGGCTATAGACTAGTAATCTTCTTCATCTTCATCATAGGCATCATCATCATAAATTTCATCATCCATAAAAGAATCCCTTAGGTCTAAATCAAGGTCTTCATCTTCGTCAATTTCGTGAAACAGGGAACGTTTAACATTTTTTTCCTTTTTAATAGGTTGAAGTTTTCTCCCTTTTTTCAACTCATCGGAATCGTAAGAGTCGTTCTTTACTGACTTCCGAAAATCATTTTTTGACTTCATCACGAGAGTAATTAATAATTGTTCTCCTTAAATTTTGGTTGATAAGTAGTTTGTTTAATTGACAATTGCAACGTGTGCAAGTTTAGTGAATTTTTTGTTTGTTACTATAGTTATGTGATTTGTGGTGAGATTTTTTTTACAAATGATTCAATAATATACACAAAGGGGTGTTTTGTCTCAATTGTTGTGTGTTTATCAGTTGTAATTATTTAGGTTTTATAAAGCAAATATATCAAATTTTTAAAACGGAATATCTTTTATACAAAAAATAATTGGCTGATAAACTCAAGAATTTTGTTGCAATATATTTGCAAGAACTTCCATTTTATTCAACCATCACTTTTACATTTACAAAAAATCACCTTTTGCTTACGGATTATTGCTGTCACGTCAATATTTTTTATGGTTTATTTCCTATAACATCATTCTAATTCTAAATTGTAAGAGAATAAAGCCGTAGATTTGTAACTTTCTGTACCAATAATTTATTTATATTAGTGGGTTAAATTCGGCATAAACTTTATAGAAAATATAAGATTAATTTACTATGGATAAGAATCAGATACGCGAATTTATTGCTCGGAGAGCCGCTCTTGAGCTTAAGGATGGAGATTTAGTGAATTTAGGAATTGGTTTGCCAACAGTTGTTCCAGACTATATTCCCGCCGGTGTTAATGTAATCCTCCAAAGCGAAAATGGGTTGATTGGTCTTGGCCCAACGCCCGAACCTGGTAAAGAGGATAAGAATTTATCGAATGCAGGAGGCGGATTTGTTACCTTAGCAAAGGGTGCTTCAACTTTTGATAGCGCTACTTCGTTTGGAATTATCCGTGGAGGACATGTTGATGTTACCATTCTTGGCGCACTTCAGGTGGATGAGAAAGGAAACCTTGCAAACTGGATGATTCCTGGTAAACTAACTCCCGGTATGGGCGGTGCAATGGATTTGCTGATTGGTGCAAAAAAGGTGATTCTTGCCATGGAGCACACCGCAAAAGGTTCACATAAAATTATGAAGGAGTGCACTCTGCCATTAACTGCTGCCGGACAGGTAAATCTTATTATCACAGAGATGGGCGTAATGGAGATTACTCCCGAGGGTATTGTTCTAAAAGAGATTAACCCTGAGTTCAGCGTTGAGGAGGTTCAAGCTGCCACCGAGGCAAAGTTGATAATTCCTGCCGACCTAAAACCAGTTCGACAGTAAAATAAACCGACCTAAACTAATACAAAATAAACCTATGAGTAAAGTTTACATTGTTGCCGCTAAGCGTACCGCTATCGGCAAGTTCCTTGGAACTATTGCTAACGTACCAGCTGCAGATTTAGCTGCAACTGTAATTAAGAATATTTTAACCGAAACTAAGGTTGACCCTGCAAAAATCGACGAGGTTATTGTTGGAAACATCCTTATGGCTGGACAAAAACAAGGTGTTGCCCGTCAGGCTGCTATTAAGGCTGGAATTCCACAGGAAGTTCCTGCTTACGGTCTTAATATGATTTGCGGTAGCGGTATGAAATCAATTATCAACGCAGTTGCAAGCATTAAGGCTGGCGATGCCAATCTGATTCTTGCTGGTGGAACCGAGTCGATGTCGAGTTCAGGATTTGTTATGCCCGGCACAATCCGTAATGGCCATAAAATGGCCGATATGGTTGTAATGGACCACATGGTTACCGATGGTTTAACCGATGCTTTCCAAGGTTATCACATGGGTATTACTGCTGAGAATATCGCTGCAAAGTATGGTATCACCCGCGAGGAGCAGGATGCTTTCTCAATTGGTTCTCAACAAAAAGCTGCTGCAGCTATTGATACTGGTAAGTTTAAGGGTGAGATTGTTCCTGTTGAGATTCCTAGCAAAAAGGAAACTATTATTTTCGATACCGATGAGTTTGTAAATCGCTCTACTAACCTTGAAAAATTAGGAGGATTACGTCCTGCTTTCAAGAAAGATGGTACAGTTACCGCAGGTAACGCTTCTGGTATTAACGATGGTGCTTCGTTTGTGTTGGTTGCATCGGAGGAGGCTGTTGCTAAGTATGGTTTAAAACCATTGGCAGAGGTTGTTGCAACTGGTCAGGGTGGTGTTGACCCAGCAATTATGGGTATGGGTCCAGTTCCTGCTATTGCAAATGCTCTTAAGAAGGTCGGAATGAAACTTACCGATATGGAAGTTGTAGAGTTAAACGAGGCTTTTGCTGCTCAATCATTAGGCGTTATGAAGCAACTTTGCGAAGACCATGGTGTAACTGCCGATTGGTTCAACAAGTACTGCAACGTTAATGGTGGCGCTATTGCTCTTGGTCACCCAATTGGTGCATCGGGCAATAGGATTACCGTTAGCTTAATTCACGAGATGAAACGAAGCGGTAAAAAGTTCGGTATGGCTTCGCTTTGTATTGGTGGCGGTATGGGTACTGCTATCATCCTTAAAAACGTTTAGTAACATTAGTTATCAAAATATAATTATCACCTATGGTAAAGCAAGGAGATGTTTATACGCATGGCGTAAAGTTTACTCAGGCCGATGTTGTGAAGTTTGCCGAGGTTACTGGCGATTTCAACCCAATCCACATTGATGCAGAGTATGCTGCCAAAACAGTCTTTAAGAAACCTATTGTTCACGGATTTCTCTCGGGAGCTGTATTCTCAAAAGTATTTGGAACGCTCTTTCCTGGCGAGGGAACCATATACCTATCGCAGGAGATGAAGTTTCTTGCTCCAATTTTTGTTGAGGAGCAATACGAGGCTCGTTTCGAAGTAATGGAGGTAAATACCGAGAAACATATCGGCATAGTTAACTGTTCATTGGTTAACTCCGAGGGAGCACCCTGTATTACTGGTGTAGCTAAACTTAAACACAACACACAATTTGTTTAATCACTAAAAATCAGAAATAATGAAAAGACTTGAGAATAAAGTTGCTATTATAACCGGTGGCGCTGCAGGTATTGGTGCTGCTACATCAATCAGATTTGCTGCTGAGGGCGCTGTAACAGTTATCTGGGATTTGGACGAAACCCGTGGAAACGAATTGGCTGCCAAATTAAATGCTGAAGGCAACAAAGCAGTTTTTGCAAAGGTAAATACATCGAAGTACGACGAGATTGAGGCTGCAACCAAGGCAGTGATTGAGAAGTACGGCAAAATTGATATCCTTGTAAATAACGCTGGTATTACTCGTGATAGTACTTTAAAGAAAATGACCCCTGAACTTTGGCAACAGGTTATTGATGTTAACCTAACAGGTGTTTTCTACTGTACTAAGATTGTATCGGAGTATATGGTTGAGAAGAACTACGGAAGAATTATTAATACTTCATCGGTAGTTGCTCTATATGGCAATTTCGGCCAAACCAACTACGTTGCCACAAAGGCTGGTTTAATTGGTATGACCAAAACCTTAGCTCGTGAGCTAGGACGTAAAGGCATCACCGTTAATGCCGTTGCTCCTGGTTTTATTGCTACCGAAATGGTTGCAAAGATGCCCGAGAACGTATTGGACGGAATGAAAGCCAAAGTTCCTGCTGGACGTTTAGGTTTACCTGAGGAAATAGCTTCGGCTTACTTATTCTTAGCTTCCGATGAGGCTGCTTATATCAACGGAGCAACTCTTAGCGTTGACGGCGGAATGACTGTATAACATATTTTACCTTTTTTAACAAAAATCTACTGTTATTTCATTAACAATTAAATTTACTTTGAGGGTCTTTTAGTTAGGACCTTTAGGTAATAAATCACAAGGGGTCATATCTGAAAAGATATGACCCTTTGCTTTTGGGTGTTGTAATATTAAAATAACAATAGATGGACTTTAGCTTATCAAAAACAGAAACCTTATTTCTGCAAATGATTAGAGAATTTGCAGATAAAGAGGTAAAACCTCTTGCCGCCGAAGTGGACGAGGCAGAACGTTTCCCCATTGAAACAGTTGAGAAGATGGCCAAACTCGGAATAATGGGAATTCCTGTTCCTATTGAGTATGGCGGAGCGGGAGGAAACAACGTGTTGTACTCAATGGCTGTTGAGGAGCTTTCAGCCGCTTGCGCAACAACAGGTGTAATAGTTTCGGCGCATACATCGCTATGTGCGGCTCCAATTATGGAGTTTGGAAGTAAAGAGCAAAAAGCAAAGTATTTGCCCAAACTCGCCTCGGGCGAATGGCTTGGAGCATTCGGATTAACCGAACCTAACGCTGGCACCGATGCATCATCGCAGCAAACAATTGCCGTTGAGGATGGCGACAACTATATACTGAACGGAAGCAAAATTTTTATTACCAACGCCGAGTACGGTCACGTTTATATCATCTTCGCAATGACTGATAAGTCCAAAGGTGTTAAGGGAATTTCGGCTTTTATTGTTGAGAAGGATTTCCCTGGATTCTCCGTTGGTAAAAAGGAAAAGAAAATGGGTATTCGTGGCTCCGCAACCTGCGAGCTTATTATGGAGAATTGCATTGTTCCAAAAGCCAATATGCTTGGAAAAGTTAACGAGGGTTTTTCCATTGCAATGAAAACCCTTGATGGTGGACGAATTGGTATTGCTGCACAAGCATTGGGAATTGCTCAGGGAGCAATTAACGAAACCGTAAAGTATGTGAAGGAGCGGAAGCAATTTGGTAAACCAATCTCTGCATTCCAAAATACTCAATTCCAGTTGGCCGATTTACAAACACGTGTAGTAGCATCGCGCCTGCTAGTTCGTCAGGCGGCATTCAAAAAGGATAAAGGACAAAACTACTCCACTGATGCCGCAATGGCAAAGCTGTATGCTGCCGAAACGGCAATGGAGGTTACCAATAAGGCCATTCAAATGCATGGAGGATACGGTTATACCCGCGAATATCCTGTAGAACGTATGTTCCGCGATGCCAAAATCACCGAGATTTATGAGGGAACATCGGAGGTGCAGCGTATGGTAATTTCAGCGGCATTGCTAAAATAGTTAATGCAAAAGCCATGAAAAATTCCAAAATCTTACAAAAAACATTTATCATTCCGCATTTGATGCGGAATCCAGGTTTGAGAATATGGATTCCTGCATTCGCAGGAATGGTTAATGAAGGTAGTTTTGTGGTTGAGCAATTATGGTTAATGTTTTAAAGAATAATAAAATGAAAATTGTAGTTTGTATAAAGCAAGTTCCAGATACAACCGAAATCAAAATAAATCCCACCACAGGAACATTAATTCGCGAGGGAGTTCCTAGTATAATAAACCCAGACGATAAAGCGGGATTGGAGCTTGCATTAATCCTAAAGGATAAGTTCAACGCTCATATCACAGCTATAACCATGGGGCCAACCCAAGCCGAAGATATTCTGCGCGAGGCATACGCAATGGGAGTTGATAGGGCTATTCTGCTTACGGATAGAAAATTTGCAGGTGCCGATACTCTTGCAACATCGCACGCATTGGCCGGTGCATTGAAAAAACTTGAGTTCGACTTGCTTATAACTGGTCGACAAGCCATTGATGGCGATACCGCACAGGTTGGTCCTCAAATTGCCGAGCATTTAGATTTGCCTCAGGTATCGTACCTTGAGCATTTAGATTTTGATGGTAAGAATACTTTCACAATGAAGCGCAGGGTTGAGGATGGGTATGAAATGCTTCAGGTTGATGGTCCTTGCGTGGTTACCGTTCTTTCAGGAGCCTACAAGCCCCGATATATGACAATTAATGGAGTTGTTGGAGCATACGAAAAGGTTGTGGAGTTCTGGGGTTACGAGCAAATTGATGTTGAAGAAAGTAAACTTGGACTAAAGGGCTCGCCTACACGTGTGCACAAAGCATTCTCTAGGGGCGTAAAAGCACCAGGTGAACTTTACGAGGTTGATACCAATGAGGCTGTTGGTATTATCATCAGCAAACTGAAGGAAAAATTCATCATCTAACTCTGAAAAAAATGGAAATATCAGCATATAAAGGCGTATTTGTTTTTGTAGAACAGCGCCAAGGCGAAATTCAAAATGTATCGCTCGAACTACTTGGGAAGGCTCGCGATTTAGCAGAATCGCTTAACGAAAAGGTTTATGCAATTCTTTTAGGCAGTGGTATTTCGTATCAGGCAAATATGCTAATTGCCCACGGTGCCGATGTTGTTATCTGTGCCGATGCTCCAGAACTGAGCAACTACTTAACGGAGCCATACACACAGGCAGTTTGTCATATCGTTAACGAGTACAAGCCAAACATCTTAATGCTTGGAGCAACCACAATTGGGCGCGATTTAGGTCCACGTCTATCGGCTCGTTTGGAAACAGGATTAACGGCAGATTGTACGAAACTCGAAATATCGGATGACAAAAATTTACTAATGACCCGTCCTGCTTTTGGTGGAAACCTTATGGCGACAATTGTTAGCAAGGAACATCGACCACAGATGAGTACTGTTCGTCCGGGAGTTATGCGAAGCCTTGCTGCCGATTCATCGCGCAAAGGTGAGGTGATTATGGTTAACGTGCCTTTCAACAAGGACAAGTTCAGGGTTAAACTTTTAAACTCCGTTAAGGAGAAAACCGAGATGGTTGATATTAGCGAGGCTAAAATTCTTATTTCGTGCGGTAGAGGTATGGCTAATGTTGAAAGTCTAAAAACTGTGAACGATTTGGCTGAAACACTCGATGCACAAGTATCTGCATCAAGAGCGGTAGTTGATGCAGGACTGATATCGCACGACAGGCAGGTTGGTCAAACCGGAAAAACTGTTCGTCCAGATTTGTACTTTGCTGTGGGAATATCGGGAGCTATTCAGCACCTCGCGGGTATGGAGGAGTCGGGCTACATTGTTGCTATCAACAAGGATAAATTTGCGCCAATCTTCCAAGTTGCCGATTTGGGCGTTGTGGGCGATGCAAAGCAAATAGTAAGGCAACTTAACGAACGGTTGAAAAAATAAACTATTATAGAAAACTGAAATGCCCCGAAAGTAAAAATATCGGGGCTTTTTTATTGCAATAAATAATGTTCTAAGCACAAACGTTTTCGAACTATAATTAAAGCTCTAACGAACCTGCTATCTGACATATAATTTTGAGCATCGGATTTTAACAATATTTACCAATAATATTGTACATTTGTAAGTTTTGATGCCCTATTATATTCAAATTGTAGGGAAATTCGATTTGGAAGTAACAAATAGTAACACAACCATAAGATGTGATAAATATCTTTTAGTTTAAATTGGTTAAAATTTTTTTGAAATAATCGAAAATCTCATAGATATGAAGAACAAGTTTATCTCGGCTGAGGAAGCTGCTTCGATGGTTAAGGACGGTATGACCGTTATGATTGGTGGTTTTATGGCTGTGGGCAGCCCACATAGCATTATCGCAAAAATGGTTGAGAAAGGTATAAAAGACCTGACCATAATTTGTAACGATACCGCTTTCCCCGATAAGGGAATTGGCCTGCTTATAGCAAACAA
>JAEXVC010000017.1 GCA_023406715.1 Bacteroidota bacterium | reverse complement strand
TACTTAATGCTTATTTAGTTGCGGTTGTAAAGAATCCAAACAAGCCCTTAACAACAGCGTGGTATCCTGCCTACAATTCAATACTCGACAACTATTTAGGCGCTGCCCCCGACACAAAAAAATCGACACTTGCCAACGTTGGGTTTAATCCTGACGATTATGTGGAGATTACCTCTTATAGTCATCATCCATTTTACTCACAGTTTGTACTTGAGATACCCGATAATTGGGCGCATAGCCTTTACTACAATCTTCCGCTCGATGATTTAATCAAAACCATTAAGAATGCATTAATGAATGGCTACTCTGTATGCTGGGACGGCGACGTAAGCGAAAAGAGCTTTGCTTGGAGCAAAGGTGTTGCCGTGCTTCCTGTGGAAAAAGTTGAGGAAATTGCAGGTAGCGATAAAGACCGTTGGGTAGGAATGACCGATAAGGAGCGTAAAGCAAAGCTAACTAGCTTTGAGGCACCTGTTCCCGAAATTGTGGTTGACCAAAATAAACGTCAGTTTACTTTTGATAACTATACATCGTCCGACGACCACCTAATGCACCTAACAGGTTTGGCAACAGACCAAAATGGGGTAACCTATTTCTACACAAAAAACAGCTGGGGCACCGAGGGTGTTTACAATGGTTATCTGTATATGTCTGAGCCTTTTGTTCGTATGAAAACCATTGCTATTATGGTTCATAAAAAGGCTTTACCCGAAGATGTTGCAAAGAAACTGGGAATTAAATAATCATCTAATATTAATAACACTGACAGGGTTTAGTATGAAAAAATCGGGTGTTTCAGCAACTGAAACACCCGATACTTTTTTACTGTAAGGCTTTATTTCTTTGAGTTTTTGTCAATTTCAATAATTAAATCCCAGTTATCGTAAACGGTATGTAAATCCTCCTCGGTAAGTTTTGCTAGGGAAATAGACTGTGATGCAGCAGTAACTAGTACTTTATCCATTTCGAACATTCCTACATTATTTTTTTCGGACTCAGTGGCATTCTTTAGTTCCTCTAACCCTTTTAGACTAGCAATGGCAGCATATCCCGATGCTGCAGCTAATAGGTCCGAAGAGTACTCCATAGTGCCCTTATAGCCATTCGAGGTTAAAACCTTATTGATTTCATCGGACTGGCTCTCGTCGTAATCCTTTAGTTTTGTTAAAACATCTGCTAAACGTTGCAATTTCTCTTGTGAAAGAACCGGATTGCCTTTGGAAAGGTATTGTTTTACATCTTTAAGCGCATCGCTGGGGAATTTTTCGGGTTTAGCGTATTTTTCATCGCCAGACTCATTAGCGTTGTCCTCCGATTCAGCATAGGCAGCATTCATTTCATTGGTTGCTGCTTCCATTTGTTCTTGGAAATTGCTTAGTTCTTTTTGGTATTTGTTGCTACCAAAATTAAATGCTCTGCTATAGAATTGTCCGCGATATAAATTGCGAGCTAGGAATATCAGCATAATACCCGCTAAAACAAGCATGATAATCTTAGCTGTTTGGTCTTTACCTTTTAGTGCAGTGGTTACAGCAATATAAAGTAAGTATAGCGCATAAAGATTTACAAGAAAACTTACAATTGTTCCTAGGTAAAAGTTAAACATAAATACTGAGGCTAAAGCGCCGATAGGGAACATTACCATTAACGAAGCCGCAACCCTAAGGTTGGCTTCAAAGTCATTGTTTCCACTGCAAATAGATGATATAATCAGGATAATGAGTGCAGCTATAAATACGCCAATTACTCCGCCAATTATTGTAAAAAAGAATGCACCTATTCCCGCAGCACCACCCCACATTCCACCAGCAACACCCCCAACAATAAGAAAACTCCATATTAAATAAAGCACGCCAGCCACAACGCTATATATAAGTGCTTTAATCAATGGTTCGCCCATTCCACCATCAAGTTTCATTGTGGCAAAATAGGATTTAGGGTTTAGTAACGTTTCTTTTGAGTCGCTAATAAACTGATTGAAATCGAATTTTTGTTCATTCATACTATTTAGTTTTAGGTTAATATTTTCTTAATTTTAATCTAGAAAATCAAATATCCGAAAAAAGGAATTAAATATCAACTTATTGGTGTTTTAATAATCCATCCAGTTGGGGATATTTAGGTTAAACTTAATTAAGTATCTTTGCAAAAAAGATAACTCTATGGAAGGAACAAGACTGCAGAAGGTGGCGCGGCTAATTCAAAAGGATCTTGGAGAAATTTTTCAGCGCGAGGGAGCAGCGTTATTCCCAGGTAAAATGATAACTATTACGCAAGTGCGGGTTAGCCCCGATTTAGGTTTGGCAAAAATTTACATCAGCATATTTCCAACTCAGGGTACTGAAGCTACGCTTGAATTAATTAGGCATCATGTTAAAACTCTTAGGCTGGAGCTTGGAAAACGTGTAAGGCATCAACTTCGTGTAATCCCAGAGCTTGCTTTTTTTGTTGACGATTCGTTGGATTATATCGAGAATATTGACCGTCTTTTAAATAAGTAGTCCGATGATTAAGTTTCTTGTTTCTTTTACAACAAGGTTTATTCCGCGTCATTATCTCCAACTATTTGCGGCCTTTGCATTAAAAACATTGGGAGTTTTTTACCTTGGTAATAAATTTGAAGATCCTATTTCGGGTAAAAAGTACCGAAAGTTATTGCCCTACGGAAGAACAAAGGTTCGAGAAAATGCTTTAGCTCCGCATTCAATGTCGCTGGAGCGACACAGGTTAATTTGGCTCTATTTACGCGAAAAAACCAATTTCTTTACTGAGCCCCAAAAGGTTCTTCATATTGCCCCAGAATATTGCTTTTTGAAGGTTTTTAAAAAGCAACGGAACTTGGACTACGTTACTGCCGACTTAATTTCGCCTTGGGCCGATGTTAAGATGGATGTTCAGGTAATTCCTTTTACTGATTCCATGTTCGATGTGGTTATTTGTAATCACGTTTTGGAGCATGTCGATTCCGATTTTAAAGCAATGCAGGAGATTCATCGGGTTTTGAAGCCTGGTGGCTTTGCAATTCTTCAGGTTCCAATGGATTTATCGATGGATAAAACGCTGGAGAACTCAGCGTATAATACACCTGAGTTGCGTGAGAAGTATTACCAGCAACGCGACCATTTACGTTTGTATGGGAAGGATTATGGTGCTCGTCTACAGACTGCAGGTTTTGAGGTAGATGAAAATGATTACGTGAAAACCTTACCTGTTAATTTGGTTGAGCGTTATGCTTTGCCAAAGGATGAAATCCTATATGTTTGTCGAAAAAGTTAGCGAATAACCATATGCGATTGCCATTCTTCATAGCCCGTAGGTACTTGTTCGCGAAAAAATCGCATAACATCATCAATATTATATCGTTAATATCGTTGGTGGGCGTGGCTACTGGGGTTATGGCGTTGGTTATTGTTCTTTCGGTGTTCAACGGGTTTGATTCGTTAATTGCACGGCTATACTCCAGTATCGATTCCGATATTAGAATATTACCGGCCACAGGAAAAACCTTTAGTGTTTCAACTGCTGAATTTGACAAAATCAGAGAATTAAAGGGGGTTGTTGTTTTCTCCGAAGTATTGGAGGAAAACGCCCTTTTCAAGTATCGCAGCAAGCAGCATATAGGCGTTATTAAGGGCGTTAGCAAAAATTATGTCGATTTAACAGGCTTGGACTCAATGCTTATTGATGGCGGATTTACGCTTTGGAGCGGAAGTCAGCCAATGGCCATTATGGGGCAGGGAGTTGCCTATTACTTAAATGTAAGTTTGGCCCATTTCGACCCTCTAGTTGTGTATGTGCCTAAGCGAGGTAAGGCTACTTTATCGTTGGAGTCGGCATTTGGCCGAAAAAATATTATGCCCTCGGGAGTTTTTGCTGTTGAGCAGGAGTTTGATACACAGTATATTATTACGCCTGTGGAGTTTGTCCGAAATTTGTTGTCTTACGATTCTACAACCGTAACCTCCGTTGAGTTAAAGGTGACAAAAGGCTTCAATCCTGAGCGATTAAAAGGCGAGGTTGAGAAAATTCTCGGGAGTGACTTCAAGGTGCAAAATAGGTTTCAGCAGAACGAGTCGCTTTACAGAACCATGAAATCAGAAAAATTTGCTATTGGAATGATTCTCACGCTTATACTTATAATTGCTTCGTTCAACATTGTGGGCTCTTTATCAATGCTAATTATTGAGAAACGTAAGGATGTGGAAACTCTTCGGAGTTTAGGAGCCGACAATGATTTAATTCGGAAAATCTTCTTAACCGAAGGCTTGCTTATATCGATTGGTGGAACAATTATAGGTACACTGCTGGGGCTTATTGTTTGCTGGGCGCAAATAACTTTCAAACTTATTAAACTAGAAGGGCGTGGCAGTTTTATTGTTGATGCCTACCCTGTTGATGTTCAACTAGGTGATATTGCATTGATACTGCTAGTTGTGCTAACAATAGGCTTTGTGGCTGCTAGGTTTCCAGTACAAATGATAACCAAGCGAATTCTGAATACCCCCGATAAGAATCAACTTTAGGATTTACGGTTATGTAAACCGCACTCCTTGGTTTCTGGATTTTCCCACCACCAACGGCCTGCTCTAACATCTTCGCCAGGGAATATTGCACGAGTGCATGGCTGACAACCAATACTTGGAAATCCTTTGTCGTGCAGCACATTGTATGGCACATTGTGTTCCTTTATGTAATCCCAAACCTGTTGCTCGGACCAATTAATAAGTGGATTTAGTTTGATAAGGCCATTGGCCTCATCCCATTCCACCATCTCGTTTTGGGTTCGAGTGGTAGACTGCTCACGTCTTAGTCCGCAAATCCAAACATCTAGGCCACTAAATGCACGTTTTAGGGGTTCAATTTTGCGAATGTGGCAGCACTGTTTGCGATTTTCCACCGATTGGAAGAAAAGGTTGATACCCTTTTCGTTTACCATTGCCTCTACTTTGCTGGGG